>CAKVOP010000001.1 GCA_934793215.1 uncultured Clostridia bacterium | reverse complement strand
GTCTTTTTTCATATATTCCGCGATACGCTAGCACCCGTGGTGGTTATATCCTCCTTTTTGCTATTGTCCTAACTACATTCCCCCTCCCCCTTAACCACTCTTTAACTCTTTTTAAGGGGAAGTTCTATTTATCCATTCCTTTTTTATAAATCTTATTTAAAAACCTTTTCTCTCTATTGCATCATAAAATTTTAATCAATCGTTAAAATATCTTTCGTAATAAAAAGAAAAATGAGACCTTTTAGGCCTCAAATTCTTCATCTTCATAATCTTCATCATCTCCGTCATATTCTGCATTGTCATTCGCACATTTTACGACTCTATTAAGAAGTTTTAAATGCTTATCGAATATCAATTGAAAGCGTGAAAATTCGACATACGAGCAATCACCCTTTGTAAGAAATGGCAGAATTATTTTGCAAATGTTTGCCAAAAATTCAAAATCTTCTCGATATTGCTTCATTCTTGGAGTTACTGTATACTCACCTTCCAATTCTTCCAGTTTTGGAGACAACCTCTCTATTGTGTCAACAGAACGTTCATAAATGTCCATAAGATGGTGGGATAAATGTGACGCAGTTTTTTTAGCAAAATCTTTTCTTTGACAAGCCTTAAAGAAGAGTTCGACGCAATCACCATTTCTATTCTCTATTGCTCTATATAAAAATGTTGCAATCTCTGTCGAGTCATAGTCAGGCCAACGTAACAAAATGTTAAGATACGCGATTGTTTTTTCAAAAGATTTACTTGCGTTTGGCTTTGTCATAATTTTCATAGTCTTATCCATAATTTTTTCAAGAGCCTTGACAGGCAATCTTTCTGCCATGATATCCACAAAGAATGGCAACATAACATCATTCCCATCTCTCACCGCTTGCCAATAAGCTTTGACAAGGTCTGTTTTTGACATGGCTTTCAGTGCTTTGATTGCTTTTGTCATAACATGTTGTCGAAAATGAAACTTATCTGTGTTTCGTTTAAGCATTTCAAGATGAGGGACAAGCAAAAAGAATTTACTAGTAACCGCACGGTCATATTTTATAGCATTTTTCATATATGATTTATCAGCTTTCTCAAGAAAGCCTTTTTTATGCAATTTTTGAGCACGCAACCACATTGTATTTTTGATTATGTGAGAATTTTCCCACTTATCCATCATTTTATTTTGGAATGCTCTTCCTCCATTTCGTGCTTGTTTTTCGCATAAAGCAAGATAATATTTATTATAGTTAAGGGAAACTTCAAGACTTCTATAACTTGTGTTTCTTATTTTCTTTGATGTTTCATTGTCAAGTGTTGCTCTTATCGCCTTTAACGTCCACTCGTCAAAAATTTCATCATCTTGCGTAAAAAACTCGTTATTTTCTATGTCTGCCGTATGGTCTTTTTGAAGCCTTTGTATTAAGGCATAAAATTGTTTAAAATGAGTCATTTCATGTCCCAAAGTATCGACAAGTTTGAGAAAAACAAGTGAAGGACAGGCAAACTTATTAAATTCTTCAAAATAACTCGACGATATTAAAATAACATTATTTTCGCTGTCGTAATAGCCATTACCTATATCTAAATCGACAATTTGTAAAGAAGGAAGTTCAAAATACTTAATGCCATTTTGCCCCACAAACTCACACATAAGTGAAACCAAAAATTCAGCCATTTCGGCTTTATTTACTTTATCAGTTTGAAGTTTATTTATAAAATCAACTTGAAGAGCATCTTTATTTTGGAAGATTCGCTTATAATCTTTTTTTGTGCAAAGCGGACATTCCTGTTCTTCATCAGTTTCTAACCATATATAAGACTGGGTCGTCTCATCAAATTTCTTTTGTTTTGACATTGATTTCTCCCATAAAAATAATAGCACCCAAAAGTGCTATTGTCAATACAGAAAAGCATATCAAATGCTTCTAATAAACATCATTGATAAACCTTTGACTGAAATGTAAAATTACTTTCCTGTTTTTTCATATATAATTTTTAGACATTCATCGACGACCTCATCAATAGTCTTCTCGCTCGCATCTATTTCAATGGCATCATCTACTTTTATTAATGGTGCAATCTTACGAGATAAATCATTTTGGTCTCTCACTTTAAGGCTTGCATAAATTTCTTCATAGTTTCCATCAAGTCCCATTTCTTGCAATTGTTTAAGTCGCCTTTGTGTTCGTTTTTCAAGAGAAGCAGTTAGAAAAAATTTAACACTTGCATTTGGCAAGACCACACTTCCTATGTCTCTTCCTTCCATAACACAATCATTTTGCGATGCAAATGTGCGTTGGATTGATAATACCTTTTGTCTTAAATGTGGGAATGGAGATATTAATGAAGAATAATAACCTATTTTTTCTTCCCGAAGATGCTGTGTATAGTCAGTGCCATTGACAACAACATGTTGTTTGTTACCTTCGAAAAAGATTTCAACGCTGACAGAGCTAATAAAATTTTCAATAATTTGCTCGTTTGGTTCTGGCAAAGATTGAGCCAAGTATTCACAAGCAAGCCCTCTATACATTGACCCCGTGTCAAACTTTTTTATATTTAGTTTTTCAGCGATTTGGTCAGCAACTGTACTTTTCCCTGCCCCAGAAAAGCCATCAATAGCTATATTTAGCATCATTTCTCCTCCTTTAATTTTGCCCAATTTAATTAGGAATTATATCTAAACTTGTGCCTTCAAAAATTGCACCCGTTTCAGTCCAGCGAATAAATTTTGCATGAAGTCTTTCCGCAAACTTTATTCCTTTGTTTGAAACACAATCCATAACATAGGACTTGACTATTACGCCTCTTTGCTGTAAATTTTCAACTTTTTTTTGTAGTCCACCCCAAAGTGCTTTTATTGCATCTTTACATCTATATTCTTCTAATATAGCAACAGAATCAAACAGGCATAAATTTTCTCCTTTACAAAAAGGTAATATATCCTTTGCGTTGATTTCGTAATCTTTATAATCTGCTTTTAAAAAACTTTTATAACAATCTTCTGTTATTGGCATAAAATTTATATAACCAATCACCTTATTATCACACTTCAAAAATGTATAAATTCCTTCATTAACTGAAAGCCAGTTTTTGCAAGTTTGAAAATTTCCCACATCAAAACCTTTAAAAACTGCTCTATCAACCTTTATTGCACCTAAAACATTTTCGTCAGTTGGACTATAGTCTATTTCATATTCCATTTTACTTTTCTCTCCCGTTTTGAGCATATTGCACAACGCACTTTAAGCGTTTAGAACCTGTTTGCTTTTCAAAAATTATAAACTAAATAGCATATTTAGTCAACCAATGCTTGCACTATGCAGTAAATTAAATAAACTAATAATTTTTAAGAAAAAATAGTGGAAAAATCTGTTGTTTGTGATATACTTACAAAAAGAGGATAATATGTTTAAAAAAATAAGTATTATATTTACATTAATAACTGTACTTTTATTGGGCTGGCTCCCCACAAGTTTTTCAGTCGCAGAGCAAAATTCTTCTCTTGTAGAAAACAAGCAATCCATTACTTATGTGGCATTTGGGGATAGCATCGCCGAGGGGTGTGCAATAAATTTAAAGACAAAAACGGATTCAGAGCCTTTGATTTCTGGTGCAGATGAATCGTTCGATTTTGTGACGGATTCCTATCCTGACCTAATAAACAAAAAACTCAAACAAACATATCAAACCACCGCATATAATTTCTCTTATTCAGGAGATACATGCCAAGATTTGATGGATTATATAGGCGAGTTTTATGACGAGCAAACAAACACGCCAAAGAGTGCTAACGAAAGAAACACAACCTATCCAACTTTAACAAATCAAGAGATTTTCAACAGCGTATCAAATGCAAATATTATTACAGTTTGTATAGGCGCAAATAATGTTTTAATCAAAGCTTCAAGTTTAATTCAAAGATTTTTAGGCTTTTCCTCACCTTCAATTACCCAAGCTGAAATTGAAGAAACACTTAAAGATTACATTCTAGGCAATACCGAGAAAAACATAAAAGGTCTAGACAGTGAATTTGGCGAGTTGTTGAACCTTTTGAATACCATCAACCCAAACGCAAAAATTTACTTCACAAACTTATACAATCCTTATAAAGTGCTTGATGCAGACCCAAGTTTACTGGATCTTCCTATGATAAAAGCATATTTTCCAAAACTCACACAGGAAAATCTAGATATAATTTCAAAAACAACAGAAATCGTTATCGGTGGCGGTAAAGATTCTAATGGAAGTGACTATAAAGGGATAAATGAAGTTATTGCAGAAAAAATTGCTTTCTTTAATGAACAAAACTCTACAAATAGATTCATTTTAGTAGATTCTAAAAACGAGTTTGA
The DNA here is from genome assembly GCA_934793215.1 of uncultured Clostridia bacterium. Taxonomy (GTDB): domain Bacteria; phylum Bacillota; class Clostridia; order Christensenellales; family UBA1242; genus Caccovivens. The sequence continues at coordinate 363,897 of CAKVOP010000001.1, read as the reverse complement.
CGAAAAATTTGACAATACAAGCGTAGTAACTCGCAAGTCTTACACCGAATATGTTAATGCACAAGTTGACGAAGTAACAAGCGATAAAGTAAGTTCAATGATAAGTAGCGGGACACTTAATGGAGGTACTATTCTTTATCAATATTTTGACCCTCACCCTACTGTTAAAGGTCACGCTCTTCTTTATACGGCACACGAAAACAAAGGTATTGATGTTTACTTGCCACAAACACAACCAAGAACCATAACAATTAATTTTGTTACAAATTGCGAATTCTTCGTTTCAAGTCAAACAATAAATGAAAACACAAAAATATCACTTCCATCACTAAATAGAACTGGTTATAAACTTGTTGGTTGGTTTACAGATTCATCTCTTACAACCGAATGGGATTTTAATAATGAGGCTACCCAAGACATGACTTTGTATGCAAAATGGGAACAAGATAAACCAGAAAAACGCGACCATACAACTGCAATCGTAATAATTTCATCTGTTGTAGGTGTGACAATTATCCTTTCTTCTATACTCGGTATTATTCACCTAAAAAAACGAGTGTTCTAAAACAATACAAAATTGAGACCTATAAAAAACAAAGCAATTATTTTGGGAAATCCATTAAACTAAAAAAAGACCATTTTAATATGGTCTTTTTATTTATAAATTTTATTAATAATTCAATTATTGCAAGTTTATTTAAATGTCATCAAGTTGTCAAAATGGCTGACTAAAACATTTAAAATTCATAATTATCATCTTCATTTAAAGGACGATTATGCCATTCTTCATGTTTATCATTAAAGAATATCGTATACACAACAAAATTGTTTGTTTCACCTATCTTATCTGGATATGTATAATCTTCTCTCAAATCAAAAGTCTTGTCATATAATTTTGTCGAAACTGCATTTACGACCTTATCAGTATAAACTCTCAAATAATCATAATTTAAGTTTTTAACTTCATTAATGATAAATTTGAGTGCTTCTTTTCCTATGCCTAGTCCTTGAAATTCCGGAAGTACACCGAACCAACCGACAAAAGCATCTTCGCCTCGCTCGTCAAAGTCGTACCAACCGATTGTTGCGCAAGGCGTGCCATCTTTCAAAACTAAATAATAATTTGATTTATTTTCTCCACTAAAATATTTGTCATAATCCTCGTCCGAATTTGACTCTGGGAAAAGTAAATGTTTAATTTTTAAAACTTCTAAATAGTTCTGTTTACTTAATTTTTGATATTCAAGCATTTTTGCCTCCTAAAAAACTTTCTGTTTCTAATTCTTTTATATTTTAACAAAATGTATTTGCATTTAAGTTTAGTTAACAAGTAATATTCTTTAATTAATTTGCTTGCGAACTTTTCTCATCATTTTCGTTATTTAATCTTTTTTTATCAAAGACAGCTCGTTCCCCGTACACAAGGATAGGGACAAGTGTCATTTCTTGCAATTGTGTGTAAACTTTTTGGCTGACTTGTTCTTGACTCTCACACAATCTTCCACTCTCATCAGTGTATTCAAATTTTAGATTGAATATATTATAGTGTGCCACACAACCATTGTTATTTTCAGTAACTTCGGTAACAGACAAATCAATTATTCTCCCAAATTCCGCACGACCTTTACGCAAAACTTCAAGAGACTTTTTCCCATCAAGAATCATTTTAACGCCATTGGTAATAAAGGATAAACTAGCAACCACCATTATTGTTGAAATTATGCACATAAAAATACCACTACCGATATTTTCAGAGCGCCATGATTTAATTGCAGATGACAACACAATAATTGCAATTATTATTGCTATAGCAGAGATAACAATTCTAGCAATTCCCCCGCCAATAGTACCGCGATTAAACTTTTTTCTTTCCATAGTATCCCTTTCGATTTTAGAAACTTGCCATATTTTCATTTTGATTATATCACAACAATCTTTCTTTTTCAAAACATTTTTAAAAAACAAACCAAAAGGAATTATTACCTAATGGGTCTGCCCAAATGTTATCTATGATAAATTGTAGATCATAGTTATATTTATTGGAGCTAATGGCGGGGATCGAACCCGCGACCTGTTGATTACGAATCAACTGCTCTACCGACTGAGCCACATTAGCATATTGAGTGATTGTTTCACTCAATTTTTGCTTTGAGCTTTGAATGCTGTGTTTTATCTTGCAGAAACATTTTTTCAGAACTTTTCGTTATCAAACACAGAATACACTATATATTGTAGGTTGTTTAATAGAATAGCAACAATTATAGTAACGAAACAAGTTTGAAAGATACTCTTTCTTCCTCTTCATCTTTCTCTATCACTTCGACTTCTACTTTTTGGTCGAGTTTAACAATCTCATAGATTTGTTTATTATTTTCACTTGTAGCATTTTTTACATGAAGTAGTCCTGTTGCACCATTTTCAAGTTTAACTATTGCACCAAACTTTAATATTTTTACAACAATACCTTTATAAATTGCACCCACATGAAGTTCTTTTATAGCGATAAGTCTTGGACTTTCTAAAAGTGCCTTATAACTCAAACCAACTTTTTTGTTTTCGCGATCAAGTTCTATAACTTTAAAAGTATACTCCTCGCCTTCTTTCAACACTTCGCTTGGACTAGAGATTCTTTCATAAGACATATTAGAAATATGCACAAAACAATCTACTCCGCTCACATCAACAAAGGCACCGTAACTCAAAATCTTTTTAACTTTTCCTTTTACTATCTTGTTAATAAATATTGAATTCCAAAAAGTATTTTCGATTGTTTCTCTTATGCTATCTTCAAGAATTTTTATACTTGCAACAATGCTTTTATGTTCTTTATCAATTTCGGTGACTGTGGCTTCAAATTGTTTGCCTATTGCACGCCTCGGGTCATGCGTTCGTCTACTCATTTCTGTTTGGGGAACAAAAATTGAATATTCACCCATTTTAGAAGTTAAGCCTTCTTCACTGGCACCACTTACAACAAATGTAAACTTACTTCCAAGTTTGAGTTTCCCTGCGTTTTGAGTGGCCAAGATTTGATTGTCTGCCAAAGTCTTTGAGACTTCAAGCATGCCATCTTCATTTTTGTTTGATGTTATTATAACCTTAAATCTATCACCAATTTTAAGGTTTTCGTAATCTTCAACTTCTTCTTTTGGTAAAAACGCATCATTTTTGCCACCTATGTTGAAAATACAACCATTGTCACGCTTGATAACAACCACGCCATCAAAAGTTTGTCCCTTTTTGTAATGAGCAAAAGTCTTTTCAATTGAGGCAAGATCAAATTTTTCTGTTTCTAAATTATTTTGCTTATCCATCATTACTCCTAGAAAAATTTTAACAAATTATTTCTTCTTTGTCAAAGAATTCTGGGCAATAATTTGAATTTCTTTCATTTTTGATTCTATTATTTCAGTTGCTTGTTTAAGCGTATCGGCAGTTAGACGCAATCCATAAAAATCTTCAAGTGTAAATGGAAGCCCGAAAAACACCTTATTTCTTTTAAACACCTTTGGTTTCTTTGCGATATACATAGGGACAATAGGCACTTGTCCTTTAATTGCAAGCATTGCAATGCCTTGCTTAATCTCCCCCATTTCGTTGTTGATGTTGTCAATTCTTCTGCCTTCTGGGAAAATCACAAGTTTCTTATTCTTTTTCAGGACTTCAAGTGAGGCTTTTATTGCCCCTAAATCATTTGCACCTCTATCCACTTTAATCATTCCAAAAGACCTATAGAGTGCACTTTTCATCTTTCCTTTAAAAAGTTCTTTTTTAGCAAGATAATACTTCTTTTCCCAGGTGTTTACCGCAAGGAGCACTGCGTCCATGTTAGAGCGATGATTAGACGCTATTATGCATTTTCCCTTTGGAATATTTTTCTTGCCGATGAATTTTGTTGGGTATAATATTTTTATAGGCAACGCGGCAAGGAATTGACATAATCTAAACATTTTACGCCCTCCTTATTGAAAATTATATGCACAGGCAAAAGCCGTTGAGAAAGCACATTGAAGGTTGAACCCTCCCGTGAGGCAATCTATATCAAGCACCTCACCCACAAAATATAAACCTTTAACAAGTTTGCTCTCCATGGTTTTTGGATTTATTTCATTTAGACTTACTCCTCCACTTGTGACAATCCCAGCCTCCACTGGATATAGTCCAGCAAACTTCAATGGAAAGTCCTTTAATTTTGAAGCAAGTTGTTCCCTCAATTCTTTTGAAATTGAATGAACTTTTAGTTTACTATCGATATTATTTCCAAGTAAAAATGCTTTGGCAAGTCGTTCTGGCAAAAGTCCTCTCATGATAGTCAAAATTTCGCTATTTTTATTTGCATCAAAGTCTCTTAAAAGGCGTGCCTCTACTTGGGCTAGTGTAAGTGCCGGCTTAAAATCTATCGCCAGTTTAACATTTCTTGATTGCCCTATAAAGCTTGAAAGAGAAAGTGCTATTGGTCCTGATATAGCATCATGTGTAAATAACATTTCACCAAAAAAGGATTTCTCTTCGCCGTCAATATTGGCTTTTAATGTTACATTTTTAAGTGACAAGCCTTCAAGCATTTCCGCAAAGCCCTTTGCTATTTTTATTGGAACAAGTGCACCGTGTGGAGACACTATTTTATGCCCAAAAAGCCTAGCAAACTCGTAGCCGTCACCAGTGCTTCCAGTCGCCGGATAACTTTTTCCTCCTGTAGCTATTATTACTCTGTCAAAATAGTATTCTCCATTTTTTGTTTTAACAATAAATGTTTCTTCACTTTTAGTTATGTTTAAAACTTTTTCTTCAAAGCAAAAAGAGCAATCCTTTGCATTTTTAATAAGTGCTTTTGTAATGTCACTTGCTTTATCGCTTTCTGGAAACACTCTATTACCTCTTTCAGTTTTCAATTTAACGCCTAAATTTTCAAAAAATTCTATTGTGTTTTCAGGCGAAAAGAGGTTAAGGGCGGAAAACATAAATTTATCACCATGCACAATATTTTCACGCACCTCACTTGGAGAGCAGTTATTTGTCACATTGCATCTTCCTTTGCCAGTTATATAAATCTTTTTCCCAGCCTTTTCATTTCCATCAAAAATAGTTACCTCATAACCTAGATGAGATAACTCCCCTCCAACCATTAGTCCGCTTGCACCGCCACCAATTATAGCGACTTTCATTTAGTGCCCCTTTGTAAGAAGGTTAAGTTCTTCTTCTGTAAGGTCTCTATATTCTCCGCGTTTTAGCCCGCCCAGCCTTACTTGCCCAATTCTTACTCTTTTTAAAAGTTTGATTTGATGTCCAATCGCCTCAAACATACGCCTTACTTGTCTGTTTTGACCTTCGTCAATAACAACAGAAAGTTTTGTAAAACCATTTTCGTAGGAAAGTTTTTCAACTCTTGCACTTGGCATTCTTTCGCCGTCAACGACAACACCCTTTCGCATAACAGCAAGTTCACTTTCTTTAATTTCTCCTTCGGCCGTAACACGATATTCTTTTTCAGTTTGAAAGCGAGGGTGAGCAACAGCGTTAGCAAAATCTCCGTCATTTGTGAGAATTATCAAACCTTCTGTGTCGTAATCAAGTCTTCCTATTGAAAAAAGTCTTTCTTCGCAATCAACAAGATCGTAAATGGTTCTTCTTCCTTTTTCATCACTTGCAGTGCAAGCATACCCCTTTGGTTTGTTAAGTTTTATATACACAAAAGAAGAAGGAAGAGAAATCTCTTTTCCCTCAACTTTTACTTTATCCTTTTTCTCATTGATTTTAAGTCCAAGTTCGCATGCAACTTTGCCGTTGACAGTAACTTTTCCTTCTTCTATTAAAAGGTCGCACTTTCTTCTTGAAGCCACACCACTATTAGACAAAAATTTGTTTAATCTCATTTTACCACTTATCTATCATTTCCTTAAATCTAGCAAAGATAGATTTACTCCTTACAGAGTTAATTGTATATATTTTTTGGGTAAAATGCAAGTCATTATCTACAAAAATTTTAACTTCACCTATTAGTTGATTTTTTTCCACTGGTGCAAGTAGGCTTTGAGGCAAGGACAATTCACACTTTACTCGTTTTTCCTCACCAGTTTTGAGTGGATATAAATATTTGCCTCTACCTTCTATTTTAACCTTGTCTTCGCGTCCATCTCGCACTTCTAACTCTTTTGGAAGCGTACAAAAAGATGTTAAATCTACAAGCCTATATTCGTTAAATGCTTTTTCAAGAAGAGTTTTGCTTTCTTCAAACATTGGTCCACAATTTAACACTACACAGACTACAGTCATACCATCTCTTTCGCAAGCCGAAACGAGGCATCTGCCAGCGTCATTCGTAAAGCCAGTTTTGACTCCAACGCACCCGTCAAGAGAAAACAGCAATTTGTTTTTATTTCTCAAATATCTGGTTTTACCGCTATCTGTGACAATTTTTGCATTTTTAGTCGAAACAATTTCCTTGAATGTTGGATTTTTAAGCGCATACGAGGTTATTAATGCTAGGTCGTAAGCCGATGTATAATGTGTTTTAGAATCAAGACCATGCGTGTTATCAAAATGCGTGTCAAACGCACCTATTTTTCTTGCGGTTTTATTCATTCTCTCTACAAAATTTTTAGTGCTTCCGCTTACATGTTCAGCTATCGCAACGGAAGCATCGTTTCCAGAAACAAGCATTAATCCTAGAAGAAGATCTCTCGTTGACATAATTTCACCTTTGCGGAGATATATACTTGTTCCAGGCGTGCCAACCGCTTTTGGCGAAATTTCAAATTTTTTATCAAGGTCTATGCAATTTTCTATCGCAGTAAGTGCTGTCATAATTTTAGTGGTGCTCGCCATTGGCATGATTTCAGCTTTATTTTTTTCATACAGCACCCTACCTGTGCTTGCTTCCATAACACACATAGCTTTTGCGGGAAGTGACACGCTTTCAGCACGAGCAACCATTGTTACACCGCCCAAAAGTGCTCCGAACAAGAAAATGATTACAAAGCACCAAGCAAATAGTGTTTTAAGATTCTTTATTTTCATTGCTCTGCCCCTCATTAAGTTTGTTAAGCAAGGTGTTAACCATATTTAAAACGGTTTGATAGAGCGATTTATTTTCAACATTTACAAATTCTACGCTCCCTTCGTAAATAATTAAAAAGCCCACAGGTGACACACTCATACCACCACTAGAACCACCAGCCATAGGAAAGTGATTTGCCACCCTTCTTGCACTCATGTCGGCATATTCTCCACCACCTACAACATATCCCACACTTACTTTTGAAATAGGAATAATAGTGGTTCCGTCCGCAGTCTCAACCTTGTCTCCAACCACAGTGCTTGAATCCACAAGGGTTTTAATTTTGCTCATAGCACCGTCAATTAAGTCGTTTAAAGAACCTTTTGTATCGTAAAATTTCATGTTGCCTCCTTTGGTTTCCTTTTTAAAGAATATTTTTTCCTAGTTAGCATAACCGACCTTGCAAGGGAATATACCACATCAAATAAAGAAATTGACAGTCTTGACCTTATTGCAAAAGTGCAAACCTTTTGATTGTAAGCAATGTTGTTCATCATACCTAGGCTAGCAGTTGGGCGATAGGATTTTAAAACGGCAAAGAAAGTGACTATCATTTGGTTTAAATACCCCGCCACCATACTTGTAAGAAAGGCATCGTTTAAGCCAAGGTTATAAACAAGCGATAGTTCTCGAAGTCTGGTCTTATTTTTTAGTTGACTAGCAAAAATTTCCACAAAAATCATACTATCACTATCAAACTCAATTTCCTTCGAGTGGGCTTTTTTGTTTTTCATCGAAACAATTTTGTTGCCTCTAATCCAAAAGATTAAATCTTGAATTTTTATTCCAAACAGAAAAATTCCCAGTCCTCCTGCCTTTTCAAGAGCATTAAAAGATACTCTCACTTTCATTTTTATTGGCATAATAAGCAAAAGCAAAATGCCAAAAGGAATTAAAAGATAATAATTCATTTTAGCACCTCGTTTATAGCTCCCGCAATTATTTCCCCAGCCAATGCAACGGAGGAAGAGATATCTTTTTGACATAGCAAAATGTCTTCTTTCTCGCCCGCAAATGAGGAAGAATTTATCATAAACGGAACTCCGATTGATATAATCTTTGAAAATATTTCTTCTCTTGAAATCTTTTTGCCAAACCTATGAACCCCGCTTCCCGGAGTCAATCCAGAAGTTGTAACTTGAAAAGAAGTGCCCAGCCTTGTTAGATTGTTTGTTGTAAGGCTATCAATTAATATCACAAGATTTATGTCAAATTTATCAACCAGCATTTTAGTTAAATCTATCGCATTTATACCTGTCAAAAAAAAGATATTTGGACAAAATTTATAAATTTTTCCTTTTCGACTTTTGGGAGCAATATTGATACGGTCAAATACTTCTTTCCCAAGCCTATCGCACTCCACATCAGCATTTCCAAGCCCCACAATCAGCACATTGGCATCACGCTTTATGTTTTCCTTTTTGAGGAGGGATTTTATCACCCCACAAAGTTTGGTTTCTAAAATTCGACCATAACAAAACTCATCGTCATAAAGATTTGGCAAGGTGAAAATATGATAATCCCCCTTGTCAAGTGCAAAACGCTCACTTTCTTTTTGACTTTTTATGTTAAGCGTTGCATGGCTCAATGCCCCATCACACAGGGTTTCCACTTTGTATCCCGCCCGCTTTAAGTCTTTTCCACATTCATCTATTAAATCAAACATACAAATATTTTGCTAAAAATTAAAAAAAATATTTATTTTACTTGACGATAAAGTTTTCTTATGTTATACTCTTTTAGAAATTTTAAAGGAGAAAATCATGCCTAACATTAAATCAGCAGAAAAAAGAGTTAAAGTTATCGACAAAAAAACAGCAGAAAACAAAGCAATCAAATCTAAAATTGCTACATATATTAAAAGATTCAAACTTGCTGTTGCAAACAAAGACCTTACTGGAAGCGAAGTTGCTTACAATGATGTCGTTGCCCTTTTAGACAAGTCTGCAACTGATAACGTAATTCATAAAAATAGTGCAAACCGCAAAAAAGCTCATTATGCTAAAATGCTTGACAATCTTAAAAAAGCAAACTAATTGAGTAATAGTTTTTTGTGAGGGGTGGCTTTGTTGTCACCTTTTTTTGCGTTTAAATTTATTATTAAAAAGGTCGTTTTAATCCAAATATAATTTCTTCTAAACCTTTACTAAAGGAAATTCTTTTATCATTACGAAAACAAAAAAGCATACCAACAGGCCTAAAGGCTTTAAGGTATGCTTTTTGTTTATCCCACAACTTATGGGCAATCCTGATTTTTTTTAATTCTTTTACTTAAAAAGCACAGCAACTATCTTTATTTTATGCAAACAAGATTAGTAAATAAGGTCAATAAGACCGAATTTGCCATCTTTTCTTCTATAAAGAACATTAATTTTCCCTGACTCTGCATTTAAGAAAACGAAGAAATCGTGCCCAAGTCTTTCAATGGCAAATCTTGCGTCGTCTATTAACATTGGTTCAAGGTCAAAGGTCTTTTTCTTATAGATTGATGGAAGATCTTCTGGCTCTTTCTCAAGAAATTCAAATGGAAGAAAGTTTTCTTGTTTAGAACCTTTTGCTTTCTTTTCATTTCTCTTTTCTCTTGTCCTAACAATTTGTTTTTCAAGTTTTGGAAGAGCATAATCAATGTTGTAATACATGTTGTCACTTGTTACTTCACTTCTATACAAAAGTCCTTTGCTAGAAACAGTAATTTCAAGTTTCTCTTGTTTTGCTTGTTTTGAGCAAACAACCTTAACTGAAACTTCATCGTCAAAATATTTGTCGAGTTTTTCAAGTTTTTCAGTTACAATACGCTCGAGGCGTTGACCAATTTTATATCCACCTCTTTCTAAAAATTCAATTTTCATAAGCGTTACCCCCTTTACACTTAAATTATAACAAATTGACTTGATTTTTCAAAGCAAAATTATTTATTTGTGAAAGTCAAATTGCCATTTTCTTCATCAATAATTATTTCACCTTCGCTCGCAAGGGTTCCCATAAGGATTTTTTCTGCAATTTGGTCTTCAACCTCTTGCTGAATATATCTTTTTAGAGGTCTTGCACCATACTCGCTGTTTGAACCCTTTTCAACAATAAACGAAAAGGCTTTTTCGGTCATCTTTATAGAAAGATTTTTTTCTTTTAAGCGTTTGTTGATATTTTTAATAAGAATTTTTGCAATTTTAACAAGGTCATCTTGACTTAATGGGTCAAAGATGCAAATCACATCAATACGATTTATAAACTCTGGCTTAAACTTGCGTTTGAGTGCGTCCATGTATATACGTTTAGCATCAATAACAGCTTCTTTGTCATCACCAAAGCCCAATTTTTTATTTTGATTGTTGACTTCACTTGCACCAACATTGCTTGTCATAATTATTATAGCGTTTTTAAAAGATACAACTCTTCCTTGTCCGTCTGTAAGTCTTCCATCGTCAAGGATTTGAAGTAATGCATTGAAGATATCTGGGTGTGCCTTTTCAATTTCATCAAAAAGCACAACGCTGTAAGGTTTTCGTCTTATAGCCTCGGTAAGTTGTCCTCCTTCTTCATATCCTACATATCCAGGAGGTGAACCAATAAGTTTTGATACGCTATGAGATTCCATATACTCACTCATATCGATTCTTATAATGTTGTTTTCATCGTCAAACATTGCTTCTGCAATCGCTTTACTGAGTTCTGTTTTACCAACGCCAGTCTGCCCCATAAACAAGAACGAACCGATTGGGCGTTTGCCGTCTTGAAGTCCAACTCTCGACCTTCTTATTGCCTTTGCAACCGCTTCAACGGCCTCATTTTGCCCAATTACTCGTTTGTGCAAAATTTCTTCAAGGTGAATAAGTTTGTCTTTTTCACTTTCGGTGATTTTGGTAACTGGAATTCCTGTCCACTTTGATACAACCGCTGCAATCTCATTTGCCCCGATTGAGTTTGTTGGCTCTTTTTTGCCAACAATTTTTTCACTTCTCTTTTTAAGGTCGTTTTCAAGGTTAATTATCTCGCTTTGAAGTTTTGCCGCTTTTTCATAATTTCTTTGCAAACTTGCTTCATCACGGCTGGCTGAAAGAGATTTGATTTTATCCTCAATCGTTCTAATTTCCTGGGGTTTTACAGTAAAATTAACTTTTGCCCTACTGCTTGCCTCATCGATAAGGTCAATCGCTTTATCAGGAAGCGAACGGTCAGAAATGTATCTATCCGACAACACCGCTGCCGCCTCTATCGCCTCATCGGTGATTGTAATCTTGTGAAATGCCTCATAACTATCTCGAAGCCCTTTCAAAATTTGAATTGTCTGTTCAACTGTTGGTGGATTTACCATAATTGGTTGAAATCTACGTTCAAGTGCTTTATCTTTTTCGATAAATTTACGATATTCTTCTGTGGTTGTGGCACCGATTGTTTGCATTTCGCCACGTGCGAGATATGGTTTTAGCATATCTGCAGGAGATGTTTCTCCCTTTTCGCTTCCCGCTTGTGCCAGTGTGTGAATTTCATCAATAAAAACAATTATGTTTTTGCTTTGAATAATCGTTTCAATGGCATCTTTAAGTTTTTCTTCCATTGCACCACGATATTTAGTTCCTGCCATCAACCCACCTATTTCAAGTGAGTAAATAACCTTATCCTTCAAGATTTCTGGCACATCTCCACTTACTATTGCCTGTGCAAGTCCCTCAACAACAGCCGTTTTACCAACGCCCGCTTCACCAATAAGCACTGGGTTATTTTTAGTTTTACGGCAAAGAATTTCGACAAGTCGTTCAATTTCCTCCTCTCTGCCAATAACTGGGTCAAGACGATGTTGTTTTGCTTTCAAGGTTATATCTGTTCCCATGTCAAGCAATTTTTCGGGAAGAGTACTTCCACTTTGACTATTATCCTTTGGTTCTTCGGTTTTAGAGTCAGTTTTTAAAGCGTTTTCAAGTTTCGCCGACAATGCGTCAATGTCAACGCCAAACTGCCCGACTAAAATTCTATAAGCCACGCTAGACGTATTTGACAAAAGAGCAAGCAAAAGATGCTCTGTGCCAAGAAATGAATGTCCCTTTTGAAGGGCTATTTGTTGGGCAACTCTAAACAAATCTTTGGTTCGTGGAGTAAGTTCTACCTCATTTGAAAGCGTGAAAATGTCTTCATCTGCCACATTATCTTCAAAGAACTGAAAGAGTCTTGGTTCTGTTACGCCAAACTCTGCCAAATATTGGCTTGCGAGGCAATCCTTAACAGACGCTATGCCATACAAAATATGCTCACTACCTATGAGGTTTGAGCCAAATCTTAATGCAAACTTACTTGCATTCTTGATAACTTTTTGAATGTTATCCGAATAAGATGATGATTGATAGTTCATAGTTTTTACCTCCTTACGGTAAGTTCTTTTACCTTGTTAGATATATACTCTGCCCTTAAAATGTTTTCCTTTTTTTTGCTAGATAATTCAAAAAATTCTTTTAAATTTGCTTCTCCACCCTCGTAAAAGAGTTTTTGAAATTTGTCATCGTTTTTTATATCAAGAAATCCTAGTACCTGTCCAAACTTGACAAGTGAAAGTAGTTCAATCATTTCGCCACTTGAAAGGCTGTAACAATTAGTCAATATCCCGTAGGCACGAAGGCACATATCCCTATATTTTTCCTCATCATTTTCGAGCAAAATATTACGAAGTTCTTTTTCGTCACAGCAAAGACTATAAATAAAGTCACTGACCTTATCTATAATTTCATTTTCGTCCATACCGAGAGAACCCTGATTTGAAATTTGATAATATTGTCCTATTCCACGACTGCCTTCACCGTAAATCCCGCGAATAGTAAGCCCGTTTTCCTTTGCTCGGGCAAACACTTCGTCCATCTTGCCTAGGTGATAGTGTGCTGGCAAAAATAACATCACTGACGCCCTCATGCCACTACCTAGATTTGACGGACTAGCTGTGATGAATCCATATTTTTTAGAAAACGCAATCGGCAAACTAGACAAAATAGCCTTATCTATTTCCAAAATTCTTCTGTAAGGTTTATACAAGTTAAAGCCCTTTTCCATGCATTGTTCACGAATGTGGTCCTCTTCATTTATCATCACAACCACTTTTTCATCTTCGCTGATTGCAACGCCAGAAATATCTTTATTTTCAATAAGTTCCTTACTTATAAGGTGTTGTTCAAAAAGAGCATTGCACTCGTTTAGCGACAAATCTTTAAGTCTCAAAAGACTGTAAGTCCCATTTTCTTCAAGCGTTTTCATAACCGAACCAATAATATAATTTGCATCGGTGTCACTTTGCAGTTTTGTGTAAAATTTCAGCCCATCAACATTTCTAGCAAGTCTTATGCGAGAAGAAATGGCAATGTCATCAAACACTTCCATTTTCACCTCCTACACCTCTTCCTTTGTGAGTTTTGTCACCATAAAGTTTTGAGAGCGCATCTTTTAAGCCCTCAATCTCTTCGTAGCACCTTTGACAACCAACAAAACCCGTTTGCAGGATTTCGCTATAACTACTCTGGCAATATGGACATTTGTTCATGTAACTCCTGTTATAAAAGTAAGAGGGCTAGTCGCGAAACGCTGGAAATTTGAGCGACTAGTCCTCGCATTTAAATTTCACTTATTTGCTATTCTTTATCAATGTTTTTCATTGTGAGAGAAATTCTCTTCTTCGCTTTGTCAACAGCCATAATTTTCACTTCTACCTGCTGTCCAACTTTTAGCACTTCACTTGGGTGCTTAATGAATGCGTCTGAAATTTGACTGATGTGCACAAGACCATCTTGATGAACGCCAATATCGACAAAAGCACCAAAGTCTACTACATTTCTTACTGTTCCTGTAAAAACCATGCCCTCTTGCAAATCTTCAAGTGTGATAACATCACTGCGGAGAGTTGGCTTTGGCATGCTTTCACGAATATCTCGACCAGGACGAAGAAGTTCGCTTGTAATATCGTTAAGAGTTGGCACTCCAATTTCGCATTCTTTTGCGACATTTTCTTCTCCTTTAAGTTTAATAAGGTTTGGAAGATTTGCGATGTTTCCATTTTTCACATCTTGCTCGTTCATATCAAAAAGTTTCAATAGTTTTCTTGTTGCTGCATAACTTTCAGGGTGAACTGCGGTGTTATCAAGTATTTCTTCTCCGCCAACAACACGCAAGAAACCCGCACATTGTTCATACGCTTTTGGCCCAAGTTTTGGAACCGATAAAAGTTCTTCGCGATTTTTAATTCCCTTAACTTTTGCCCTATAATTCACAATGTTTTTAGCGATAGACATATTAAGCCCTGATACATAACTTAACAGCGATGGGCTTGCAGTGTTAAGGTCAACTCCTACACTATTAACACAATCTTCAACAACTCCCGTCAAGACCTCTGTGAGTCTATTTTGAGGCATATCATGTTGGTATTGCCCCACTCCAATGCTTTTAACATCAATCTTAATAAGTTCAGCAAGCGGGTCTTGAAGTCTTCTTGCGATTGAAACTGCACTTCTTAAAGATACATCATAGTCTGGGAATTCTTCTGCACCAAGTTTAGAAGCAGAATAGACAGAAGCTCCCGCTTCACTTACAACGGCATAACTTACTGGTCGAGAAACATGTTTAATAAGTTCAGCAACAAAGATTTCAGCCTCTTTTGACGCTGTTCCATTTCCTATTGAAATAATGTCAACGCTATATTTATCAATGAGTTTTTTGAGTTTTTCAATAGATTCTTCTGTTTTAGATTGAGGTGGAGTTGGATAAATTACAGTTGTATCTAGTACATTGCCGTTTTTATCAATAACTGCAATTTTACAACCTGTTCTGTATGCTGGATCAAGCCCCAAAATAATGTTATTTTTTAAAGGTGCTTCCATAAGAAGAGGTTTTAAATTGACTTCAAACATCTTTATAGCTTGTTCATCAGCTCTTTCCGTAAGATCATTTCTGCATTCTCTTTCAAGCGATGGGAACAACAGTCTGACATAAGCGTCTTCTATGGTTTCTTCCATAAGTTTGTCAGTATCAGGATTATTTTTCTTAAAATGCTTGTTTATAAGTGCCAGAGTAAGTTCTGGCGCAATCTCAATGTCAACCTTTAAGCACTTTTCTTTTTCTCCACGATTAATCGCCAAAATTCTGTGGCTTGGGAGTTTGCTAACTTCCTGTTTAAAAGAGGCGTAGGTTTCATAAGTCGCACTATTCTCATTTTCAATCAAACTGCATGTCAAAAAGGCTTTCTTCTCTATAAGCAAACGGAGTTCTTTGCGAAGTTCTGCATTGTCCGAAATCCTTTCAGCAACAATATCTTTCGCACCAGCAATAGCCTCATCAACGCTTTTAACTTCTTCTGTTATGTAATTTTCCGCTTCTTTCATGATAGAATATGCTTTTGATTGCATTTCAAGAATGTCAGCAAGAGGTTCAAGCCCTTTTGCAATGGCAACAGATGCTCTCGTTTTGCGTTTTGGCTTGTAAGGACGATAAATATCCTCAACTTCAGTCATGGTTCTAGCATTTTCAAGAGCGGTTTTAATTTCATCTGTCCATTTTCCTTGTTCAGTAATTGCTCTTTCAACTTTTTCCTTTTCTTCGGTTAAGTTACGAAGATATTTAAGCCTATCGGCAAAGGCACGAAGTGTCTGATCGTCACAAGTGCCATGCATCTCTTTTCTATATCGTGCAATAAAAGGGATTGTGCACCCTTCGTCAAGTAAAGATATAATATTTTTGCTATACTCCTCTTTTAGTCCAAATTCTTGTGCAAGTGTAAGTGTAATATCCATTTATTTTTTCTCCTTTAATCTTTTTGCAATTTGTTTTACTTTGTGTTCTATGTCCTCATCAAGACTTCCAAGGCATATCCTCTCTTCAAGGAGCGTTTCTTGTCTTGCATCTGGGTCAAAATCAAATTGAATTTGCCCATCTTCGCAAGCAAGTGCCTTTAAGATAT
Organism: uncultured Clostridia bacterium; assembly: GCA_934793215.1. Taxonomy (GTDB): domain Bacteria; phylum Bacillota; class Clostridia; order Christensenellales; family UBA1242; genus Caccovivens. The sequence continues at coordinate 347,917 of CAKVOP010000001.1, read as the reverse complement.
TGTATAAAGAAATAGTTCCTCTTTCGCTTAAAAGGTTGGCTGTGTTTTGACAAGAAAGCCTCCCTTCGCCAAGCATATCTATATTGTAGCATTTTCCGCTTCCAAATCCAAACGGAAAATCATTATAAACAAGGTTGTAATTATTGATAAATCCCTTACCCTCGTTAGCATCATCACGCGGAGTAAGAATGCCAATAACTTCATAATTTTTAAGTAATGCTAGATCGTCTTTATCCACATGATTGAGCCCTCTAACAAAACATTTTCTATCTAATAAACCGTATTCTTCGGCTAGTTCTGTTGGAGATTTCTTAAAGCGATTTACAACTTTCCCAACCTCGGCAAGATTGTCTCCTAGGTTGAGCATAACAGGCAAATCTTTATCTCCCACAAAATCAGCAAAGTCGCCTAAAAATGCATCTGTAAGGTCGGAAAAACTTTCAATTTCAAAAATCAATTTATCTCCAACAAGTGCTTTCATTGGAAGAAGACAAATTTCTAGTGCTGGCAAAATGATTTTTCCTTTCACCTTGTGTTTATCAAACAAATCGTCTATTTCAACATAATGAGGAAGCTTTAAATATACCTCTTTCACACCTGCAATGACATTTTTCATAATGGCATATTCACAAAGCGTTTTTATTTCAGTTTCATTGAGCATTTTTTCGTCATCTGGGGACAACTCATAGTATTTCCCAAGTGCGCAAGGCAACGCTTCACAATAGTAGTTTTTAAAAGGTGTCAGCGTCACGAAGTATCTTTGTTGCATATTTCTCCTTTGATAAGTTAATTATACAATAAATGGAACCTTTAACGCAAATAAAAGAGCGGGTTATTTTACATAGTGATGTGAATAATTTTTTTGCATCAGTTGAATGTGCCACTCGTCCAGATCTGTTAAATAAACCTGTTGCAGTAACTGGCAATCCCAAAAAGCGAAATGGCATAATTCTGGCTAAAAATGAAATAGCAAAAAAGCAAGGGGTCAAAACAGGACAAGTGATTATTGAAGCAAAAGCACTATGTCCAGATTTGGTCTGTTTACCACCCCACTATGACCTTTATGAAGAAATAAGTTTGGCTTTACAAGAATTATATCTTTCTTATACCAATTTTGTTGAACCCCTTGGCCTCGACGAGTGCTGGCTTGACATCACGGGGTGCGAAAACTATCTTCATAAATCTCCAACTATGGTGGCCGACGAAATAAGGTCTTTGGTTAAAAAAAACTTTGGCTTTACTGTAAGCGTTGGAGTCAGTTTTTCTAAACTTTTTGCTAAACTTGGAAGTGATTTACGCAAGCCTGATTTTACCACAGAAATAAGTTACAATAATTATAAAACTATAACTTATAATTTACCTCTAAATTCTGTGGTTGGCATAGGCCGACGCCTTGAAAAAAAGTTCACAAGTATAGGCGTAAAAACCATAGGCGATTTTGTCGAACTTGAAGACAAGTTTTTAAGCCATCTTATGGGTATAAACGGACTTAATCTTAAAGCAGATTTGCTGGGACAAAGAGATGTTCCTGTGCAAGATTATTATTCTTTACCACCACCTAAAAGCATTGGAAATGGCACTACAACAATCACCGACATAACCAAAGAAAAGGATCTTCAAAATGTGATATATTTTCTCGCACAAAAGGTTTCTTCACGGCTTATAAGGCATAATCTTGTAGCCAGCGGAATCAGTTTAACTATCAAAGACAATAATTTAAAAAGAACGCACAAAAGCATGAAAATAGACTCCACAAATTCAGTAAAAACTCTTGCCGAGCATGGGACAAAAATCGCTAAAGAAATATATTCATTTTCTCGACCTATTCGAGCGGTTAGGCTTAAAACATTTGCACTTTCATCATCAAATTTTCACCAGATAAGCATGTTTGAGCGTCAAAAAAACGATTACTCCAAAACAATAGATGAAATAAATCAAAAATATGGCAAAATTTATCTCGCGAGCGATTTAAAACCTTACATCAACACCAAGTCACACCCTCAAGAGTGATAAAAGACGATTTTACAACATAAAATATCTTAACAAGAGAAGGTGTAATAAAAAATTCGCTATATTTCAACAATATTTCACCATGAAAAGCCGAAAGTCAAACAAAACGCTTTGATTAAACGGCAAAATAATGTATAATATATCTAGCATTACCCTTTGCCCATGTGGCAACTATGCTTTCGCATTAGGAGCAAAAAATGAAATTTCAAATATTGGTCGACAGTGCAAGCGACCTTAAAGATAAATATATTAATGACCAAGAAATCGGCTTTAAAGTTGTACCTCTCACAATTTTGGCTGGCGAAAAAGAATTCGTAGACAATGAAAATCTCAATATTGATGAGATGCTTTCTTGCATGCATGCTTGCAAAAAAACAACCACGGCATGCCCTGCTCCGCAGGCGTTTCTTGATGAACTTTCAAACGCAGAGTATACTTTTATCGTCACAATAACTTCAAAACTTTCTGGTTCATATAATGCCGCTTGTGTTGCACGAGACTCTTATGAAAAACCAGAAAATGTTTTTGTGATTGACTCAAAAGCAACAAGCGGTGTTGAAATATTGATAGTAGAAAAACTTGTTGAACTTATAAATCAAGGATTATTATTTGAGAACATTTGCAAAGAAATCTGTACATTTCGCGATGAAAAAGAATTATTCTTTATTTTGCAACGCTTCGACAACCTTGTCGCAAATGGACGCATGAGCAAAATCGCAGGTCTTATAGCAAGTGCACTTGTTTTGCGTCCAATATGCGTCGCCGACCAAGGACAAATTAAAATTGCCAAAAAGGTTATCGGCACAAAAAATGCATTCACAAAAATGATACAAATGATTGGCGAAAAGATAAAAAATATGGCTGAAAAAGTGCTTATAATCACGCATTGCAAAGCTGAAAATGAAGCCGTTAAACTTAAAGAAGAAATTGAAAAAAAATACAGTTTCAAAGAGGTTCGCGTACAACCAATGGGCGGACTATGCTCTTATTATGCCCTCGAAAAAGGAATTATCGTTTGTGGATAAAGTTTTTTGTTTTTGTAGGCTTCCTATAAGAATTCATCAAACAATATACAACTTACATATAATTTTTTAATTTGAAAATGCAAAAAGCATCTGCTCCCTTATATAGCAGATGCTTTTTGCATAAAACACAATATTTTTTAATTTTTGACGCTCTTCAAATATTATCGTCAATAATCAGCTTTCAGCCCATATAAAAACCTGTAAATTTCAAATTGTATTTATTTTGTTTTAGCGTCACGAACAAGAACATATTTAGATGCCTCTGTGCCCGCGATTGCCCCGTCACCAACTGCGGTTGAAATTTGCGCAATAGAACCTTGTCTCACATCTCCGCAAACGAAAACCCCAGAAATTGAGGTTTCCATTTTTTCATCTGCTTCAATATATCCTCTCTCATTCATTTGAAGTTTCCCTTTCAAAGCCACCGTGTCGGGAGTCCTGCCAATAGCTACAAACACTCCATCAACAGCAAGTGAATTTTCTTTTCCGTTTTCATCAAAGATAATCCCAGTCAATTTCTCATCTCCCGTTATTTTTTGGGATAGAGCACCTTTTTTAAGTGTTATGTTATCCTTCCCATCAAACTCGTTTTCTGCATAATTATGCAATTTGAGATTTGACTTTGCCAGCACAAAAACATGCTTACAAATCGCTGAAAGGTAAAGTGCGTCAGAAAAAGCAGAGTCACCTGAACCAACAACGGCTACATTTTTCCCCTTAAAAAAGTTTCCGTCGCAAACCGCACAGTAGCTCACGCCCTTTCCTTTAAACTTGGTTTCACCTTCAATATTAAGTTCTTTTGAGTGGCAACCTTGGGCAAGAATAATGGCTTTTGCTTCGTAAGATGCCTTTTTGCCAATCAAAGTCTTGTGGTCACTATCAAGTTTATAATCTATAATTTCATCATAGATAAAAGGCACATTTAAACTTTTTGCATGGTTTGAAAACTTCTCGGCAAGCATCGGGCCTTCAATTTTTGAAAACCCCAAATAATTTTCCACTTCGCCGATAAGATTAAGTTGTCCACCAGTTACAAATTTTTCTATAATAGCGACGTTTCGCCCCGCTCTTTTAGCATAAATGCCTGCCATAAGTCCAGCGGGTCCTCCACCAACAATTAAAATATCGTACATATATTCTCCTATAATTATTTTACACCAAAATCGACGCATAATGCAATTAAAATATACAATTTTGCCGTCATGATTAAAAGATTTGATTTTATTAATCTCTTTTAATATTTGTATATTCAAAAAGCATTATCAATCTTACTTTATGCACAAAAAAAGAAAGGCGTAAAAACCTTTCTTTTGCATAAATAATTATCTCTTGCTGAATTGAGAAGCTTTTCTTGCCTTTTTGAGACCGTACTTCTTTCTTTCCTTCATTCTTGGGTCACGAGTGAGAAGTCCAGCTGCTTTGAGATCTTTCTTATACATCTCGTCTGCTCTAACAAGTGCTCTTGCAATTCCATGACAAATAGCACCTGCTTGTCCAGCAATTCCACCACCTACAACGCGTACGATAACATCGTATTTGTCAGCAGTTCCTGTTACTGCAAATGGTTGACGAGCAACAAGGAGAAGAGTATCTCTTTGAAGGTACTCGCCCATTTCTTTTCCGTTAACTGTACATTTGCCAGTTCCTGGGAAAAGTCTAACTCTTGCGATTGATTTTTTTCTTCTGCCAGTTGAAATAATTTGGTTAACTGACTTTGTTTTCTTTTCTGCCATTAGTTTCTAACTCCTTTAATTTCAACTTTTTCTGGTTTTTGTGCTTCATGTTTATGCTCTGCATCTTTATAGATGTGAAGTCTTGTGATTTGCTTTCTTCCAAGAGTTGTTTTTGGAAGCATTCCTTTTACTGCAAGTTCAAGTGCTTTTGGTGAGTTTGTTTCCATAAGAGTGCCATATTGCACTTCTTTAAGTCCGCCGATGTATCCAGTGTGCCATCTGTGTTTTTTGTCAACAAGCTTGTTTCCTGTAAGAACGATTTTGTCAGCATTGATAACAACTACGAAGTCACCGCAATCTACATGAGGAGTATATAAAGTTTTCTTTTTACCTGTTAAGATGTCAGCAACTTGTGAAGCCACTCTTCCAAGTGGAACATTTGCTGCATCAACAACGAACCATTTTCTTTCGATGTCCGCTGGTTTTGCCATATATGTTTTCATTTAAATTTTCTCCTTAAAATAATGTCCCTTGCTGGCTTTTCTCATTCGCGGGGCTAGTGCAAACAAAAAACGCCTCAAAATTAAGACGCTTATATATTAAACTAATAAAAGAAGATTGTCAAGCATTTTTGCGATATTTTAACAAAAATCTTTACATTTGGGACAAATTCATATTAAGCCCACTCTCTATCCTCTTCTTCCTCTCTTGCAATTTCAATATTAGACAAGAAATCACACCAATAACTTGCTTCTTCGCCATAGTATTCTATAAGGGCATCAACTGCTTTCATGCCTTCTTCACGAATGTGTGATAAAGCATTTTCTTTGCCTTCGCTGCCAAATCTTTCTTCAATAGCCGATAAAAACTCTGGTGAAATAACCGCACTATCACGCTCAAAGTCGCCCATAAGTTCTTTACATTTGTTAGAGTTAATATTTATCCCGCTATCCTTGCTTGTTAACCTCTCTCTAATAGCGTATCCAATCACTTTTCCAGCAAGAGATACAAGTTCCTCTTCCCCTTCATTTTCAGGGCATGGAAGGGCTTTTGGCAAGAGTTTTTTGTATTGCAGTTTCGCCTCTTCGGCCTTATCATTTCCAAAAACATTTTTATACTTTGGAAGGCTTGTAATGATATTTAGAATGTTATATTCAAGCTCTTGTTGGTGTGCTTCAACAGCAGAAATAGTTTTCCCCTCCCTTAAAAGAGCTTTCTTTTTAAGATCACAGTATTTTTTTACAATGGCATAGTGGCACGCCCAAAAATCCTCTCTGGTAAACGTGTCACCTACTGACTTATCACATAACTCCTTAACTAATACCTTTCCAAGTACTTTCTCGCTTTGCATGTTTTCTCCTTAATCTAATTGTAGTATAACACTTTCGACAAAATATTGCAAGCAAATTGAATGAATAAATATACATTTTTATGAATTTTTAATTTAACTATTTTTAGAAAATTTTAATAAAACCCTTGACTTATCTTTTTATATATTATATAATACTCATAGTCAATAACATCATTAAATGCTTTTGGCTAACGATTAAGGGGGAAAGGCATAGTCCTGCGTAGATTTATTCAAAATCGATCTTTCCATTTTGTCAGTTTGACACCTTCTTAACTTAAATAGATTTTAACCGCTCATTGCGGAATACATAATAACAACTGAATATGTCAAAGTGGTCCCCCACAAATAAAGGGATTTTAAAATGACCAAAAATAAAAATGATTTAAACGCTTCTCAAAGCGAAGATATAGAACTTAATAACTCGCCAAATGATGGCGCTCTTTTTGCCACCTCGCATCTTGACGATGATGAAGGTGGACAAGCAGTAGTTTTGCAAAATCGCAAAACCAAAAAAAATGACGACAATACTAGCCACAATAACAAAGCAAGTTTTAAAAAAGGAACATTTATTCGTCAACTTCGAACGATAGGAATATTAATATTTTTAGGTATTTTTACAGGCTGCGGACTCGGAGTTTGGTATTTTAATACTGAACTGCGAATAGATGTAGATTATAGCATAGACCCAACACCATTTCTTTATAACATTGACCAAGTTATGTCTAGCACACTTGGAATAACAAGCGAAAACGAATATTCTAATTTTGCAACAACCGCACAATCACAAGGTAAAAAGCCAACCGATTTTACCCCTGCCGAGAACTTTGCACTTGCAGAATATCATGCTTCGCTCGCGAGCACTTGGACCGCTATTGGAGAAGGTCAAATAAACACCGTCATCACACAGTCACTTTACAGCGAAAAGAAGTTTAACGGTGAAAAGTCAACATTCGTCAACATAAGCATTTCAAGTATGGTTAAGGTTGCAAAATGTTTTGAACTTTATAAGGATTCAAACACAGTAAATGTGTTTAACGGCTCAAATCCTCAAGCAACAACTGCGACATGGAACGCGGGCGGAACAAAATCAACCGATGAATTCAAAAAGGAAATGGGATTGCTTCCTAATGCCATTCAACCATATATTATTTCAGACAAAACAATCACTTCTGGCAATGAGAAATCAAATGTGGTTTACGACGATATCAACGGCACCTACTCCTTCACTATTGAACTTGATACGGTTAAGAGCGTTTTATATTATGTAAACCAAGTAAAGTCCACAGGAGGACTTCAATCATATCCAAAATTTCACTCTATCGTGCAAACAATAACGATAGATAAGGATTGGAACCTTGTAAGCATTGAAATCAATGATTCCTATGATGCTATCGTTGGAATTAAGGCAAGTTGCAAGGGTTATTTAAAAAATCACTACACTTTCAACCAACCAGTTGAAATGCCAGTTTAAAAGGAGAAAGTTATGCGAAAATTAAGAAAAATTTTTAAGTATATAGGCTACACATTTTTGTATCTTATTGTTTCACTTGCTTCTGCTTATGGTGCTATAACTATCTCCACCAACCTGTCCTCAAGACAAAGTGCAGAAGGCCAAGGGGTTGTTCCCGCACAAATTCAAGCAATTAGAGACAACTTTGAAGAGGCAGAAAATGTCGACCTCAACCTGGGTGTAACGATAAATAGTGGCGACATTGACGCAAACAATTTCTCTTCAACAAACATTGGCTTGTCAGCCAAGATTAACCATAAAAAGGTTGAGATAGAAAAGTCAAATAACGCCTCAACCCTTGCCAAACTTACGGACGAGGCAAACTATAAAGATGTTATAAGTGTAGACGGCACAATCACCATTGACATGCCAGGGCAAACTTACGAAATTAACATTTGTTATAGCGACAACAATCTCTACTTCGACCTCTTTGGAGGCAAGTTTAGAGTTGAAACCACAAACTTAATTGATTCAGCCAAACAACTAATTTCAATGATTGGTGTTGAATTGCCAGATATAGGAAGTATTGTAAAAAATGAAGATGGACAATTTGATATAAACAAAATTCTCTCATTTTTAAGCGATTTGAATGAACTTAAAGGACGCAGAGAAAATGTTATTAATGTTAACCTTCCTATCCCTGACGCGCCTGCCATTATTCAACTTATAACTGACAAAACATACAAGCTTAAAACCATTTCACTTCCTCTCAGTAAAGTTAGCGATAAAATGTCTATTGAGGCAAGCGGGAATGTCAACTATCCAAAATATGTTGAAATTGGAGAGCGTAACAAAGATGATTACGCAAACCTCACACCTATCTTTGGTGTAGCAAGCAAAGTTATTCCATTTGCAAAACAAGACATTTTAAGTTTTAACACAACACTTACTTATGACGACACAACTTACAACGCTTTTGTTTCGGTTGACATTAAGAACATGAGAGTTATGGTTGAAAGTGAATATGAAGGGCTTAATGCAAAAGTTATCTACATGGATAAATCAGTTTACCTTGAATGCGGAAACCTCTTCGTAAAATTTAGTCTTGATGACCTTGACAAAGTTGGGGCTCTACTTGAAAAGTTTGGAATCAATCTTCCAATCGATAAAATAAGTGCAATCATTGACAAAGTTACAACTGGCAAAATCGCAGAGATCTCTGGCGAACTTAACATGAGTGAGTTTGATTTGTCTTCATTAAACCTTGACATCATTGAAAGCATCAACGAAGAAGATGGAACTACAAAAGTTGTAATCAAGGATATTGGAACAATCTCTATCTCTGCTGACAATGAAAAACTTACAGCCATTGGTTTCACAGGATTTGGAATTGACGCAAACCTTGAAATCAAGGACGCAAAAGAAATTGCTCTCACTGAAAAGGAAGATGCTTATGCAAATGTTGCTGTTCTTCTCCCAGCAGTAAGTGATGCAATCGATTTCGCTAACAACAAGACTTTCTCGGCAAACGTAAACATTAAAGTTAACGAAATTGAAATTCCACTTAATGTAACATTAAATATTGAAAATGGTGTTTACCTTACTGCAAATACAAATCTCTATGGAAAAGATGTTAAAGTTACGCTTGACGAAAACACTCTCTTCATAGATGTGCTTTCAAACAAACTCAAGGTTAGCCTTGACGATAAAGACACCATTCTTGAATTCGTCTCTACTCTACTAGGCAAAGAAATTTCAATGCCAGAGGTTAGCACAAACCTTGACATTTCAAAGATTATTGAAATGGTTAAATCAGTCCTCGATAGAGAAAAAACTCCTCTTCTTGTAACCGCCCTTTCAGTAAATGAAAATGGCGAACTTGAAATTGGAGCAATGGGATACGCACTTACTCTTAAAACAAGTGCAAACGAAATCAGTGTTAAAACAGAAATTGAAGGTATTTCAGTTTCTGCTACTGTAATCGGCTCAAATGACGAATTTGTTAAAGACGAATTAAATGCTGATGAGTATACAGACCTTGTAGATTTTCTCCCTATCATTGAAAACACTACTAAACTTATCCAAGACAAAGTTGCTTATCTTGAAATTAACGGTTCTTACAATGGAATTTCAGCAAATGGTTTCATTAATCTCAATGGAAAGATTGAACTTGACCTAACCGCTTCTTACGAAAACATCACTGCAAAAGTTATCTTCAAAGACGGAATTCTCTATGTAAACGCTGGAAACATTGCTATTAAATTTAACACCGTTGACCTTGACGAAGTTGCTAAATTTGTCAAAGAAAACTTTAAGATTGAGATTCCTTACCTTGACAAAATCTCATCAATTCTTGAAAGTGAAAACATGATTGATGCAATAATTGCCCTTATCCCAACAAACGGGGCAAAAGTTGACACAAGCAATCTTGACATTGAAGAAATTTTGACAAACCTTACTCTTAACATTTCGAGAAGCCTCATTGAAGTAGGATACACTCTTAACGGAAATCCTCTCACCGCCAACATAAACCTTGGCGAAGACAAGATTTCTTCAATCAATGTAAATTATTCGAGTATTACCGCATCTCTCACTCTTCATGACAACGCCCATGACATTGCAGTAAATGGCGAATACATTGATATCATGACACTTATGGGTTATGTAGATAAGGCACTTGAAATTGCAAATAACGGAACTGTTGGCTTCAACGCTTCACTTACTTACGACGACACAACTTACAACGCTTTTGTTTCGGTTGACATTAAAAACATGAGAGTTATGGTTGAAAGTGAATATGAAGGGCTTAATGCAAAAGTTATCTACATGGATAAATCAGTTTACCTTGAATGCGGAAACCTCTTCGTAAAATTTAGTCTTGATGACCTTGACAAAGTTGGGGCTCTACTTGAAAAGTTTGGAATCAATCTTCCAATCGATAAAATAAGTGCAATCATTGACAAAGTTACAACTGGCAAAATCGCAGAGATCTCTGGCGAACTTAACATGAGTGAGTTTGATTTGTCTTCATTAAACCTTGACATCATTGAAAGCATCAACGAAGAAGATGGAACTACAAAAGTTGTAATCAAGGATATTGGAACAATCTCTATCTCTGCTGACAATGAAAAACTTACAGCCATTGGTTTCACAGGATTTGGAATTGACGCAAACCTTGAAATCAAGGACGCAAAAGAAATTGCTCTCACTGAAAAGGAAGATGCTTATGCAAATGTTGCTGTTCTTCTCCCAGCAGTAAGTGATGCAATCGATTTCGCTAACAACAAGACTTTCTCGGCAAACGTAAACATTAAAGTTAACGAAATTGAAATTCCACTTAATGTAACATTAAATATTGAAAATGGTGTTTACCTTACTGCAAATACAAATCTCTATGGAAAAGATGTTAAAGTTACGCTTGACGAAAACACTCTCTTCATAGATGTGCTTTCAAACAAACTCAAGGTTAGCCTTGACGATAAAGACACCATTCTTGAATTCGTCTCTACTCTACTAGGCAAAGAAATTTCAATGCCAGAGGTTAGCACAAACCTTGACATTTCAAAGATTATTGAAATGGTTAAATCAGTCCTCGATAGAGAAAAAACTCCTCTTCTTGTAACCGCCCTTTCAGTAAATGAAAATGGCGAACTTGAAATTGGAGCAATGGGATACGCACTTACTCTTAAAACAAGTGCAAACGAAATCAGTGTTAAAACAGAAATTGAAGGTATTTCAGTTTCTGCTACTGTAATCGGCTCAAATGACGAATTTGTTAAAGACGAATTAAATGCTGATGAGTATACAGACCTTGTAGATTTTCTCCCTATCATTGAAAACACTACTAAACTTATCCAAGACAAAGTTGCTTATCTTGAAATTAACGGTTCTTACAATGGAATTTCAGCAAATGGTTTCATTAATCTCAATGGAAAGATTGAACTTGACCTAACCGCTTCTTACGAAAACATCACTGCAAAAGTTATCTTCAAAGACGGAATTCTCTATGTAAACGCTGGAAACATTGCTATTAAATTTAACACCGTTGACCTTGACGAAGTTGCTAAATTTGTCAAAGAAAACTTTAAGATTGAGATTCCTTACCTTGACAAAATCTCATCAATTCTTGAAAGTGAAAACATGATTGATGCAATCATTGCTCTTATCCCAACAGACGGGGCAAAAGTTGACACAAGCAATCTTGACATTGAAGAAATTTTGACAAACCTCACTCTTAACATTTCAAGAAGCCTCATTGAGGTAGGGTACACTCTTAACGGAAATTCACTCACCGCCAGCGTAAACCTTGGCGAAGGCAAAATTTCTTCAATCAATGTAAATTATTCGAATATTACCGCATCTCTCACTCTTTATGACAACGCTCATGACATTGCAGTAAATGGCGAATACATTGATATCATGACACTTATGGGTTATGTAGATAAGGCACTGCAATTTGTTAAGGCTGGACATATTAAAGCTCTTGCCGAAATTATTTTCCTTGACAACGGACAAAAGGTAAATGCAAGTGTTCAAGCAGATTATTCTTCACAAATCAAACTTGGGGCTATCCTTTCAAGTAATGATATTGACGGACTCGACATATCTTTCTTTGTTGAAGAAGGTGTGCTTTACTTCAATTACAATGGTTTATTAATCAAAATTGACAATAAGGCATTTGGCGAAATTCTTTCAATCGCCCTTGAATTCTTTGGAATTGATCCTAGCACAATACCTTTCCTTGACAAAGTTGATCTTGACTTCAACCTTAAAGAAGAGATTGGCATTGATACTGGTATTGCTGACATTGACCCAATGAAAATGATTAAGTACCTTGATTATATCAGCGGGCTTTACACAAACGGCAACGACCTCGTTATTTCTCTTAATGGTAAATTACTCTATGGTGACGATAATGCACAAGACATTTTAATCTCATTTACAAGCACAGAAAGCGCATTGACTGGAATTCAAATTGACAATATATACAATTCGAATCGTTCTAGACAAATCTCTGCAAAACTTGAAATTCAAGATTGGACTGGATATCAAGGCGTTGATAAGAGCAAAAATTATGTTGACATTTCTCGTGCCAGCGACCTTATCAAAGCACTTGTAAATATGGTAACCACAAAAGATTTCCACATTGCGGGAACTTTCAATGTTAATGGTAAACTTGCAGGAATTGAACTTGCTAGTGCGATAAAAGCGCTTGGCAAAAACAATGTTATTCCATTTGATATAAGAGTAAAGATTGTTGACAAAAAACCAGAAATAGCAATCGTCCTTGGCGAAATACCTGCTGTTGTTAAAGTAAATAATGACGTTCCTTACGAGTTTGGTGACACAGAAAGTGGTGACAATCGATTCTTATATATATACTACAAAGATGATGCAATTTATCTATACAGAAGCGAAACAGTTGATGTTGTGTTTGGTGCAGGAAAGCGATCATATGAAAAGGCGACTAAAATTAGCCTAGATAGGCTTCTTGAAGACCCTATGTATTATGTTCAATACTCTATCGGCTTTACCGACGCAATCATTAATGCAATGAAAGAATCAATGTCTTTGGCTTCCAACCGTACTACTCCAATGGACTACAGCAACATTTTAAAACCTATCGAAATTGTTGATGCAAATAGTTTTAGAGTTAGTATCAATATGGCAGAGATTGCAAACAACCCTCAACTTGGAATTATGTCAATCCTGTTTAGAACTGACACTGATAAAAACAACAAAAATTATGTTTCTCATCTCGAATTTGGTTTTGACCTACCTCTTAAAGGCGACACTGTAAATCTTAAACTTGATAGCAACAACATAGACCTTGTTAACTACCTTGACCCAGTTGACATGAGTGCACTTTATGAATATGTAAACTCATATACCCACGCTTATGACGAAGAATGGGAAGCAAGCAAGGGAAAGTGGACAAAAGCAAGTGAAAAAATTTACACAATCAAATTCAATTCAAACGGCGGTAATACAGTGAGTGATATGGCAGGAAGTTACAAAACACCTATATCACTCCCTACCCTTCCGGATATCATTAACGACAACGGAATTTACAAATCTACAAAGGTATTTGGTGGGTGGTATACTAGCGAAGAATTTGCTGATAATACTCTTTTCACCTCAACTACAATGCCTCGAAGAGACACTACCCTTTACGCAAAATGGGTTGAAACAATAGTATATTATCGCACAATCACATTTGTTACAAACAGCACATTTACTTGCGACAGCATCACAAGACTTGCCGGAAGTGAAATAACCCTCTTTGAACTTGAAGACAAAGAAGAAACCATTGATTCTACAACTATATACTCTCATTTCGCTGGTTGGTATACAAGTGCCGATTTTGCCGAAAATACTGAATTTAATGATACAATTATGCCAGACTTTAATGTAACTCTTTATGCAAAATGGAATGTTTATAAAGTCGAAAAAACTGCCTCATTTAAACTTTATCACAACGACGAACTTTTAAGCGAAAAGCAAGTCAAGGTTGGGGATAAAGCAGAGCTTACAAACTCTCTCATAAATGAAACCACTAAATATTATTTAGATAAGGATTTTAGTGAAGAATACACAGGCACATTTGAAATTGTTAACGACCTCACTCTTTATATTAGAAACAAATATCATTTTAGTTATTCAAGTTCTTATGGCGACGCCTTCACAAATGAGTTCGACCTCTACGAGGGCGAAGAAATGCCAGCACTTCCAAGTCAATCAACTTACGTTGAAGATGACGGAAAAACTCGCGTAACCTATACTTTCAAAGGATACAGCGATAATTTAACAATCGCTCCTGACAGAAATGTTGATATCATTGCAAATTGGGAAGTCGAGACCAAATATTATTACACTGTAAATTTTGATTTGAGATGGTATATCGTATTTGATACAGTAGCTGGTAGTGGCTGGAAAGACGCACCTGCCGCTATATCCGCAGTAACCGTTTTGGAAGGCACTACTCTTAACCTTAACGAATCAAAATACATTGTTCAGGGAAGAGCTTACACGAGTGCTGTAAGACCTGGCAAATTTACAGATTGGTCAACAAAAGCTTATTTCAAATCAACCTCTTGGGGAACTTCTCAATGGGCAGACTATACAAAGGCTGGCTCTGGTTTCACTTCATACACAGTAACTGGAAACGCAACTTTGTATGCTTGTTGGCAAAAAGTCTGACGCACAAAAAATCACGATTTGTAATCGTGATTTTTTTGTTCTAATAAATCTTTAGTTAAGATAAATCTTCCTATGATATTTGTTAGCGTATTTTATATATTTTATCAACCAGGCACATAGCCAAATGGCTTTATTCGATCGGCGGTCATTTCAATAAAAAATATGTTTTTTTCTCCATCTTTTCGATATCGCACTTTTATATCTTTGTTTAGTGCAAGATAATTTTTGGCGATAGGCTGAATTTCTTCTTGCAATACCTCACAAACATGTTGAGGATCACAAAACTTATCTTCGGTCAAGACCTCTTCAAGTCTTGAAGCAATTTGATATCGCATAAAGCCCTCCTAGCAATGTTTTTTCAAATTTCTGCGGATATATCCCATCAATCCGCGGTATTTGTATGTGCAATCAAAAATCTTTTTTGAACCGTTATGCAAGTTCTCGCTTAAAAGGGTGAATGCACGTGCACTTTCCACACTTTGCACTCTTCCACCCATTGAACATGATGAACCAATAGCATCATCTTCTGGAATAACTCCAAGAAGCGGAATATTAAGTGCTTTGACTATACTTTCAATATCCATCATATCACCATTCAAAAGCAAATCACCTCTCATACGATTGACAACGAGCCCAGTAAAACCGATGTCATAATCATTCAAGAGCCCTATAACTTTGTCCGCGTCGCGAATAGATGATAAATGTGGAGTCACCACAACAATAGCCTCATTTGCAGGGAAAACAGCCCTATGGAAGCCCGCTTCTACGCCCGCTGGGCAATCTATCAAAATATAGTCAAAACTCGAATCAAGGCTATCTACGACGCTTTTAATGTGCTCACCAAGAATGCTCACCTTATTGTAGGCATGAGCAGACGGCAAAAGATAGAGAGATGATATCTTTTTGTCTTGTACGAGAGCTTGTTTTGGACGACACCTCCCCATTATTATGTCAGTGATATCAAAAACCACTTGTCTATCAAGCCCCAATACCACATCCATATTATTTAAGCCAATATCAGTATCAACAATGGCAACTCGAAATCCTAGTTTTGCAAGGTTAATTCCAAGATTTGCGCACACTGTTGTTTTTCCAACCCCGCCCTTGCCACTTGTAAGAACTATTTTGCGAGCCACTGCCACCTCCTATGTGTTTATTTTAGCATTTTTCATTTAAACATTTAAAGAAGTTGTTTGTCAAAAGATAAGTCAAATTGTCTTTTATTGACAACAAATAAAAATTAAGATATAAAAAATTTTCACAAAAAAAGACCAAAGTTAATCTCAATGACTTACAGCCTTTTTTTATTTATCTTTTTACGCCTAGAAAAAAATTGACAATATAAATATTGTCAATCTAACTATATATTATCAATCAATTTAGAAAGAAGTTTTTCGTCTTCTAGAAGTTTTCCAGCACCCAAAATAGAAACATTCTCCGCATCATCAGCTATTTTAAATGGATATCTTAAATGCTTTTTAAGATAGTGGTCAAGTCCATTTGTTTTTGCCATTCCTCCAACAAAAACCACACCACCACTTATAATATCAGCTGAAATTTCAGGAGCAAGCGAAGTTATTGTAACATCAATCGTTCTTACAATTTCATCAAAGAAAGGCTCCAAAACTGGAAGCAGGTCACTTGAAGAAATTATATATGAAGTTGGAATTTTTGTATCACAATCGACTCCTGTAACTTCCATATTAAGAGTATCATTTTCATAAAGACTTCCAACCTCAACTTTGAGTTTTTCACTTGTAGAAAGCCCCAACACTATTCCATGATTGTAAGCAATTTGATTGGCTATCGCAACATCGACTGCTCGTCCACCAAGGCCTAGTGTTGCGCCCTTGACAATGCTGTTCATGTTTATAACCGCCACATCAGTATTTGCACCTCCAATATTGGCAACAAGCACTGATTTCGTAGAACTTATGCTTTTACCGACACCAATGCACGAGCAAATAATAGTCGGCAACAACGAAACTTCTTTAAATTCAAGTTCATAGAGAAGTGATATAAACTTGTTTTTCTCCTCGGCAGACAATCCAAGATTTACGAGCACCAAAACAGAGTCTTTTTTCTTTTTATGCCCTACTTTGTCAAAGAAATATTCAAGGAGAAGTTTCAAATATTGATAATTTTTGATTTCCCCATTAATTATTGGAGAAAACACCTCAATATTCTCGCTTGTTTTTCCCATCATATTTTTGGCTTCTTGGCCAAACGCCACAATTTTATATCCATCACTTGTTGGTTCGGCCGCCACAAGAGTTGGTTCGCAAAGAGCAAACCCCTCCTCTTTAACATAAATTTTAGTAAAAGAGCCACCAATCTCAATCGCGTAATTATATTTACTCATCTTTTGCCTCCCTAAAATAAGGTCAAATTTAAACTTAACTTTATGAAAGTGTGATTTCTTTGGTTACCATGCCACCTAATATTGTTCCCGAAGGGAATGAAACTGTCAACACATCTCCCTCATTTGCTTTTAAAAGAATGTATATTAAGTCGTTTCTATCCAAGATTTCAACTTCATCGATAACATTTTCGCCTCTTGTAAGTTTTACTTTTTTGATGGTTGTTCTTGATAATCTAATAGAAGAAGAATATACATAATAGCCATAATCGTTAAATGAAACATTTGTGTAGTAATTTCCATCTAAATAGTTAGAATACGACTTTATAACATTTGCTTCATTTCCATCATAACCTTTAATTGCAAGTTTCTCAAGGTCGTAAATTTTATGATTTTCACTAGTTTCATTGTTTATAATCACCTTATCTAATGCTTTCATAACAGGATAAATTGCAGTAGCACCATTAAATGCAGTAACGCCACCATCAGTATAAGTTATACCAAGCGTTGAAAGTGCAATAAGTCTTCCCTTGCTATCAAAAACTCCGCCACCAGAATTTCCACTTGAAATATCAGCAGTTAAATCAATAATATCTTCATAATAGTTGTTTACAACTTCCTTTCCGCTAACTGTGGTAAGCGTATTTGCGTGCAAACCAGAAATTGAACCAATTCCACCAGTTGTGATACGATTTCTGTTTTGAGTATCAAGAGGCGTCCCCATAACAAACACACTTTCTCTGTGTCTGCCAGTCGAATCATAATCAATCCAGTTATCTCTCATTGCGACATATCCAAAGTTTTGTTCAGTATAAATGATTGCAACATCAAGGTCTTTGTTGTACCACAAAAGTCTTGCCGAATAACTTGGATAAGACAAGTCACCGTTTTCATCTTTCTTTTCCATTTCAACATTAATGGTATACCCAGACGAAGTGGCAACCTTATCAATTACATGATAGTTAGTTGCAAAATAACTGCCTTTTGAAGCCGTGTATTCAGTTTCAAGAGAAGTGGTTTTATAACCATTTGAAGCGATGCATACGCCAGAGCCCCAAGAGACTTCGGTAAGTGAGTAACTTATTGCGACTCTAGTCACTGCACCTGCCTCACTATATTTATCAGCAATAGCATACGCATCCATATCAGCGGTTATATCATCTGTCAAGCATTGTGTTGCACTATAAGTGTAATGTCCCTTAAAAAATGGGATAATAAACTCTGTGCACACATAGGAAAAACCTAGTACAAACACCAAAGCGAACACCGTAAACCAAAAACCGCTTTTTTTCATGAAAACTCCTTATGATTTTTTTGCCCTATTTGACTTTATTTATGCCTTATTTTAAGTGTTGGTTTAAAAAGAGCAAAACGCTTTTGCAAGTTGAATTAAATTATTTGAAGGCTTTTCTTATATACCTTTTTGTAATCAGGGGCAACCTTCATGCCTTCCAAGATTTCATAAGATGCGTCATTCTCTGTGACAGTTTTCATTATGATTGAATCACCCAAAATGTCACATACAATATCTTGAACCACCGCTTTACCTGATGCATTGAGTGCAACGGCAAGTTTAACAATCACGCCGAGTTTTCTTACAGCGTCCAAATCTTCCTCGGTAAGAATACCTTTATATTTAATCCATTCGTTGAGAGAAAAATCATCAAGATTTTGACAAAGAGCAATAAACCCAGCAATTAAAAGTTCTCTATGAGATGCACCATTTATACCACAATTTACAATTTTATCTACGCTATACTTTGTATAGTCTTCGCTGTTGGTACTTTTCCCTGCATCGTACATGTATGAAGCAATTCTCAAAGGTTTAACATAAAATCTTGGGAGTTTATGCATAACTTTAAGTTGTTTGAAAAGAATGAGGGCCATATTGTAAACATCTACATTGATTGAAAATTCATCTTTTTCAAATTCATAAAAGTTATCAAGTGAATTTGCAAGTAAATCGTTAAATCTTTCCTGATTTTGAGATAAAACGTTTTGATAGAGGACACCCATTTTAAGAGATGCATTTGAAATAGTGATTTCACTCAAACCAAGAGTCTCATAAATTGCTCTTATAACCGCACTTCCCCTTGCTATTTTATCGGCGTCTTCATTTCCAAGGCCTTTAATTTTTCTTATTTTTTCTCTATCAAGCCCCTTAATAAAATCATATGCACCCAAAGCAGACTCTTTTGTTAAAGGATAGTTGTTGTCAATGTCAAGTGGATAACGGTCAAGTTTCTTTGAAATTCTGCCCATATTTATAAACGGACCGCCCGCTCCAACAACTTTGCTGTCTTCGTCAAAGAGGTCTTTGGCACCTGCAGACAAAAGTTCACTTTTTACCAGTGTGCGAACTTTGTCCATATCCTCCTCTGCACCTTCTGCACGATAACCAAGAGGTAAAACTACACTTGAAAGAATAGCACGGCGATTATATTTTACAAGGTATGTTTTATAAGCTCCTATGTATACAAACACGCCTTTGGCGTTATCAATAGAATTAACCACGCCATTAAACATTGCCTTAACAAAATCTTCGTCACTTAAAATCAAGAAATTAAGACCTGTATTGTTATAAACCTCGTCTAAAAACCCTCGATAGTTTCTAGCACGAAGAATAATATTATCAGCTACAGCAAAAATTTTATTTACACCATGCTGTTCAACCATTTTTCTATAAATTTTAAGAACAGACAAAATATCCGCTTTGGTTTTTGGACTTAAAAGTTCTTCTCCTATGATCTCTTTGCCAACAGGAAAATATTGTTCTCTTTCCATGCAAAGTTTTTCTTTGCCCTCATTTGTGAGAAAAATTGATAATTTAAGTGACATTTCGTTAAGTTCAATAATTGCGATTTTTTCCATGATTTCTCCTATTTTATCTCTATTGCTTCCACTGGGCAACTTGCTTGACATGCCCCACATTTAATACATTTGTTAGTGTCAATTTGTGCTTTTCCGTCACTTGCAAAACTAATTGCTTCCACTGGACAGATGGCTACGCAAGTTCCGCAACTTATGCATTTGTTCTTGTCTATCATAAAAAAAGACCTCCGCTGATTAATAATAACATATTTTTATTATTTTGTCTAGCAGAGGTAATCATTTTTTTGCTTTCTTTTGCCCTTTTTGCAAGGTTTTGTGACTTTTTGGGGAAGCATTTCTATTAAACAAACTTTTATAAGCTTGAAAAAGTGCCAAAATACACAAAAAGACTCCAAAACTTTGTCTTAAAATTTTACTTGGCAAGTAACCTGCGAGTAACGCGCCACCAGATGAAAAAATTAGCCCGCTTAAGATAATGTAAAAAGTGCCTTTGAGAGACAAAAAACCATTTTTATAATGAATAATGAGAGCCACCAAACTCATAACTAAAAATGATATTAAATTTATACCTTGACTGAGGCGTTGGTCAAGTGAAAAAAATATGGTCAAAATAGGAATTAATATTGTTCCTCCGCCCATGCCCATTCCCCCGAAAATTCCGCTAGAAAAACCCGAAAGAAAATATAAAAAAATAAGCAAAAAATTATTCATAAAATAAGTTTTATTCCTCCCGCAAACATGACTATTGCAAATAATATTTGAACCACTTTTGGTGGTAAAAATTTGAGAGCAAACGCACCCAAAATTCCGCCCGCCACCACTCCTAGTCCAACTGTCAAAAGTGGCATTGATTCAACACTTCCATTGACCACATAAATAATGGCAGAAATAAGGCTTAAAGGGAATATAACAGCAATCGCTGTGGCGTGAGAATGCTTGCTATCAAGTGACAAGACCTTTTCTAAAATGGGCACGCAAACCATGCCTCCTCCTCCACCGAAAAATCCATTAAGCATGCCAATAAATGCACCGCTTAAAAGTAAAATAAATTTTTGCTTTGTGCTGATTTTCGCCCTATCATTTATTGTTTTATTCTCCGCTTGAGACATAGAACTTTTACTCAATTTCACTTTGTCATTTTTAGAATTTGGTGCAGTTTTTTTCTGCAAAGAATGTTGCAATTTTTCTTCTTTTGTCGAAATAAAACTAAAAACCGCATTTGTACCTGTTTTTTTGATAAAATCTTTACTAATAAGGCAAGATAACCTTGAATAGTCACTTTTTATAGCAAAATTCTTTTCTCGCATGTAATTATTATGAATAAATATCAAAAAATTATTTGATTATTTATTTTAAATATTATATACTATAAAAGTACTATGTGGCTTTTGTCTAAAAGCCGAATTAAAAGGTGTATAATGAAAAACAAATCTCAAATTATTAAAGGTTGTGCTCTAGCACTTATTCCTACTTCAATTTGCTCTGCACTCGCGGGTGTAAATTTTGTTAATAGAGCGTATGCAGAAACTTCTTCTAGCGGATATGTTAAATCTTATCACGAAAGCGTTACAATCTCTAACGCTTCTTTTGCAACTGCATCTAACCCTTATTCTTCTGGCAATACATTCTCTGGTTGGAGTGCTATTGAAACAGAGAGCAAGGCTTTTGGTGCAATTATAAACACTGTTGACGATAATTCGAGCAATTCGTTTGCTAAAAACAAATCTTCTTATCATCTTGACGAAAATCCATTACATTATGGAAACGATACAAGAGTTTTGATGATTAACTCTTTAACCAAAGATGGTAGAAGCCAAGAAGCAAAGAAGGGATATCGTTCATCTAGTATCACCCTTCAAGCAAATTCATGTTACAAATTTTCAGTTGCTGTTAAAACCGCTTTAACCGAAGCCCAAGCAAACGCTGGGGCAAGCGTAAGTGCATCAATTTATCTTAATGGAATTAAAGATAAAAATGGTGAAAGCGTTGCTATTGGATACGAAGGAATTACAACCAATAACGAGTGGAAAGAAGTCACTTTCTTTGTCGCAACAGGCAAAGAAAGCCAAAGCGTGACTTTTGATCTTTATCTCGGTTCAGCAAATGGACAGACAAGCCAAGGTGCAGTGTTCTTTGACGAAGCACAAGGCACAAGATACAGCCAAAACGAATTTTATGATGAAATCAATCGTGCTGGATATGCTAATCTAGACAATTACAAAACTTTCCATAACGATACTAAATCTCCTGTTTTCCTTGTAAGCGACCTTCTTGAAAGCAAGCCTTTTATTGCAAACATGGAAGACTACAATTTTGATTTTGAAAAAAATATCACAGATGGCACAGATACCCTTGGCGAAGAGTTTATGATCGCAAAGAAACAAAATGGACATGCATTGATTCAAGACATTTTGAACATGCAACCTACTGACTTTAAGGCTCTCACGGGATATGATTATGTAGGCACAGACCTTGGGCATGGAAATGAACAAGCACTTATCCTTTTCACTGGTGAAAAAGTTAATGGGAAAATGGAAACTACTAGTGGTTATGTAGGTGTTGAAAGCAAAGAAATTGATATTAAGGCACATGCTATATATAAAATTTCACTCAAAGCAAAAGTTTCCAAAATCGAAATGGGTTCGTTCTATCTTAAAGTTCAGGAGAATGATAACATTCTTGCAACTTATTCAAGTCTTTTAACAGATGACAGCACTGATAATACAAAAGAGACTTATTCTTTAAAAAGCGGTAAAACTTCTGCCATCACTTCAAACACTGAAAATAGTTTTGAAAATGACTACCAAACATTAACATTCTTTGTTAAAGGACATAGTTTATTTGACTCTTCAATCAATCTTGAATTGTGGCTTGGCGATGCCGAAACACAGGCAAAAGGTTGTGTGGTTGTTGATAACATCACAGTTGAATACGCAACAAACGCCGACTACACTAACGCGTCAAACAAACTAGAACTTTCCTCTACTCTTCCAAGTGACCAAGGAATCACAAATGGAAGATTTAACATAAGCGAAAACGACAAAGCAGAAGAAAACCACCTTGTTAATGCATCAAGTTGGACCATGAATAAAGAAAGCGACTATTGCGATAGCGGGATTGTTTACCTTTACGACAAAGCAACATATGACCAAATGTATACAAGTAACCGCGAAGCATATCCTTGGGCTGGAATTTTCCCTGGACATGCAAAGGTTTCTTCAGTGGTAAAGCCAAACAATGCTTACCTTATGAACAACCGCACAAAGTCAAGTCAAGCAATCCTGTCAAGCAATTTTAATATATCTGCAAACAGTTACCACAAACTTGCTTTTTCATATTACAATCAAAACGGAACTGACCTAACTGCAAATTCAAAAATTAAGATTGAAGTTATTGACGAAAACGGAACAGTTCTATTTTCTAAAAGTGGTATTTCAAGTCTTGACAAATGGGGCACTTTTGAAGTTTATTTCCATACTCATGCACTTTTATCCCACACTGCTCAAGTAAAAATAAGCCTTGGTGACAGCGAAGAAAAAGTTTGCGGAATGGTATACCTTGACGACTTTTCATTTACAACAAGCAGCGATTATGCTGATGATTTTGAAACAAAAGCAAATAAAGTTGACCTTTCAAAATTAGGCTTAAATGAAGAAACTACAAATGAAGTTTCACTTTCGGGTTTCTACACATTCGCCGATGCAAATGGCAACTTCACCACTCCTATTACTCAAGCAGGAACTGGTGGCCTTATCAATGGACGAAACAACGCCTACAATGAATTTAATGATAAATTAAAGATTGATGGAAATTATCTTGTGCTATCTTCAAGGAACACTGGATATGTAAAAATGACATCAAACTATAAATTATCATTTAAAGAAAACGAATTCTACAAAATAAGCCTTGACCTCGCGACAATCTTCAACGCCTCTGCTCTTTCTGCAAAAACTGATGACCACGATTGCAAATACGGTGTGAGCGTTGAAATTGATGGTTTTGAAGCAGTTGATAAACTTTTATCTGCAGATGAATTTAAATCTCTTGAAATTTTCTACAAGGCGTCTTCAACAAATTCCGTTAATCTTGTAATCAAACTTGTTACTGATTGCGAAGACACATACGGAACTGCTCTTATTTCAAACCTTGACTTCGCAAGCATTACCGAAAGTGATTATAAATCAGCACAAACTAGTAGCGACCTGAACGACAAGGTCTATATTGCAAATCAAAAAGAAACCACAGCAGACGATGACAATAATAACGACGACAACAATAATGACAACAATACAGATTCTTCAACCAGCGATAATGCATGGATTTTAGTCCCTTCAATCATTACTGGGCTCGCGGTTATTATTGGCGTAATTGGTTATGCAATGAAACATGTCAAACTTAAAAAGATTGAAAAAGTTAGAAAAGAGTCATACGACCGCAAACTTGCAGTAAATCATGATGCAATTATGGTTCAAGCACAAAAACGCAGAGATGAAGAACTTGATGCTTTAAACAAAGCAAAAGAATCTCTTATCAAAGAGAGAGAGGCTCTTGAAGAAGAACACAAACAGTTTATAAAATCTGCTCGTGAAAAAGATGGTGATAAGATTTCAAGAGAAGTTGAAAGAGCGTTTAAATCATATAACCACTCTATTAACAAACTCAATGAGAAAATCAACATTATCAAAGAAAAGATTGATTATACTATCTCTGCTGAATACCTTCTTGTAATTGAAAGAAGAATACTTGCCGAACAAGACGAAAAAGCATCTAAAAGCAGAAAAGCAAGAAAAGCAAGAAAAGAATCCTAAACGTTCAATAATTCATCTGTCAAAATATTTAATATTTTTTAAAAAATTAATTTATTAGACTATATGAATAAATAAAAAACCACCAGTTTTGAATAATCCTTATGAGGGAATTCATCTGGTGGATTTTTTATGACAAATTGCCTTTTTATTATAGTTATCTAAAAAAGCAACGCCAATAGAAAAATCGAAATTAACATTGTCTATAATAACTCTATTAAACCCAAACCTTCTTATATGCAATAATATTTAAACAAAAAAGCCGAAACTAATGGTTTCGGCTTTTTGTATTTTACTTATTTCCCTGCAAGATACATTTTACAAACATTTTCTATTTCTTGCAAAAATAATTAGATTTTGTTTTGTGATTATTTTAACAAAGCATGACTATTCGTCATCGTCATCATAGTCCTCATCGTCATCATCGTCAAAATCGTCATCATCGTCTTCTTCATCTTCGTCGTCGTCAGCATCATCTTCGTCTTCATCGTCGCTGAAATCAAGGTCATCATCGTCTTCTACAAAAGAAAGGTCCGTATTCAAATCGTCGTCATCATCAAGAAGGCTTGATTTTGTGATATCGCTAACAGACGCCATTTCACCAGTCTCGTCCTCGGCAGTTGTGATATCGTCGTCATCATCGCGAGACATATATTCTTCCCAATCTTCGTTGATTTCGCCATCTTCATTTTGATGTTCTTTCAAACAGCTTGCACACATAATTTCGTCTGATTGAATATAATTTGTTTTACAAATTGGGCAAAGTTCCAAATCAAGGTCGTCAACAAAGTCTCTTTTTGCTTCCATTTCAGATTTGCAAACTGGGCAAAATTTATCCTTCTTTTGAATATAGTTTAGTTCACATCTTGGACATCTAATATAAACAGGTTTTTTCATAATTTCTCCTTTATGTATGTCTAACACATTATACAAATATAAATAAAAAAAGTCTAATGTTTTATGAATATTTTTTAGTTATTTTTTAACTTTTTTTCAAGGTCATCTTCTGCTTGACTTCTTCTTAAATAAAGTGGCGAAATGCTTTTTGCATCAGTTGAATCTTCTTCCCTCTTTTTTGCTAATTCAATAAGATCTTTGGCACTTGGCTCCACAAGATTCTCGCACAATTTTTCTTCATTAAGACCGACCAAGTCATAGCCAGAAAATTTTGACATGGCGTCACCAGTGACGACTTCCTCTTCCGTCAATTTATTTCCTTGTTGGTCGTAAGCACAAACATAAAATAATCCGCTTAACGCGTTTATCACACATACAAAATTTTTCTTTGGCTTGGTTTTTAAATATGTGTATGCCATGAGGTCAAAAGTTGTTAAGGGAACAACCCTTTCATTTTTTCCACCAGCAACTAACCCCTTCACAAGTGCCATTCCTATTCTTATTCCAGTAAAAGATCCAGGCCCAATAACAACAGCATATGTATCATTGTCTGTTATCTTGATGCCAGCGTCACTTAAAAGAGAGTCTATACTGTAGAGCAAGTTCTCGCTATGGGCGTGATTTGCATCAATCTCGCTTTCACCATGCTTGCCCTTTATATCATAAGCAATAAGTGCTCTTTTATACGCAGTAGAAATCGCTATCACTCTTCCTCCTTAATCTTGCTTGAAACAATTATTTTTCTCATATCCCCCTCAAGTTTTTCTATTTTTATTTCTATATATGGGAATGGAATAAGACCTTTAACCTTCTCTGGCCATTCTACAAAAACAATTCCGTCCAAACTATTAAGGTCAAAATATTCATTAAACCCCATCTCTTCCGCTTCTTCGCGTGATGAAAGTCTATACATATCAAAGTGGTATACTTTTCTTCTTCCGCCATCATAAACATTTAAAAGAGTAAAAGTGGGGCTTGTAACTGTCATGTTACACCCGAGCCCCTTCACAAATCCCTTTACAAAATGGGTTTTTCCTGCTCCAAGGTCTCCCACAAGAGTAAAAATCACGGCTTTTCCAACTGTCCCTGCGAGTTTTTCTCCCACAAGCATTGTCTCTTCTTCATTTTTTGTGATTATAGAAAAAATTTCACTCATCGTCCTCAATTCCTTCTTGTTTCAATGTTTCTATCTTTTTTACTGCAATATTATATAACTTTACTCCAACTAGTGCAAGTAAAACGCCGAGAATAATTCCAGCAATAGTATCAGTTAAGTAATGAACCCCCAAGACCATACGCGAGAAAGCAATCAAGATTGGATATAAGCTTATTGCAATGCAACCTGCGACTTTCACACCTTTGCCCTGCTTTGATGACACAAGAGCATAAAATAAAAATGTCGCGATAACTCCTGCCCCTACACTATGTCCCGAAGGAAAACTATACCCACTTTCTCCCCCAAGATTTAAAATATCTTGGCTCACCTCAAATGGTCTAGCCCTTGAAATTAGCACTTTCAAAACATAATTTATTAAACTTGCACAAAGGAAGGTTAAAATAAGCGTTATCGACAAGCCCTTACCTCTTTTCCACACAATGATAGCACCTATCACCATGCCCAAGAATCCTCCTAGCATTGTCACAGCACCAAAAAACTTAATCCAACCATAAGTTGCATTAGATTGCAAGAATTCAATTATCTCAAGTTCGAATTTCATAGTAGTATTGTAGCAAATATTGACAAAAAAAACAATTTATATTGAAACAATTCCTATTTTTTTGCAAATTAAATATTGACACAACAAAAAAGGTGAATGTCTCACCTCGTTCTTTGATTTTGTGCATAATTTTCACAACCATAAATTTATTATTGAATAAAAATACAACACAAAAATTATATTATCTTAATTTTTTAGCAATTATGTATCCGTCCTCGACTGTATAAAATTGAGTTTTAAAATCCTCATCATGACTTATAACATTGATAAACTCTGTCATGTTTCTCGTCATCGTACGATTTTTGTGAGTAACTTTTTCGGCGTGTTCAACAAGTCCCAACAATTTTACATTATCAGCGAAAAGTATGCCATTGGGGCTTAAAATTTCCTTAATAAGAGGATAATAATGAATATATTGCCCTTTTGGACCATCTAGAAATATAAAATCAAATTTGCGACCCGTTTTAGAAAAGTCTTCAAGATAAAGTTGAGCATCTCCAAGATGCATTTCAACACGGCCAAAAACACCAAATTTATTGAAATTTTCTTCCGCCTCTTTGAACCTTGTTTCATCTTTTTCAAGGGTGCAAATATGTCCATTACAACTAGAAAGCATAAGGAGTGCA
Organism: uncultured Clostridia bacterium; assembly: GCA_934793215.1. Lineage (GTDB taxonomy): Bacteria > Bacillota > Clostridia > Christensenellales > UBA1242 > Caccovivens. The sequence continues at coordinate 319,971 of CAKVOP010000001.1, read as the reverse complement.
GAATAGCCTATAGCCGTGCCAATTTCTAATATATTTTTAGGTTGACATTTTTTACACTCCTCTTTAAGTGCTTTTCCAGTTTCTTCGCGCACAAGTGGGATATATCTGTCCAGTGCACTGTTTTTAAGTTCTTCTATTTCCATAACTATGCTAGTGTTACAATCGTAAGCACGATTGGACGACGTTTTGTTCTTCTAAAAATAAAGTTTGAAAGGTTGCGTCGAAGACTAGAACGGATAACGGCTGGCTCAACTCCACGCAAATCACCCTCTTTAAGAGAAGAAATAATTGTTGCTTTTGCATCTTGAACAAAACTTTCTTGTTCATCAGTATAAACCACACCACGAGTGATTATGAAAGGCTCTCCAACCACTTCGCCAGCAATGTTATTAATGCTTACGCAAACAACGCAAATTCCATCTTCTGAAAGTTGTTTTCTTTCAGTGAGAACATTGCTATCCATGTCACCAATTCCGTATCCATCAACAAGACGTTGTCCCGCTTTAACGAAACCAACTTCTTTGAGAGAATTTTGCCCCATTTCAACTTGCATTCCAAGACTTGGAAGAATTATATTTCGTTTATCCATGCCAAGACTCATAGCAAGTTCTTTATGTGTTTTCATATGACGATACTCTCCATGAACCGGCATAAAGAATTTAGGCTTTACAAGGCTGTGCATAAGTTTTAATTCCTCTTGGCAAGCATGCCCAGAAGTGTGGACTTCTGCAAGTTCGTCATATATCACATCAGCACCAAGTTTATAAAGAGCATTAATTACATTATAAACATTTTTTTCATTTCCTGGAATTGGAGATGCTGACAAGATTACAAGGTCGTTTTCTCGAATTTTAAGGTTTTTAAATTCACCAGCAGCCATTCTTGTAAGAGCACTCATTGGCTCTCCTTGGCTTCCAGTTGTCATTATAAGGACTTCCTTGTCGTCCATTTTATCTACTTTTTCGATATCTACAATATTGTCACGATTAAAAGTGAGTTCGCCAACTTTCATGGCGACTTCACTGACATTAACCATACTTCTGCCAGTAAAAGCAACTTTTCTCTTATAACGCTCTGCAATGTCCATGATTTGTTGCATACGATGAATGTTTGATGCAAATGTTGCGACGATGATTCTGTTGTCAGCGTGATTTTTGATGATTTCGTCGAGAGTTCTTCCCACGCTTTTTTCACTCATTGAATAACCTTTTCTGCAAACATTAGTGCTTTCACAAAGAAGAAGGTTTACGCCTTTTCTGCCTATTTCACCAAGTCTAGGAAGATCTGTCATTACTCCATCAATAGGTTCATAATCAATTTTAAAGTCACCTGTGTGAACAACTGTTCCAACAGGGGTTGTAATTGCAAGTGCAAGTGAGCCAGCGATTGAATGGCTGACCTTAATAAATTCAATAGAAAAAGAGCCAAGTTTAAGCACATTTCTAGGCTTAACCGCTATTCCTTTAAATTTTGTCTTTGGGTGCTCTTTCATCTTGTTTTCAATAAGAGCAAGCGTAAGTCTAGAGCCATACACTGGCGCGTTTATTTGTTGAAGCAAGAATGGCACTGCACCGATATGGTCTTCATGTCCGTGAGTGATTAAAATTGCTTTAACTTTGTCTTTGTTTTGAATAAGGTAAGTCATGTCTGGTATTACAATATCAACACCGGGCAAGTCTTCCCCAGGGAAAGTAAGTCCTGCATCAATAACAATGATTTCGTCATTGTATTCAAGAGCGGTCATGTTTTTACCGATCTCACCTACTCCCCCTAAAAATGTAATTTTAAGTTTATTATTCATTTTTTCTCCTTTTATCTTATTTTAAATTTTTTTTATTTTTGGGTTAAATGTTTTAGTTTGTTTAAATTAAAATTGGTTTTCTTTTTGATTAGGTTTGTGTATAACAATATTTTAGTCACTTTCTTTTCGAAATTTTTAAATAGAGAATAAAGAGAATGTTCAATTTAACTTGTAAAAGTGATTATGATTAAAGTAAAATTCGTAAAAACTTGATTTTAATTCATAAGTCCATCATATGGCTTTAAGCATAAATGAAAAACTATACAAGTCCAATATGATATTGCTAAAAACCCCAATCAAACACACACAAAAAACACGGGAACTCCTCCCCATTTGTCTTTTGTCAAATCGTTTTTATAAAATGTATTTTGCGTCTTCTATTTTATCAACTTCTTCAAGTTTTTTTGGAGAAACAATCGTCTCGTTATCAACATAGAATCTCATTCCTTGACTTGAAAAGAAAGCAACCATTTCGAATATGTCAAGTAATGGGAATACCACTGGTAAAAGTATGATTAAAGAGTATGCTCCAAAAACAAGAGTAAGCACAAACGTTAAGAGATAAATCACAAAAGCCGATGAATAAATTGTGTCGCTTCTTCTTAAAGAAGCACGCAAGCCTATTCCATAACTCCTTGCAATGTTGTGGGCATAAGTGATTTTTGCAGGAGCCCAGCCACCAACAAAAAGTTCTCTTATTCCCATAAAAATGCTAGCCACAATTACTAGCAAGAATGGCATGAGATAAACCATGAAAGAGCCTTCAATTCTAGTTACACCCCAAATTCCTGCCACAACAAGAGCATCAAATGGAATAGACAGAAGAGTCTTCAAAGAAGCGTAAGCCATACTACTTGGTAATGTTTTGAGAAGACAACCCGTAAATGATTGTTTTTGTCCAGCAGACATATAACCATACATCATTTCAGAAATTACATATTTGCCAATATTGATAAAGAAAGGCAATACATAAAAAACGATTAAGCAAAAGTATAGACCTTGCCAAACATTTGCGAAAATTTTGCCAAAGAAAATTACAACAAAATTGGCAATGGAAGTGAGTGCTCCAAAGAAACTATCTCCATAAAGCGTTCCCGTTTGCAGGTAACTACCGAGGTTCGCCTCATTCCATGCAAGATTTAGTGCAGAAGCATATTGGTTTTTAAAAACGCATAAAAGTCCAAAACAAAGCCCTATCGTCAAAATATGGAAAACCAAAAGTTTCCAAACTTTGTCGAAATTAGAGCATAATAATTTTACTGAATTTTTAAACATCATACGCTTTATTTCCTACGCTTTATTTCTATAATTTTACTTGCTTTAAACATTATACAATAAAAAAGAAATTTTGGCAAGAAAATCTTTGTCAAAATTTGTTTTTTATTAAACTATTAAATTAAATTTTATTGAACATCTAAAATCTTATATTCAAGAGTGCCATGGTCGAGCTTAACAGAAACTGTTTCACCCTTTTTATGTCCAAGAAGTGCAGTTCCAACTGGAGAATTGTTGCTTATTTTCCCGTTTGCAGGGTCAGACTCGTTTGAACCAAGAATTGTATAAGTAAGTTCCTCATCAAAATCTACATCATAAAGTTTAACTGTCGAGCCTATTCCAACAGTGCCATCGTTTGCTCTCTCTGTAACAACCTTACAATTTAATAAAATATTTTCCATTTCAGCAATTTCAGCCTCAACCAAAGCTTGTTCTTCCTTTGCTGCATCATATTCCGAATTCTCGCTTAAATCGCCAAATTCTCTTGCAGCACCAATTTTCTTTGCAACCTCTGGTCTTCTTACAGATTTAAAGAAATCAAGTTTTTCTTCAAGTTGTTTTTTCCCTTGTGGAGTTAAAATATGTGTCATAAAAATTGACCTCCTTTTCATTTTCAATGTCGTATTATACCCATTTTTTAATTTTTAGTCAAGTGTTTTTTACAATTTGCATTATTTTCCTTCTTTTGCAAATAACTATCATAAGGAGTAAATATGCTTACAATTTTTTCTTTTTTGATATCATTAATTGGTGGTGTAAACTGGCTTATGATTGGACTTTTGCAATATGATTTTATCGCTGGAATATTTGGCTATCAAGCGTCGATATTTTCTAGAATCATCTATATTGTTTTTGGCCTTGGCAGTGTAGTCCTTCTATTTAAAATGTTTAAGGGGAAAGGAACAATAGCCGTTTTTTCTCGCAAAAACAAAAAAGATTTGAAGAAAAATATTGACAAAATTAATGAAGAAGATATGCAAACAGCAGGTGCAAATGTCGAAGCTTCAAAAGAGCAATTCCCAGAGAATAAACCTTACACAAATGAAGTTAATTCACAATATAGCCAACCTAGGTTTAATCAAAATCCAAATGGGAATTACCCCCAAAATGAACAATGGAATGGACATTATCAAGGGTCTAATCCCATTGCTGACCATGGTTATGACTATCGAGATAACTACCCTCCTCGTGACGACTATTATCAACGACAAGATTCAAATCATCAGGGAACTACCAGCGAAGATGGACTATTTGATGAACATTTAGGACGAAGATAGTCCAGGCTAATAATCTATGCAACAAATTCAAAAAGGTGAATAAAATGGAAAAAACTTTGTAATTCTTGCACTTTTCACACTATTTTTAAGCGTATCATTTTGTATTTTATTTTTTGCCTAACAAAAGTTTGCAACTAATAATTTACTACAACATGCGTCATGAATTATATCATCATAAATAAGTTTATTTATGATATTTCCCGCCACCATTAATCATAAATGCACGATATATTTGTTCTAATAATATAACCCGTGCAAGATTGTGCGGATATGTCACCCTGCCAAAGGAAATCTTTGATGGGATTTTTTCTTTTACCGCAGTACTAACGCCATAAGAACCGCCAATAACAAAAGTTAATGTGCTTGCAACAAGACTTTTTTCACTTATATAAACTGCCAAATCTTCACTTGTTATCATTTTGCCATTTATATCAAGAAGACAGCATGCCCCCTCCAAATTGGCGACTATTTCTTTACCTTCTTCTGTCACAATTCTTTCAGTTTGCTCATACTTATTTTGCTCGGCAAGTTCTACAACTTTAACTTTACAAAATCTTCCAAGGCGTTTGATATATTCATCACATGCATCGTTCCAGAATTTCTCTTTGAGATTGCCAACACAAACAATTTTAATATTTATCATAATATGCCCCAAATAAATGTAAATAATGTTATTATTGAGGACAATGCTAGACACGTTATCATTAGTGTTTTCGTTACCTTATCCATTTTATAAGGCGTCTCATCAAACATTAGTCTTGCCTCAAATTTAGTGAAATAACCAAGTTCTAGCCCCTTTTGCTGGTAGATTGCATCAAATTCTTCAAATGATACATTGCGTTGGGTTGGAAGATTGGTATTCCCACCCGCAACCTCTTGTAGTTCCATTAAATATGTGCTTTTTGCAAGTTCTTTAAAAATTTCCTCTTGGAGTAACGCAGTTCTTTTTTGAACTGTCTCTTTGAAAAGTGCTTTTAAAAGAAGCCACAAAAGTAATGATGCAAGCACTATGAGTGCTATAGAAAATACTATTGCAAGAATAGGTCTTGTGGCAAGGTTTGCATTCAAGAAATTGTGAATAAAGTGCCACTTATATCCTTTAACTGCTGAATAAGACATAAGAGTGCTTAAAGCGTTATTCATAAAGTGGATTATCATTGCAGGATAAATTGAGTCGCAAGTTGAAGCCACATATCCAAGCAAAAACCCTATGAGTGTCGCATAGAAAAATTGTTGTATGTTCATATGTGCAAGGCCGAAAAGCATTGACGAAATTATGATTGCTCTTTTTCTGCCTAATGGGCTAAGACCTTTTAACACTAGTCCTCGATGTGCAGTCTCTTCACAAATGGCTGGCAAAACAGCTGTGCATACAAGATTAATGAAGAGAAGCCAAATAGGATACGCCCCTTCTGTAATTGAGCTGCCACCTTTATAACCAAGGCTTTTTATAAGACTGTAAAAGAAATTTGACACAAAGATATTTAAAATATATACGGCAATTCCCATTAATATTGCAATCCCAATCGCCTTAAAACTTATTTTCTTATATCCAAAAAATTTAAATGTTTCTTTTGGTTTTTCCTTATGTCTAAAGCAAAATATAAAAACAGGAAGAGCAAACATAAGACCTATTTGAATAAAAGCATTAATCGCATAGTCCCATGCACCCGAAAATGATAGCACCTTAAAAGAAGTAAGCATTCTTATAATGGCAAAAAATGCCACAATGCAAATGTAGCCGTAAAAAACAGTTCTAGTTACGCGATTTTTAAATGTCATGTTACTCCTTAAATATGTTATTCATAATTTTGTCAAATATCCCAATCACACTCTTCCCTGTTTTTAAAAAACAAGATTTAACCTGCCAGATAAGACGAAACAGTGCTGATTATGAGCATAATCACAGCGATGGAAAGTGCAAGATACAAATACCCCGAAGTACGGGTTTCTTTTTGCATTTCGTTTGCACTTTCGGCAGATGAATGTAAGGAAGCGGTATTATCCTCTAATGCGTTTTCACCATTTAAAGTTTTGTCATAATTTATTCCATCTCTATTTTGAGCATTAATTTTATTGAAATAGAATTTGTCAATAATGAAAAGCACTGCAAAAGTGGCTCCCGCCATTGCCACAGCAAGAAGATAGAACCACCATGTATGGGCAATATTAAACGAAAAGCCAGTTTGGACGCGGATAAATTCCATTGTTACAACAAGAAAATTACTTGTAAAGTGAACTATCATTGAGGAAATGAGCGAACCAGTTTTGAGCACAATCCAAGCCATTATCATTCCAAGAAGAAATTGATAAAACACCTGTTGCAAACTCATGTGAAATAGGGCAAACATAGCACTTGATAATGCTATTGAGCCCCACACAGAAAATCGACTTTTAAGTCCATGCAAGATAACCCCTCTAAAAATAAGTTCTTCCCCTATCGCAGGTATCAAACAAAGCACAAATATTGCCAATATAAAGTTGCCAGCACTAGACAAGTCAAACACGCTTGAATTATCCAGCGGGAATTTTATAAGTGCTAAAAAATCATCAAACACCCCAGTGAGATACTGCAAACCAAAAAGTGATAGGGTCCCCACAAAAATGCAAATTAAAACAGTATGCCATTTAATCTTTTTTGTAATTGCACATGCGGAATAAGAAAAATTTTCAATTTTCTTATGCAAGAAGTACACACACAGCAATACTAAAAGTGTGCATAAAGCGAATAATGAATTAAAAATGGGAGAATTGTAAATTTCTTTCACGGCTTCCGCCTTATCAAGCGTGCTGTTTGACGCAAGAGCTTCTGCAATAAAAGAAAATATGAAATTAAGTGCCAAAAGTGCAATGATTGCAAAAAAGTAGACTTTCCCTGCGTCTTCACTTTTGTAAGCAAATTTCTTTTCTGGCACAAATCTTTTCATGAGGCAATTATACAACAAGATTTAACAAAACACAACAAAATTAACTTTACTTTGATAAAAAAATATATTAAACTAATTTCATGAAAGATTTTATGAAAGAAGCATTAAAAGAGGCAAAAAAAAGTTTTGATGAAGGTGAAGTTCCAATAGGTGCCGTTATTGTGGTTGACGGAAAAATTATTTCGCGTGGAAGAAATAAACGTGAAAAAACACAGAACGCGACTGCCCATGCTGAAATTATTGCCATTGAAAAAGCCTGTAAAAAACTCAACTCTTGGCGATTAGAAAATGCCACAATTTATGTAACTCTTGAACCATGCCCTATGTGTGCAGGAGCAATCGTAAACGCAAGAATTGACAAACTTGTTTATGGTGCAGAAGAGAAAACATCTTGTGACGGGCTTTGCACATCTATACTTTCAAGCACTAGGTTAAATCATAAAACTGACATTATTTTTGATAAAACACACTTGAGCGAGTGCGAAAGTTTGCTGACAAATTTCTTTTTAGCTAAAAGAAAGAAAAAATAAACGAATTATTTTACAACAAAAAACATCTTTCAAGGTCTTGTGATTTGAAAGATGTTTTTTTTGATTAATTGCAAAAATTTTAACTAAAATAAGAGTTTTTTATTTTTTCGCCATAAGATTTTATTCTCACTAAAAATTATTCAAATAAATCTTTACAATTGTTACTTTAATTAGTATCCCTCTAGAACTCTTATTCTCTTCTTTCTGCTTACGATAGCAATTATTATTCCCATAACAACAAGCCCGCCACCTCCTGCGCCAAGAGCAATGATTAGGGTTTGGTTATATTTTTGGGTTTCAGCGAGTTGAGCATCTTTTACAACGATTGTAAACTCTTTACTTGCACTTTCACCAACTTGAATTTTAATGTTGTATGTCCCTGCATTTTCAAATTCATAATAGAATGAATATCCAGTCGTATTAGGCATTTCTTTGCCATCTATGAAAAATTTTATTGTTTGAGTCTTATTGTTGTCTTCCGTGAGATTTATATTGACCTTAAATTTAATTGTTTTGCCGACATAGTATTCTTCCGCCAGACTGCTACTATCATTAACATCAATGATTATTTGACTATTGGATACGGTTTTCGTTTTAATTTTTATAATTCGGTAAATCTCATTGCTTTCGTTACCGCTTGTGTCCGTCGCCTTATAAAAATAATGATAAATAGTGTCACTAATTTTTACAAGTCTTGTGTTAACCAAAATTTGATTTTGAGCACAATAATTGTCGCTGACCAAAATGTTTCTATCGCTATAAGAAAGCAGTTCGCTTGGATAAAGTTCAATTTCATTATCGCCCAAAAGGGTTATTGTTGGAGCGACGCTGTCTTGCACTTTAACCTTACGAATTAAAGTAAAACTTTCTCCACTATCTTTTTTGGTTAATTTATATGAATAGTTGTAGTAAAGACCATTTGTAGTGATTACATTTATATCTACGCTATTTGTTTCTTCAATATCAAAGTCGTCTTTATTGAAGTCTCCAAAAGTTATGCCTTCATCGTTATAAGCAGTGTTAACTTCGCAAACGACTTCTTTTTCTCCAACAAGTTTTACCGAACTAAAATAATTTGGGTTTATTTCAATATATCTTTCCGCTGTTGCAGTGTTCCCAGATTTATCTTTTACGGTATAAACAATTTTGTACCTATTTTCGCTTACTTTAAAAGGTGCACTTATGGTTAATGTTAAATCAGCAATTTGATCATAATTATCACTATACTCCGCTCCCATTTCCTTGTAGGACGCAAGTGTAGTATAAGTTAAGTTAGTCTTTCCTTTTATCGTTATAGTTGGCGAAGTTATGTCAACCACTCTAACTTTTCTTGTTAAAGAAAATTTCTCGCCAGTAAGTTTGAAAGTAAGCTTGTAAACATAAGTGTAGTATTCACCTTTCGCACTTATAGTGGTTATAATAACATTATTTTCAATTTCTCGTGTAAAATCACTTTCACTGAAAGTTCCCCAATCAATTCCCGCATCTACAAATTGAGTGTTAACTTCACAACTTACCTCTTCCTCGCCTTTAAGTTTAATACTTGAAAAATCGGTGTTAGGACGGACCAAAATGTATCTTGTTATGGTTGCACTATTCCCAGAAGTGTCAGTCACAGTGTATTCAATTTTATAATAATTTTCACTAACTTTTGTTATCTCGCCAGTCACAAGTGTTAAGTCAGCCTTCACGTTATAGTTATCGTAGTAGTCTACCCCCTCATCAACGAAAATATCTAATCGTTCAACAACAACTGTCTCATCACCCTTAAGTGTTAAAACAGGTGCAGTCGTATCAACAATGCTCACTACTCTAGTCAGCGTTATTGATTTTGATTGGTCATTTTTAAGCGTCAGCTTATATGTGTATGTGAATTTCCCCAAATTGGAAATATTTGGAGTAACATTGTCAGTCTTTACCAGTTCAAACTCACTTGAAGAAAATTCGCCATAATTAATCCCTTCGTCGCCATATGGAGTGTTTACTTCATGATTAATATTTTCGTTTCCAATAAGTTTGATTTGTGACAAATCTCTTGTGTCCTCTTTTGCCAGTTTTCCGCCAGTGACTTTGAAAGAAATGCTTCCATTTTCAAGTTTAACAAATTCAATTTTAAGTCCACTATTGTTGAATGTCACATCATTGTATAAAAGTTCTTTTTGATTTTTTGAAGAATCATAAGACTGAAATGTAATATTTTCTATTGTCTTATTGTTTGAATTAAGTGCAAAATCTGTTTTGCTATTTCTAAACACATACATGTTGTAAGGATAACCGAAGAAGTTTCCAGAAGAAAGTCCCGTGTTGTAACCTTCTACTTGTTCAATATTTTCATCAACCCTGTATACAATCAAACCATCTTTGCGAAGATTAGAAAGGTTATAGATGTCTTTTATCCCGCTTTCAAAAATTCCCTCTTGGTTGCGGTATTCCATATATATCTTTTGACCTGGATATTGGCTATCTTCATAGACATAAGCGAGCACATTCCCAGAATTTTTTCCGTCATTATACACTTCATCATAAGTTGTCGGTTTAAGTTGATAAGTTCCCTCGCTGGTCAATTTTATAATATTTGCATCGGTCGTAAACCCTAGTTGTTCACGGTTGTAAGAAGATAGGTATAAAGGAACTCCCGCATAACTGTAAGCCATCAAATCCCAAAATAACACAGGCTCATCATTTGCATTTTTATCATTGTCATAAACATAATAATCTGGAAGTCCTAAAACATGTCCAAGTTCATGTGCCAAAGTATAATTCGAAATGATTTCTTTTCCATCAGCCCCCGTCAAACAAATTGGCTGATTGCGATTGTTGGTCATAAACAAATCTGAAAACAAATACAAGTTATAATTATAGCATGTTTTTCCACCTTTTTTTACATTGGATAAAATTACTTCAAGAGTGGAACTAAAATCGCTTTGGCTTGCGTCACGCACGCCTCTATTTGAAAGAATAGTAGGCAAAAAGGAAGACATTGACGAAAGTGCGGAAAGGTCGACAAATGCGGATTGGTGTGCCCAGAGCAAATCATTCCACCCCACGCTTTCGCTTACACCTTCAAAAATAAATGTCAAGGCGTCAATGAAGTTATCTCCATTATTGTCAAGATTGCCAGTCAAATTGGCCTGTTGTAAAACAGATTTGAGTGCCACTTGCTCGCGGAAATATCTTTCAAGGTGTTCATAATTATGAATTTTTGAAGTTGACGCCTTCTTTTGATAATAAGCACAAAGGCACGCAATATCGTCACTTGTATCAAGGTCACAATTTGAACCCGTTCCATCATGATTCGAGTTACCACAATTGTAGCAAGAAAAGAGGTGCGAAGTATTGTAAAAATAGCTAGTAGAAAGTTGATTTGGAGCACTATTACCCGAATATGAGCATATTTCATATTCCAAATACCCGTCAGTATTGGTTGGGCTATAAGGTAAAAGTTCGTTTTTATAATAAGGAATTGTATATGCGTTTCCCCCATTGGCATAAAAAGTTGATTTTAAGTCAAGATTACCATAAGACTGCACCTTGTAGAAATTCTTTACTGACGAAGTGCTATCATTATAGGAATTTTGCATAAGAGAACGAACATCAAGTGTATATTCTTTTCCCTGTGCACATTCAGGAACTTCATTAATCCAATTTATATCCCCGTCTTTAAACGTTAGAAACAAAACATTGTTTACAACCTCGCCACTATACAACGCACTTTGTGCAAATGTGTTTTCATTCGCAACAAAAGCACTTTGGCAAAGTGTTACCCCACACAAAGCAGACAAAAGCAAAACAAAACAAATACTACTTATTTTTTTTATCTTTTTCATAGTTTAAGTATAAAAAATTTAATATAATTTGTCAATTATATACTTAAAATATACAAATAAAAAATAAACTACAAAAAAATATAAAAAATTTGATTTTTATACAAAAATTTTATGTTTATATGAGAAAATATTTAACAATCTTGGAAGTAGCACAAACAAAGTTATTAGGTTTCTTCCCGATTATAAGTTGAATTTTAAAAAAAGCATACCTCGTATGCTTTGTTATGTCTTTGCTACTCTTGTCTGGGGCAATAAAATGCTCAATTTTAAACAAGCAAAAATTAAAAAGTGCTTAATTTATAATGACTTTAACTTTGACTTACAAAAGTTTCAAAAGTTCGCGTTGAAACTCTTCTTCGCTGATTTGTCCGTTTGCTCTTTTTTCACGAAGTTGAGCAATTTTCTCCTCTTTAGTTTTCGTTATGACCTCTGTTTTGTCATCAACAACAACTTTATCATCTTTTTCAGTTTTAACCCATTCCCAATCAGAAACAAACATAGTACAAACAAGAAAAAGTGTTCCCAGAGAAATGGTATTCATAATGATAGACAAAATTATGGCTGACATATAATAACTATATCTTGCACGAAAAAGTTTTCCGCCATTCGAAATACAAATAATAAGGAGAACGTTGATTGCTATTACGGCAAAAATATCAATAAAATCAAACACCAAATATGCCACGCCTGAACGCAACGCTGGTTCGGCTTGAAAATAGCTTACAATTCCATAAATTCCGTATCCAATAGACGCAAAATTGCAAATTATCGCGAGTATTATTAAAGTTTTTTTGGTATTGTTCATGAACTCCCCTTTTTTATCTTATTGCAATAATAGCATCTTTATGTAAATATGTCAAATTATTTTGAATTTTTATCAAAATATGATAGACTAGTTTTGTCAAAAATTGAAAGGAGCGTTATGGAACACACAAATAGAATTGTAATAATCACTGGTGGGTCTATGGGAATTGGAAAGGCAACCGCACAAATGTTTAGAACAAACGGTGACACAGTTTTTTCTCTTGCCATGGAAATCGACCCAGAATATCCCGGTTTTAGTTATGTTTGTGACATCACGAATGAAGAACGCGTTAAGGAAATTGTAAACGAAATTGGGCAGAAATACGGCAGAATTGATGTACTTGTAAACAATGCAGGATTCGGCATTAATGGAGCTCTCGAATTCGTTCCATCAACAACATTTGATAAGGTCGTTGATGTTAATGTTCGCGGTGCATTTCTTATGACAAAATACGCCCTTGCGTATATGGGAAGAGGCAGTAAAATTATAAACATTTCAAGCGTTTCTGGAGTATTTGCATCACCTTTTAGAAGTATGTATTGCTTTTCAAAATCGGCTCTCTTAATGATGAGTTTGTGCCAGCGAATGGAACTTGAAAAGGCTGGCATTGATGTTTGTGCAATTTGTCCAGGTGAAGTTAAAACAGGATTTATGAAAAAACGCGTAAGGATTGAAGAAACCAATGAGCATTATGGAAAACAAGTTGAGCGTGCTTTTAAATTCCTTGACAAACATGACGAAGGTAAAAGAATGGCTCCTGAAAAAATAGGAAAAATTATTTACAAACAATCTTGCAAAAGAAAAATGAAACCAATGAAAATTCTTGGCTTTAAATTCAAGCTTATGTATTTAGCAATAAAAACCTTTCCACTCGGCATGATTTTACGTCTCACAAATAAATTCATGGGCGGTGGCACAATAGAGTAAAATTTCTATCAAATTGGATTAAAAAACTTAAAATTTAATTTCAATAGTTAAAATTTCTTGTAAAAAAAGATTATATCACAATTTTGATATAATTTTTTTACTAAAAATTAGTATTTTTTCTTCTTTATTAAATATTATTTTTATGCAATAAGCAAATTTATGCGATAAGCAAATTTATGCGATAAGCAAATCAATAACTTTTAAAAAAAATTAGATATTTTAAATATTTTTTCACTTTTAATACTTATAAAATGATTTTTTAAGGAGAGTTTACTAAAAAAGAAGGCATCTGCCTTCTTTTTTAGTAAACTTCTTGGGTTTGTTTTTTGTCAGTTTTGTCCTCGACCTCAACCACAAGAGCCTCTGTTGTAAGCATGGTTGCAGAAACCGAAACTGCATTTTGAAGTGCAGAACGGGTTACCTTTGTAGGGTCAAGAATTCCTCGTTCAATCATATCGCAAAATTCATTATTGAGAGCATCGAAACCGTATGCTTTTTCGGCAAGATTTTCATATATCTTATTAACAACAACACCGCCGTCAACACCCGAATTTTTTGCTATTTGACGAATAGGTTCTTCAATAGCACGGAGAACAATACTTGCACCTGTTTTTTCATCTCCATTAAGAGTTTCAACAAGATTTTTAAGTGCAGGGCTAGTTTTCAAAAGCGCGACTCCACCACCAGGAACAACACCTTCTTCACTGGCTGCTTTTGTTGCTGCAAGAGCATCTTCAATACGAAGTTTTTTCTCTTTCATCTCTACTTCAGTCGCACTTCCAACCTTTATGACAGCAACGCCACCAGCAAGTTTTGAAAGTCTTTCAGTGAGTTTTTCACGTTCATAGTCACTTTTTTGATTTTTGATTTGTTCTCTTATTTGGTTTACTCTCGCTTGAATGGTTTCTTTTTCACCAGCCCCTTCTACTATTGTTGTTGTATCCTTGTCAACACGCACTGTTTTTGCTCTTCCAAGATTTTCGATAGTTGCTGTTTTTAGATCATAGCCAAGTTCTTCGCTGATGACTGTACCACCTGTGAGAATAGCAATATCTTCAAGCATTGCTTTGCGTTTTTCTCCAAAACTTGGTGCTTTTACGCAAACACATGTAAATGTGCCACGAAGTTTATTTAAAATAATTGTTGTAAGGGCTTCCCCTTCAATTTCATCAGCAATAATCAAGAGTTTTCCGCCTGTTTTAACAATTTCTTCAAGAAGAGGCAAAATTTCTTGAATGTTTGATATTTTTTTGTCAGTTATAAGTATGTAAGGATTGTCAAGTTCAGCAAGCATTTTATCTGTGTTCGTACACATGTATGGTGATAAATATCCCCTGTCAAACTGCATGCCTTCAACAACGCCAAGTTCAGTTTTCATAGTTTGAGATTCTTCCACTGTGATAACACCATCAGAGCCAACCTTTTTCATAGCCTCTGCGATTAACCCACCAATTTCTTCATCACCAGCCGAAATTGATGCGACCTTTTTAATGTCATCATTATCTGCAACTGGCTTTGATAATTTTTTTAGTTCCTCACAAACGCAGTCACATGCTTTAAATATTCCCTTTTTGAGAATAACTGGATTTGCCCCCGCAACAAAGTTTTTCATACCTTCTTTTATAATTGCTTCGGCGAGCACACAAGCGGTTGTTGTCCCATCACCAGCAACATCATTTGTTTTTACAGAAACCTCCTTAATAAGTTCAGCCCCCATATTTTCAAATGGATCGTCAAGTTCAATTTCTTTGGCGATTGTAACACCATCATTGGTGATAAGTGGCGAAGAATATTGTTTTCCAAGAACAACATTTCTTCCCTTTGGACCTAGTGTAATTTTAACAGTGCTTGCAAGAGCACTTACGCCTCGTTCTAGGGCTTTTCTTGCTTCAATTCCTTCAAGTATTTTTTTAGACATATCTCCTCCTATTCAATAACAGCCAAAATGTCAGTTTGGCGAACGACCACGCACTTTTTATCGTCAATATTAATCTCTGTGCCAGTGTATTTGCCATAAAGCACCTTATCGCCAACCTTAACTTGCATTGAAATTTCCTTTCCGTCCAAGTTCATGCCGTTACCCACAGCAACAACTTCGGCAAGTTGACTTTTTTCTTGGGCAGCCGTAGGAAGAATAATTCCACCTTTTGTTTCTTTTTCATTTTCTAGTGGTTTAAGTACCACTCTGTCAAATAATGGTTTTAATTTCATATTTAACCTCCTTGCACTATGATTATAACTCTTAATTTGACTTTTTGGCAAATATTTTGCACACTATGCCTCTCATAGTTTGCAATTTTTTGTCATACATTAGGATTGTATTATGTTTATGGAGGAAGTTTCAACTTTTTATGCCAAAATTTTTTAAAAACAATAAAAAAAGTTTAATTGCTTTCGGCACGTGTCTTCTTTTTATCGTTTGTTTGGTGATAGCAAACTTCATCGCATCTTCCGTTCTTTCCGCAGGCAAAAACGTAAGTGAAGTAAAATCATCAGCATTTGATTTGTACATGATTTCACTGGCTAAAAGTCAAGTTAAAAGTGAAGCACTCTCATTAAGTGCAGATTACCAAAAAATAGGAGCAGGCGGTTACATTTGGGAGCAAGACGGATATTTCCATGTGATAAGTTCAGCCTATTCAAACAAAAATGATGCCATCTTGGTTCAAAATAGTGTCAAAGCGAAAGGAATAGAAAATTCTCTTATTAATGTTCATTTTAACGGATTATCCATAAATGGGAATTTTACCGATAACGAAGGAAAGGTTTTAAACAAGGCTTTAAATTCTTTTCAAAACTACTACCATAGTTTGTATGACATAGCAATAAGTTATGATACATCAGTTTATAATGAAATTTCGGCACGGCTCGCAGTCAACAATTCCCACAGTACACTTTCATCACTTCTTGCGGACTTTGAAACTATTTTTGAAGATGCTTGCACTGCCAGTCCGCTCGAAAATTTACATTCAGCACTAAACGATGCCTTATCAATAAGCAAAGACCTTTGCTCGGGCGTGCCAGTTAACGCTGGGCAAACTTATTCTTCACTTATAAAATATCATTATCTTAAGATTTTAGATATATATCTCAATTTATCAGCAAAGTAAGTTTATTGACATTGCTTTTTACTGCTTGATTCAAGTAGAAATGAGTTGAAAAATCTGGGTAGAGACAAAAAAGAAAGAAGTCAAGGACTGACAATTTGACTTCTTTCTTTTGGTTATAATACAATAATCACGAATTAAATTAACTTAATTACCCAAAGTTTTCACTAGACTCAACTTTCTCTTCAATAATGATTTTTTGACAAGAAACTTCGTATGCAGTTTTTTCAAGTATTTGTCCATCTGGGGTCTCTTTTTTATAATTACGAGATTGAATTCGACCATTTATAGTTACTTTTGTACCAACCTTTAAACTTTGAACAAACTTGGCATTTCTTCCCCACAAAATACAAGGTATATAGTCACTTTTATTGAATGCAGGTCTATTTACGGCTAAAAGTATATCGCAAATTTGTCGATTAAATGGTGTCGTTCTAAAAATTGGCTCTTTGCAAATAAAACCAGTAAGAGTCAAATCATTTGTCCCCTCGTCATTTTCTTCCGCTTCCTTTACTTCTTTAACAAAGAATGAAAGAATAAGTCTGCTTTTGCCATCGATTACACGATTATAAGAACGAAGTTCGCCCACAAAGGCAACCTCGGTTTGTTTCTCAAGATCAATATTATACGCCTTTACAAGTTTTTCGCTTATGGTAAAAGGCAAAATGTCGGCAGCCATTGAAAGACGGGTAACTTGAATTTTCCCTTCAAAGAAAGTTTCCCCCTCAACTTCAAAAGTATTTGTAACGCCCCCGACAAGCGTTCCAATAAGTTTTCCTTTGTTGTTTTGAATTGCTGTAACTAAATTACTATTCATAATTTTCTCCTTTTAATTTTTGTGTTGCACTCCATTTGCGTCAATGCGATAGTTTTGCTGATAAACGAGTTCGCCAACACTGGTGACCTTGTATCCTCCATTTGTTAGATAGTCAAGTGTTAACCTTAATGACTCGGTCACATGGTCAGCATTGTTATGCATTAAAATGATTGAACCATTTTTTGCACCTTTCATCACTCTTTTTGTAACTTCACCTGCCGACAGCCCTTTCCAATCAAGAGAATCCACATCCCATTGAATAGCTTTTAGTCCAAGAGCGGAACAAGAGGAAAGTAAAGCATTGTTATAAGACCCAAAAGGTGGACGAAAAACTTTTACTTCTTTACCCGTTATATCAGTTATTTTTTTCATGCTGACAAGAAGTTCTTTTTCAATGGTAGACTTATCTAGTTTTGCCATGTCTGGGTGTGTATTTGAATGAGTGCCGATTTCAAGTCCAGCATCATCAATTGCTTTGACCATTTCTGGATATTTATCCACCCAAAACCCTACAAGAAAGAATGTCCCAGTACAGTTGAATTCTTTTAAAATACTGATTATTTCTTCAGTCTTATCAGCTCCCCAAGCGGCATCAAAAGAAATTGCTACTTGCTTTTCCTCTGTGTCAACACGATAAATAGGAACAAGCCTGCTAGAAGAACCAAACCACACAGAAGCACTCGCACTACCCTCAAAGGAAAGTGCGAGCACCACCATAACGGCAAACATGGCTAAAACAATTTTTATGGTTCTTGATTTGATAACGCAAAATGGCATTTGCAAACCTCGCTTTTAATGATAAATCATGAATAATTTTGCTCAAACGAGAAACATGTCTCATTTTGACAAGAAAAAAGTCAAAATGTCGAATTTCTCTTACAATTCTAAATATACTAGCCTTGTCCTAAAAAATGACAAAAACGCAAAAAAAACACGGCAAGAAAAGATTAATTAAATCTTTACTGTCGTGTTTTTGATTATCTATTTGCTTTAAACTGTCTAGGATATTCAAATAATAACTGGGAAATGAAATATTAATAAATAATTTTAACGATAGAGAAAAAGTTTTTCTTTATAATTTCATTACCCGTTGTAAGTCTTTCCCCTGTTGGCACTTTTTTTGTGTCTAGCGGAAGTATTTTTAATCCAAAGTCGACCGCCACCGATGTTTGTTTGTCTGCTGGACACACAAAGAATACATTTTGACAATTCTTCGCAAAAGTAATGTATTTAAGTCCTTTTCGGTATCTTTGTGAAAGTGGGAATTGTGAAGTACTTAATTTTTTAATGTATCCGTTTTCACTGACAACACAAACTTCATCAAAGTTTACTTGGCTAGCGAAAATCACACTATCATTTTCATCAAGGTTTATTCCTCGCACACCACCAGACAATCTCCCTTGAACAGGGACATCTTTTTTATCAAAATTGAGTGCCATACCTTTCTTGGTCATCATTAAGATTGATTTATCCACCTCTTCAAGTTGAACTGTGATAACCTCATCATCGTCAGCAAGTTTGCAAACCGGATAGAATGATTTTGTCATCATTAATTCACTTGCAGGCGACATTTTGACTACACCATTTTTTGTCATAAACACCACATTTGAGGTGTTTGGAACTTTAAGAAAAGCAACAGGCATTTCATTAAGAGACACTAGTTTTTCCATGTCGTCTAGTGTCAAACCCTTGTCACGCCATTTACACTCTTTAATGTCTGCGACTTTGCGTTTAACTGCGTTTCCCTTATTTGTCAAAATCAAAATAGTGTCAGTCGATGAATATGTTTCAATACATTTTGGTAAATCTGTAAGTGTTGTAGAGTCTGTTATGTCTTTTTGACTCATCGAGTAATTTTTGGGTGTAACTTTCTTAATCGTTCCGCCTGCCGAGATAGAAAGAACATAGTTTTTGCTTACTTCTTCCTCTTTTTCATCTTTTATTTCACTTACTTTAACTTTTGCATCATTGCAAATAACAGAACGACGCTTCGTTGCATAAGATTTCTTAATTTCGAGAATTTCTTTCTTCACGAGGTCATATTGTGCTTTCTTTGAAGCAAGAATTTTTTCGAGGTGAGCAATTAATTTTTCAAGTTCAGCGAGTTCCTCTTCTATTTTTTCCACCTCAAGATGAACAAGTCTCGCAAGACGCATATCTAGAATAGCTTGTGCTTGACGGTCAGAAAGTTTAAATCTCTCCCTCAACCTAGATTTTGCTTCACTTGTAGAGGCAGATTTTTTGATGATTTTGATTACTTCATCAATATTTTTAATCGCAATAACAAGTCCTTGCAAGATATGAGCTCGTTCTTTTGCTTCATCAAGTTCATATTTGCTTCTTCTTACAATAACTTCACGTTGATATTCGGCATAGTAAGAAATAATTTCAAGCAAATTCATAAGCTTTGGTTTTCCACCTGCGATCGCAACCATGTTTATACCGTAAGAAACCTGAAGATTTGTTGATTTATATAAGTATTCCAAAATTTTGTTAGGATTTGCATCTTTTTTAAGCCTAATAACTGCACGCATACCGCTTATATCCGATTCATCTCGAATTTCGGTTATACAAGAAAGTTTATCTTTGTTTTGCTCTTTAAGTTCGGCTATTTTCATAAGAAGTTGGGCTTTGTTTACTTGGTAAGGTATTTCACTGATAATGAGGCTAATTTTATCACCGACTTTTTCAATTCCAACCTTACTGCGAATGATAATCTTTCCCTTTCCTGTTCTATACGCTTGTTCAAGTCCACCATCAACAGAAATAATTTCACCACCTGTAGGAAAATCTGGGGCTTTTATTATTTTCATAAGTTCTTCAATCTTGATTTTTGGATTGTCTATATATGCCACAACACCGTCAATCGTTTCACCAAGGTTATGAGGAGGAATATTTGTTGCAACACCAACCGCAATGCCAGATGCACCGTTAACTAGTAAATTTGGAAATCTTCCTGGAAACATATCTGGTTCTTTGCGTCTATCATCAAATGTTAAACTCCATCGCACTGTATCTTTTTCAAGATCACGCATAAGTTCAAGAGCGAGAGGGGTAAGCCTTGCCTCTGTATAACGATAGGCCGCTGGGCTATCTCCATCAACCGACCCAAAGTTTCCTTGTCCTTCAACAAGTGGTTCTCTTAAAACCCAAGGTTGAGCCATTCTGCACATTGCATCGTAGACCGAACTATCCCCATGAGGGTGATATGCACCAAGACACTCTCCTACAATGTTTGCACTTTTTCTATATGGTTTATCAGGTGTAAAGCCATTTTCAAGCATAGAAAAAAGAATCCTTCTTTGAACTGGTTTAAGCCCGTCTTCTACCCTTGGAAGTGCTCTATCCATAACAACGCATTCGGTGTAAGGGATCATTGAGTCATGAAGCACCTCACTCATTGTTTTGTAGATTACACCCTTTTCGTCAGCATGATAACTTAATGGATTTGCCTCTTCAATATTTTTTTCGTCTTGAAAATCGTTTGCCATTGTTTCTCCTTGTTTTGCTTGCTTTTTATCTTATACTTTCACTCAATTATTTTCGCACCGTTTAAAAAATTGGATTTAAAGGATTGCAAATTAGATTTTTTTATAATTTTTTAAGAAGTCATCTTCACGGTCAAAGTTTGCGTGCTCACCGATATATGCCTTTCTTGCTTCGATATCATCTCCCATAAGAGTTACAACCATTTTTTCCGCTTCGGCGGCATCATCAATAGTAACTTTGATAATTTCTCGCTTTTCTGGATCCATTGTTGTATCGCGAAGTTGGTCAGGGTTCATTTCACCAAGACCTTTATATCTTTGAAGTTCATATCCCTTCCCCGCTCTTTCAATTGCCCCCGGCAATTCGTTATCCGAATAAACATACTCCAAAAATCCTTTTTTGTGAACCTTATAAAGTGGAGGCATACCAATATAAACATGTCCATCATTTATAAGTTCGCGCATATACCTGAAAAAGAATGTTAAAAGTATAGCACGAATATGTGCACCATCTTGGTCGGCATCGGAAAGAATGATAACCTTGTTATATCTTAAACTTGAAAGGTCAAAGTCCTCGCCAATTCCTGTATTTAGTGCAGAAATTATAGTTCTAATTTCCTCGTTAGCAAGGACTTGGTCAATTCTTTTCTTTTCAGCGTTAAGAGGTTTACCTCGAAGTGGCAATATCGCTTGAAAACGTCTATCACGCCCTTGCTTTGCTGAACCACCCGCAGAATCTCCCTCAACGATGAAAAGTTCACACTTTTCTTTGTCTCTACTTGAAGCCGAGGCAAGTTTTCCTACAAGGTTGAAATTTTCCGCCGAGTTTTTCGCACGAGTAAGCTCTTTTGCTTTCTTCGCAGCCTCTCTTGTCTTGGCCGCACCCTTTGCCTTGCCTAAAATAACTTCGGCTATTGTGGCATTCTTTTTGTCCGCAAAAAACTTACCAAGTTCTCTTATTGTTAAGGCTTCAACCATAGTTTTAGCCTCTGGGTTGCCAAGTTTTGTTTTTGTTTGTCCCTCAAATTGAACATTTGTCATTTTGACATTTAAAACAACATTTATTCCTTCCCTAAAATCTTCACCTAAAAAGTTTGCGTCCTTTTCTTTTAAAAAATTATTTGCACGGGCGTATTCATTCATTACTTTGGTAAAAGCCGATTTAAAGCCAGTTTCATGAGTCCCACCCTCGATTGTTGGAATATTGTTTACAAATGAGAATGCACTTTCAGTGTAACTATCAGTATAAACAAAGGCTATTTCAAGATAAAAATTTTTATCCTCTGCCGAGAAGTATACTGGTCTTGGGAAAAGTTTGCTTTTGCCCTCTACAATATAGTTAACAAAGTCAGCAATCCCTCCTTCGTAATGGTAGAATTCGTCCTCACCATTGACAAGGTCATGAAGTTCTATTTTAAGCCCCTTATTTAAAAAAGCTAGTTCTCTTGCACGCGTGCAAATCGTTTCAAAATTAAACTTAATTGCACCGAACATGTCACTATCTGGCAAGAATGTAACTTTTGTTCCTGTTTTAGTTGTTTTCCCTACGAGTTTAAGTGGTGCTTTTGCTATTCCGCTGTGCATCTTCCCATTTTCGTCCATGAAAGAATGGAATCCTACATAATATTCTTTTCCGTTTTTATATACTGTAACATCACACCATTTCGAAAGAGCATTAGTTACTGACGCACCCACACCATGAAGACCTCCAGAAAACTTATAATTATCATTATTAAATTTTCCACCCGCATGCAAAGTCGTGTAAACAACTTCAACGCCCGACTTGTGAAGAGTTGGATGCATATCTACTGGTATACCTCTACCATTGTCTTCTACAGTTGCAGATCCATCTTTGTTAAGTGTGATTTTTATAGTATCACCATAACCATTTGAAATTTCATCAATAGCATTATCTACTATTTCCCACAAAAGATGATGCATACCTTTTGAGCCCGTTGTTCCAATGTACATTCCCGGACGAAGTCTAACTGCGTCAAGTCCCTCAAGAACAACTATATCTTTTGCGTCATACTTTTTTTCTGCCATTTTCCCCTCGCATGCTATAATTTTCCTATTTTTAATATAGCACAATTTTAAATTTTAACAAATCTTTTTTTTGAAAAATTTATTTTTTTGCTTTAGAGTAAAAACACGCATATTTATAAATATTTGTGTATTTTTATTCATTTTAAACAAAAATATAGAACTCATAATTTTGATGCATTCGCGTAAACTATGTTAGCGAGGTTATATGAAAAAAATTGTTTTAACTGGGGGTGGAACTGCTGGACATATCTATCCCACACTGGCAGTAAAAGAAAAACTTGAAAAAGAAGGTCAAGGGAAATACGAATTTTTCTATATCGGCTCTCATGGCATGGAGAAAGATATAGTGACTCATGAAAAAAACATTAAGTTCTTTTGTATTGACACCGTTAAACTTCAAAGAAAATTGACTCTAAAAAATCTACTTATTCCTTTCAAGTTAATTTCATCAATTAAAAGAGCAAAGAAGATATTAAAAGAAATCAAGCCAAGTGTTGTATTCTCAAAAGGTGGTTTTGTCGCACTGCCTGTTGTTATTGCGAGCAAAAAACTTGGAATACCCGTTGTAAGTCACGAGTCCGATTTAAGCATGGGTCTTGCCAACAAACTTATTTTAAAAAAATGCGATAAAATGTGTGTAACTTTTGAAAAGACTGCACAAGTTAGTCCAAAATGTATTTACACTGGCCAGCCTATTAGACAAGAGGTTTTAAGAGGAAATAAAAACAATATCAAAAGTGAATACTTCATTTCTGGCAAGAAAAATCTTCTCGTGATTGGCGGAAGTTTAGGTGCTGGGTTTTTAAACAAACTTGTTAATGAAAATATAGAAAGCCTTACCAGAAATTTTAATATTTTTCACATAGTTGGTAAAAACAATACTCTTCCAAATGCCACGCAAAATTATTGTCCCGTAAGTTACTGCTCTAATATTGGGGACGCCTATGCGTGGGCTGATGTTGTTCTTTCAAGAGCAGGTTCGGGTGTTATAAACGAACTATTATCTCTTCGCAAACCAATGCTTTTAGTGCCTCTTTCTAAAAGTTGTTCACGTGGCGACCAAATAGAAAACGCTCTTTTATTTGAAGAAAAAGGGTTCGCCATCTGTTTGCAAGAAGAAGAATATAACAAGCAAAGATTTATGGATAATTTAGATAAATTAGTTAAAAACGACAAAATTTTTATAAAAAACATGCAAAAAAGCGTCAAAAATGACGCTTGTGAAGAAATTATAAAAGTTTTAAAAAGTGTCAGCCTTGATTGATCCTAAAAAGAGTTTGGAGGTTTGGATAACCCAGTCCCTCCAAATTTTTGTTGTATGAAATGGGTTTACAATTTGTCATAAGTATTCTTTTTAAAGTGTTTGGGGACAAACTTTTATCTTTTTCAAACATTAAGAGACATATGCCTGCAATCATTGGAGTGGCAACACTTGTACCGCTTAATGAGGTGTAAGGCTTTTTTATTCCACATGAAATTATATCAACGCTTGGTGCAATAAGGTCTGGTTTAAATCTTGAAAATGCTGGGCCACGAGAAGAGAAATCTGCCACCTCAAAAAAATTGTGGTTAAATGTTTCTTCATCAAGCCTATTATCATTGAAACCACCAACAGTAATAATCTTACTAGAAACACCTGGGCTTTTTATCGTTTGAAATTCGGGTCCGCTATTCCCCGCCGCGGCGACAACCACCACGCCTTCGTCCCAAAGTGCTTCTGCACCCGCCATGATAGGGTCATTATATCCAAGAGGCTCACTTCCAAAACTCATACAAACAACTTTAATATTAAACTTTTTGTGATTATCATAAACCCATTCCATGGCCTCTAAAATTTTGTCTGCTGACGCTTCTCCTTGCCCATTTAATGCTTTTAAAGAAACTATTTTTGCCTTGGGTGCAATACCTGCATAATAGCCTTTTGACAACGCTCCGTTCCCAGCACATACTCCTGCGACAAAAGTCCCATGTCCGTTGTCGTCATAAGGTTCTGTTTTAGAAGAAATAAAATCCTTAAAATATGTAATTCGATTTTCCCCCAAACAAAAATCTGGGTGTCGCGATACGCCAGTGTCAATTATTGCAACTGTTTGCCCTTCACCAGCAAGAGGGATATTGTCTGCCCCCAAAATCTTTTTTGAAATATTCATGAGTGTACTGGCTGAAGCAACATGTGAAATAAATTTCACTTGGCTCATTTTTGAAAAGGACACCATTTCGGCTTTTGTGAGTTTTACATGAAAGGACTTTATGAATAAATATTCATTTAAAAGTGGTATGCCTCGCAATTTTATTACTTTGCGAAGTCTTTGATAATCGCTTGCAGAAACAAAACATTCTTGTCTAGCACCTGCCGAAAGCATGGAAATGAGGTTTAAAAGGAATGGGTCTATCTTTTGCTTAACCATCAATTTCACCTAAAAGAGCACAAATATTTTTGTAACTTTCCTCTCCAACAACTCCCCGAACTGACTCAGCCATTTCCCTTAAAGCATTGATATTAAACTTTCCTTCTTTCTTTTGTTGTGCAACTTGCCTAAAAAGTTCGCTTTTAAGCTGGCTTTCATTCATAGATTTATATTCTTCAACCTTCTTTTCAAGTTCATCTCGGCTGGGACTTTTTGCCTCATTTTCACTTTTAAAATTTGAAAGTTTTGCCATAACTCACCTCTCTATTTCAATATATGACCGCCTTCCGCCAAATTACACAAGAACTTTTACACAATATCTTCTTTGCTATATACAATATTTTGGAAAACACAAAGAATACTAAAACTATATAGATTTAAATATCATTCACATTTTAACATTTATTATCATATTTAAAAGCATGGATAATAATTTTTTGTCAAGCCTTTTTAAAATGCTTTCAAGCGGATTTAATTTTTCAGGCAACCCGTCCACAAGTCAAGCCCAGACGCAAGAAAAACAAAATCCTGCATATTATGGCTACCCCAAAGAGGCATATACAATTTCACAAGAACCACCCCAAAATACAAACAATAGCGTTTTCAATATAGAAAATCTGCTAGCTTTGCTGGCTGGTAATAAAGGTAATCTTTCATCAATCCTTTCTAATGTTGCAGGTAAGAATTCTCCTCTTGCAAGCGTTGCATCACTTATGACAAACAACAAAAAAGAAGAGGAAACTCCTCTTCCTGAAAAAGAAATTTTGCTTTAAAGAAAAATTTA
Source organism: uncultured Clostridia bacterium (assembly GCA_934793215.1). Taxonomy (GTDB): domain Bacteria; phylum Bacillota; class Clostridia; order Christensenellales; family UBA1242; genus Caccovivens. The sequence goes on along the minus strand of CAKVOP010000001.1, from coordinate 293,952 downwards.
ATATGGCTTTTTAACAGAACTTCAACTAATCAAGTTTGTCGACAATTGAACCATGTTTAAAATAGATTTTACGTTTACACAATTTATTTGCAATCCACTCTTCTGTTGTCGCAACCACAAGGGTGGTTTTTTTCTTTTGGAGAGATTTGATTAAACTTAATACAACTTCCAAAGTGGTCTCACTAAGCCCGTCAAAAATATTGTCCACTAAAAGCAAATCTAGGTCTCTGAAAGTGAGACGTATTAACGACAAAACATATTGCTCTTCAAGTGACAAGTCTTTAACAGGTGTGTCTTTGATTTTTTCAAGGCTATACTCAATGATACATTCATTTATTTTGTTTTCAATCTCGCCATCTTCGTATCCCCAATTTTTTAGAATATATCGAAAGTTTTCGTAAACTGACTTTTTTTCTAAAAAAACTGGTTTTGCAGGAACATATCCTGCACTTACATCATCTTTATAACTTAATTTTTCAATTGGAATATCCTTGATATACACTTCACCCTTTGTAAGTTTTTCAAGTTTAGCCAAAATTCTTAAAAGGCTTGTTTTCCCGCTTTCATCTTGTCCAACAAAAGCCACACTTTCACCGTCTTCTATATACATGTTTATGTTATAAAGTGCGTAAAACTCACGAGTATAACGAAGAAACATATCTTTTATTCTTATCATAAAATTCTCCTAACATATTTTACAATAATAATAAAAAAAATAAAAGCGTTTTTTGGCTTTTATTTTATTTTTAAAGTAAATTGTGATGAAATGGGTTCGCTACCGACCAGAATTTCCCCCGTTCGATTTAAATTGTTTTCTTTTTGACCCGCAACGACTCTAATAGTAATTTCACTTTTCCCGTCAAAATTAAATAGGTAAAACTTGGTTTTTGCGTTTTTTAGTTCTTCGAATTTCTCCTCACCCTCTTTTCCTTTCGCCTTGCATATTAGGTTGGTCATTGAGTACCACTCGTCCATTTCAGTGATTACAAATTGAAGTTTAGTGTCATTTTCTTCCCAAAATGTATAAGTCCCTATTTTTGAAAACTTTATTTGCACATCGGTGGCTTTGCTTTCTAGACGCTTATCGTCTTGATAAGAAATCCTTACACCATAGTTTTTGCTCCCAGCACTCGTAATTTCACTTATTGACGCACATCTAATTTTAGTGGCATCTTCACAGCCCACAAGGCAAAGAGCAAAACAAATTAACGCGAAACATGCAACAACTTTTTTAAAAACCTTCATATACACCTCTTTGAAAGATTTATTGCCAAGATTTTTTTTATTTATAACAAAAATGCACCGAGGGGAAAAGAGTTTTTAAATATTTGTCCCCCACTCATAAAAGTAAGCTTGCTTGTATAAATATGTTGACTAAACCTGATTATAATATAAATTGGATAATTTAAAACTTAAAAAACTACTGAATTTGAAAACAAAAAATGCGTGTTAAAACGCATTTTCTATATGATTAAGTTTCCCGTCTAAAATTTCAATAACGTCAAATCTACAAGGATAACCTATTAATCTATTTTTTATTAAATATGCCTCGGCAACTTGGTGAATCTTCCATTGTTTATGTTTATTGACTGCTTCGCTAGGCTGACCAAACGCTAAACTTTCTCTCGTTTTTACCTCAATAAAAACGATTTGTTCGCATTTTTGTGCAATTATATCTATTTCACCTATTTTAGAGTGAAAATTTGTCTCTAAAATTCTATATTTTTTCTTTTTTAAGTACTTTTGGGCGATTATTTCGCCTACTTCACCAGTAACTTTATTATAAAATTTCATTAGTCGAGTGTTATCCTTCCTATTTTACCCTTTCTAAAATCATCAATTATTGCGTTTGCGGTGCGTTCAAGGTCATACTCTTCTTTTGAAATTATGTAGCCTCGTTTTTTCGCGATCCCTTCAAGTGTCAAGTCGTCACCATATCTAATTTGCAAAAGGTTAGGATATTTTTCGTCAATCATTTTTAGTAGTGCCTCGGCTACTTCACATTGGTCTGCAATGATTTCGTCTTTGATGCTCCCGATAAATAACAGTTTTAATGCAACAGATTGATTTTCAAGATTTGGATAAAGCGTCCCTGGCGTGTCGCATAGTTCGACATTGTCACCGATATTCAGCCATTGTGCCGTTTTTGTTACACCAGGTCTGTTTCCAGTGACTGCTTTTGCTTTCCCACAAAGATTGTTGACAAGTGTGCTTTTACCAGAATTTGGCACTCCTATGACTATTGCCCTTACAAGAGTTCGTATTCCCTTTGCTCTAAATTTTTCGATTTTTGCTTTTGCCAAAAAGTTGATTTTTTGCTTTATGACTTTACTTGAACCCGACATTGTTGAGTTTACAAGACAATAATCACTTTTATCAGCTTTGAAATCCTTTGCAAGCATTTTTACCCTTTCCTCATCAGCAAGGTCTGTCTTGTTGAAAACATAAAGGACTGGTTTATTTTGCGAAAGTTTGTTAAGGCTTGGATTGATTGAAGAAATTGGCGCACGGCTATCAAGCACATACACCACTACATCAATATTATTTAGAAGTGTTTTTATTTCTTTTAGGGCTTTTGTCATATGCCCCGGAAACCAATTAATCTTCATAAATTTCTCCTATTTTAGCCTCTCCATTTTGGCAAAAGTAATTTCTATTTTAATTGGGAACTACTCTTCAATTAAATCAGGGCGAACCATTTTTGTCTTTTCAAGACTTTTTTGTTTACGCCACTTTGCGACCTCGCCATGATTTCCAGAAAGCAAGACTTCTGGGACAGAGTGTCCCAGAAAATCGGCTGGGCGTGTGTATTGAGGGTATTCGAGAAGACCGTTTGAAAAACTTTCCTCTTCCAAACTTTCCTTGCTAATAACTCCATCAACATATCTTGAAATCGCGTCCACCATAACCATTGCTGGAAGCTCTCCGCCTGTGAGAACATAATCCCCAATAGTGACTTCATCAGGTTTAAAAATGTCTAAAATACGCTGGTCTATTCCTTCATAATGACCACATATGAAAACAAGATGTTCTTCTTTTGCGTATTCTTGTACAAGTTCACTTGAAAATTTTTTACCGCTTGGGCTTGGGAAAATTAAGTGTGCATTTTCGTCATTTACGCTTTTTATTGCGTCGTAAAGAGGCTGAACCGCCATAAGCATTCCAGCACCTCCGCCAAACGGATAATCATCACATTTTTTATGTTTATTGGTGGAAAACTCACGAATATCGATGATATTTATTTCAAGCTTTCCTTCTTCCTTTGCCCTCTTTAATATGCTGGTATTAAGGTATGAGAAACCTTCTGGAAAAAGCGTCAAAATATCAATCTTCATATCATAACCTCTTCAAGTTTTTCTTTTCTAGCCTTCAAAAGGTCGCCTTCCTTATAAAAAACTTCTTCTACATAAGGTACTTCATATTCCCTGCCATCTTTTTCCAGCACAAATATGTCACAAGCACCATAGTTTACGATGTCTACAATTTGCCCTACCATGTCACCTTGGTCATCGTATATAACCATGCCGACAAGGTCGTCAATCAAGAAGTCATCTTCATCTTTTAATTCTTCGAGTAGTGATTTGTCTACGCAAATGTCTTTGTTTCTGTAAAGTTCTGCATCATTACGAGTATTTACCCCCTCAAACTTTACATACAAGAAGCCTTGTCTTAAAACTGCATGCTCAATTTTCATTGATTTATTGCCCACAAAACAAGTTTCTATATTATTAAAAACAGCAAGGACATTGGTGAGAGGCAATGCCTTTACCTCACCTTTGATTCCTTGCGGTTTTAAGATTTTTGCAATCTCTATCATTTATTCTCCAAACTTGACAAAGACATTTTTGTGTTGTCTTGCTGAAATGGATTTAACGATTGCTCTGATGCTGGAAGCAACCTTTCCACCCTTGCCAATTACTCTTCCCATATCGTCTTCACTTACAGAGACATGATAAACAGTGTCACCATTATCTTCTGTTTCTGTGACAACAACAGCACTTTCGTCAACGACGAGGCTTTTAACAAGGTATTCGATAAGTTCTTTCATAAACTTCTCTCCTTAAATTACTTATTTTTCAATAACGCCACTTTTTACAAGAATTTGTTTTGCTGTGTCTGTTGGTGTAGCGCCATTTTTGAGCCAAGTTTGTGCTTTTTCAGCGTCAATTTTGATTTCAGCTGGGTCAGTGAGTGGATTGTAAGTTCCAATAATGTCGATGAACTTTCCGTCTCTTGGTGCTCTTGAATCCGCAACAACTACTCTGTAAAATGGTGATTTTTTGTCACCTTTTCTTGTAAGTCTAATCTTAACTGCCATGTTTTCCTCCTTGTTAGATTTTTGCAAACGGTTTCCCTTTTGCTATGTATAGCCCGACAAAGCGAGCGTTATACCTAATTAAAATAATCCGCGTTTAAATTTTCCGTTTTTAAGTTGTTTCATCATTTCTTTTGACTGTTCAAATTGTTTCAAAAGTTGATTAACTTGTTGAACGGTTGTCCCGCTTCCGCTGGCGATTCTTTGCCTACGGCTTGCCTTAATGATTTCAGGATTTCTTCTTTCCTTTGGGGTCATAGACTGAATTATTGCCTTGTTTGTTTGCATCTGTTTTTCGTCTATGTCGAGATTTTTGATTTTGCTTCCAAGTCCTGGTATCATTCCTAAAAGGTCTTTAATGTTGCCCATCTTTTTGATATTGTCAAGTTGGGCAAGATAGTCATCAAAAGTAAAGGAATTTTCCCTAAACTTTTTCTCCATCTCTTTGGCTTGCTCTTCGCTTACTGCTTCTTGTGCTTTTTCAATAAGAGAAAGCACATCTCCCATTCCTAAAATACGGCTTGCAATACGGTCTGGATAAAAAGGTTCAATATCGCCGATTTTCTCTCCAACACCAGTAAATTTTATTGGTTTTCCTGTGATGGCTTTTATTGAAAGTGCTGCACCACCACGAGTATCGCCGTCAAGTTTAGTGAGTATAACCCCTGTTATGTCTAGGTCACGATTAAAACTTTCGGCAACTGTCACCGCATCTTGTCCAGTCATAGCATCTACGACCAGTAAAATTTCAGTTGGAGCGACCTCTTTTTTTATGTTTTTAAGTTCGTTCATAAGTTCTTCATTGATATGAAGTCTGCCCGCTGTATCTATAATTACTGTGTCATAACCTTGTTTTTTTGCATGCTCAACTGCTTGTTTTGCAGTCTTTACAGGGTTTTGAGTACCTCTCTCGAAGACCTCGGCTCCCGCTTGTTTCCCGACAACTTGAAGTTGGTTAATAGCAGCAGGACGGTAAATATCGCACGCTACTAATAATGGTTTTTTGCCAGACTTTTTGAGGTGTTGGGCAAGTTTAGCACACATTGTAGTTTTGCCCGCGCCTTGAAGCCCACACATCATTATGATAGTTGGTGGTGCTGGCGAAACAGCAAGTTTTTGATTTGGGCTTGACATGAGAAGCGTCATTTCATCTTTAACAATTTTTATAACTTGTTGAGATGGAGTCAAACTCTTTAAAACTTCATCACCTACTGCCTTTTCGCTTACCTTGGCCACAAAATCTTTTGCTACCAAATAGTTTACATCGGCTTCAAGTAATGCAATCCTGACTTCCCTCATTGCCTCTTTAATCTCAAGGCTTGTCAGTTTCCCTCGCTTTGTGAGTTTCGAGAAAATATGGTTAAATTTTTCTGCTAATGACGAAAATAACGCCATACTACCTCCTAGAAAGTTTTTGTTTGAGTTTGTCGTTTTCTTCTTCTAACGCTTCAAGTTTTTTGACAAACGAAAGTTTTTCTTCAAACCCTTTCAATTTATTTTCGGCTTTTGACAAACTATCCTTAACCCCTTGACGACTTATTCCCAAGATTTCAGCAATTTCACTGACGGTAAGGTCATCGTTGATGAACTTGTCCATCACCTGCATTTGTGAAGGACTTAAAAGTGCACCATAAGCATCGTAAAGTTTGCCTAAATAAATGTTTTCTGCTATCTTCATTTTCTGCCTTTTGTAAAGCATTTTTACTTTACATGTTGAGTATAGCATAACACTTTTTAAATTGCAAGTGTTTTTTTAGGTTTTATGGAAGAAGTTTAACGATTATATAATTATTTACTTGAAAATATTTCTTATTAAGATAAATTTTGCCATTATCTTCTATTAAAACTTCATTTTTAAGAAAATAGTCAAAATTTTCATTTTTAGTTATATCATATCCAAGGCTCTTTAAATACCCCTTGCTTATTCCCGCCGTGCAACGAAGCCCTAACATAATATGTTCTTCAATAAGTTTATCGCGATCTATTTTTTCTCGAAGTGCCTTTTTACCTTTAAAATAGTCATCAAAATTTGTGGCGTTTCCTTCTCTAATTCGGTTGATATATGAGTGTGCTCCCAGCCCAAAGCCAACATATTCTTCCCCCGTCCAATATTTATAGTTGTGATGACTTATCTTACCATCTTTTGCAAAATTTGACACTTCATATTGCTCAAACCCATTTTTGGCAAGATACGAAACAAGGCTGGCATACAATCTTACACACTCGTCATCGTCAGGGAGTAATGTTGGACTTTCGTTCACCATCTTTTGAAGTGGCGTGCCGTCTTCGACTTGCAACATATATGAAGATATATGATTAACACCACTCATAATAAGGTCTTTTGCACTTTGAAGCAAACTTTCTTCACTTTGCCCTTTTATTCCTATTATAAGATCAGCGGAAATGTTGTCAAACCCCGCCTTTTGAGCAAGCGCAATCTTGTCTTTCGCCTCTTGTGCGGTGTGAAGTCTCCCTAAAAATTTAAGTTCTTCATCGCTTAAACTTTGAACTCCAAACGAGACACGATTTATTCCAAGACTTTTATATAGTTGAAGTTTTTCAAGCGTTGTAGAGTGAGGATTACACTCTATAGTTATTTCCGCTTTTGGCGAAACTTCAAAATTTTCACGCAAGCAGTCCATAACCACAGCAATATTTTCTTCGCTGATTGTGCTAGGCGTTCCGCCACCCAAATAAATTGTGTCAACCTTTTTAAAATGATTCTCTTTATGAGCAGTAGCAAAAGTTTTGATTTCCATTAAAAGATGAGAAACATATTCGTTCTCCCTATTTTTATCAACAAAAGAAGAAAAAGCACAATAAATGCACTTTTTCTCACAAAATGGAAAATGGACATAAATTCCCAACATTTTTATTTATCCTCATCATCAAGTTTTAATATGCTCATAAATGCTTCACTTGGAATTTCGACAGTACCAATTTTTCTCATACGCTTTTTCCCTTCTTTTTGCTTTTCAAGAAGTTTGCGTTTTCGCGTTACATCACCACCATAGCACTTTGCAAGCACATCTTTTCGCATAGCAGAAATTGTTTCTCTTGCGATAATCTTTCCACCGATTGCCGCTTGAATTGGAACTTCAAACAGTTGTCTGGGAATAATTTTTTTAAGTTTTTCTGTTAACGCTCGTCCTCGTTGATAAGCCTTGTCTTTATGAACGATTATTGAAAGAGCGTCACATTTGTCGCCATTAAGAAGAATATCTACTTTTACAAGGTCGCTACGCTGATAGCCAGCAAGTTCGTAGTCAAAACTAGCGTAACCTTTTGTTCGCGATTTCAAACTATCAAAAAAGTCAAAAACAATTTCTCCAAGAGGAAGAATGTAGTTCACTTTGACGCGATTAGAGTCAAGATATACAAGGTCTTTATATGTTCCGCGTTTGTCTTGGCATAGTTCCATAATAGCACCGACATATTCGGGAGGCGTATACACACTTGCTTTCACAACGGGTTCCTCAATATAATCAATTTCTACTTGGTTTGGAAGAGAAGAAGGGTTTGAAAGTTCAAGCACCTCACCATTAGTTTTATGAACATGATAGTAAACACCAGGTGCGGTTGTGATAATATCAAGGTTAAATTCTCGCTCAATTCGTTCAGTAATTATTTCAAGATGCAATAGCCCTAAAAATCCACAACGAAAACCAAAACCAAGCGCCTGTGACGTTTCTGGGATATATTCCAAAGATGCATCATTCAGTTTTAGTTTTTCAAGGGCATCTTTAAGGTCATTATATCTTGCACCGTCCACTGGAAAGACTCCGCAAAAAACAACAGGTTGCACTTTTTTATATCCCGGCAGAGGTTTGTCAGTAGGGTCTAACGCGTTTGTAATTGTATCTCCCACCTCAACATCGCTTATGTTTTTTATTGAACCTGCGATATATCCAACATCACCAGCACAAAGTTCGTCAACAGGCTTTTCTGCCGGTGTAAAAATACCAACTTCGGTTACTTCATAAACTTTGCCAGTTTCCATCATTTTGACTTTATCGCCAACCTTAACCCTACCATCAAAAACACGAATAAGGCAAATTGCACCTTTGAAATTGTCATAATAACTGTCAAATATAAGGCATTTTAGTTTGCCATTCTCGTCCCCTTTTGGGGCTGGGAATTCTTTAACAATCATTTCTAGTACGCTTTCAATATTTGTTCCGTCCTTTGCTGAAATACACGGAGCATGCATGGCTGGAATTCCAACCACCTCTTCAATTTCTCGTTTAGCCTCTTCTGGGCGTGCGGAAGGAAGGTCAATTTTGTTGACAACAGGCAAAATTTCAAGATTGTTATCTATCGCAAGGTAAGCATTTGCAAGCGTTTGTGCTTCCACTCCTTGTGTCGCGTCAACGATAAGTATTGCCCCCTCACAAGCCATAAGAGACCGCGAAACTTCATAGGTGAAATCCACATGTCCTGGGGTGTCAATTAGGTTTAATTCATAATCTTCTCCCTCAAATTTATAGTTCATTCGAGTAGGCGTCAACTTTATAGTTATACCTTTCTCGCGTTCAAGTTCCATGCTATCTAGAAGTTGTGCCTGCATGTCGCGTTTTGCAACTGTTCCAGTAAATTCCATTAGTCTATCCGCCAGCGTGCTTTTGCCGTGGTCAATATGTGCAACTATACAAAAATTCCTTATTTTTTTCATTCTATCCATGGTTAAGATTATACAAAAAATTAAAAAAGAAATCAATCTTTTCTCGCCCTATTGTCAGTTTCATGCATACAAAAAGTCACAAAATCATAACTTTTAATAGGCAAAAGCATAATAATTGTTGATATTTGTTTTTCGATTTGTTATAATAAGAATAGAAATTTTGTTTTTAAGGTGGATAAATATGGATTTATTTAACTCATGGCTTGTTAGCACTCCTATTGCTTATAGAGGGCTATTTGACAAAACTCACCCAGAGAATTCTCTCTCCGCTTTCGATGAAGCCATCAAAGCCGGCTACCCTATCGCATTTGAGGTGCGTATGATCTCCGACGGAACTATCGTCGTTTTTGGTGATGAATGTCTTTCAAGAATGACAAGCAATGATGGTTATTTAAAATTCCTCAAAAAAAGTGACCTTGAAATTTTAAGACTGGGCGGAACAAAAGAAAAAATCCCTACTTTTGAAGAAGTGCTCGCCTTTGTTGACGGAAGAGTTCCTCTTCTTATCGAAATCAAGAACGATAGCAAAGTGGGAGAACTTGAAAAAACAGTTATTGAAATTTTGAAAAATTACAAAGGGAAATATGCTGTTGAGTCTTCCAACCCTTATGTACTTGAATATTTCCACAACTATGCTCCTGAAATTTTGAGAGGTCAAATTTCTGGATATTTTAAGGGAATAAAAATGCCATTCTTTAAAAAGTTGGCTCTAAAGAAAATGAAATTTAATGAAAAGTTTTCTCACCCTGATTTCATCTCCTATGAAGCAGAACATCTGCCAAATAGTTATGTGAAGAAGTTTAAAACTCTTCCACTTATTGCATATACCGTTAAAAGTCAAAGCGACTATTTAAAAGTGGTAAAATATTGCGACAATGTCGTATTTGAAAATTTTGAACCTATGATTTAGTATTGAAAAAGTTATTAAGAAATTGAAAGAAAGACTATTTTCTGTTTAAGATTAAACAAACAAAAAAGCCTTTGTTAAACAAAGGCTTTTTTCATGTTTAATATCTAAAAATTTTTATTTTAATACTATATTTCTTCACGTTTTAACAAATATGAAACGCATTTTATACCATAGATTTTTTCACTCTCTATCTCAAAAAGTGAAAAGTCAAATTTGTCTTCTTTATTGTGTTCACAAACAATAATACCATCATTTGAAAGTAAATCAAGTTCATGTATTTTTTGCAAACAATCTTCGTAAACTCCGCTTTTATATGGCGGGTCTAGAATTATAATATCAAATTTTTCACCTTTTAGTTTTTCGAGCACGGTTTTATAATCTCCTTGCAATACCTTCGCTTCGAGAGGAGTCGATAAAAGTTTTAGATTATCCTTTGTAAGCATAACTGATTTAGGATTAAGGTCTGCCATAACAACCATGCTTGCCCCACGAGACAACGCTTCAATTCCAAGAGCGCCTGTTCCGCAAAAGAGGTCTAGCACCTTTGCGCCATTTGTTACAAAAGCGAGTTTATTAAAAATTGCCTGTTTAACCATGTCTGCTGTTGGACGTATATGGTCAAATGGTCTATCTATAAGTTTTCTTCCTTTATATTTCCCTGCCGTTACTCTCATATATTTATATTAGCACAACTGCTCGCAAAAAGCAATTTTTTCTATGGATTTTGCACCCACTCTTTACACAAAGCATAAACTGGTAATTGTAAGGAGGAAAAATGCAAAAAATTAAAAACTTCACAATTATGCTGGGTGTTATGCTTCTATGCTTAACTTCTAGTTTAATGTTTGTGGGTTGTAAAGATGACAACACAATACATCTTAACGAGGTAACTCATTCAATATTCTACGCTCCACTCTACCTCGCAAAAAATCTTGGATATTTTGAAGATGAAGGCTTGAAGGTTACCATTGAAAGTGCAACAGGTTCGGACGCTTCAATGACCGCACTTATCAGTGGCTCTGCCGATATGATTTTATGTGGGCCAGAACAAGTTGTTTACGCTGATGGGAAGAAAAACCAACCTATCGTTTTCGGTCAACTCACCCACACAGATGGCTCATTCTTTGTTTCTAAAACTGACATGACAGATTTTAGTCTTGACTCTCTTAAAGGGAAAACCATTATCGGCGGTCGAGAAGGCGGTATGCCAGCTATGACACTTGAATATATCATTAGAAAACATGGACTTACCATTGGAACAAATTTAGGCGAAGGCGATGTTAATCTTCGCACAAATGTTGCTTTCCCTATGATAGCAAGCGAATTCCAAACAACGAGTGCTGAATTTTGCACACTTTTTGAGCCAACCGCAACAAACCTTGAAAAAGAAAATAAAGGTTTTGTTTTAAACCCAGTTGGACAATTTGCAGGTGAAATACCATATACTTGTTTCGCAACAACACAAAACTATCTTAACAAAAATGCAGACAAAGCAGAGAAATTTTTGAAAGCGGTAAAGCGTGCTTACAAATATCTTCTTGAAGATTATCGCACAAATTCAAACTATACAGCTTCTGCAACAGCTCTCTTACCTTCATTCTCTGGTATGAGCGTAAGTGAACTTGAAGTAGCATTGAAACAATATGTCACAATTGGTGCATGGACAGAAGATTTTACACTTAACGAAACTTCATACAATATGCTTCTTGACATTCTCAACTTCACCCAAGGACAAAAACTTAATACAACTTATGACGCAAAATACGCGAAAGTTGTAAATAATGACATTGCTAAACGACTTAATGTCGCTTAAAAAATAGACTTGCCAAGTTCAAACAAACAAAAAAAACGCATGATTCATGCGTTTTTTGTCTTTATTGAAAATCATTTTAACATTCATGTTAAATATAATAATCTTTGTAAGATACCTTTTTAGTGTCATTATTTTTCTTGACGGTCTTGTGTTTTCCTCGTCCACCACGCTTTTTCTTCACTAAAATGACTATTATCGCCGTCATACACGCAACAGCAAACACTGGCAATAGAATATACAGCCAAATCATGTTTTTAGATGCACCCATTCTTGCTTTTTGCGTGGTTATAGAAAGATGAAGAGTGTTATTTTCGTCAAGTTCAGCATTATCAATCTTGGAGATATCAAGCGTAAAAGTATAAATTGCTTCCTGTTCTTCTTCATTTACAACCGGATCGTCTCTTAATGAAAGCGGATTGCTGGTGTGCAACTTGTTAAAATCTTGAACAAACTTATCAGCATTCATAGTTGCATTTTTTGTTACAATTTCAATTGAAACATTGGTTGAACTTGCTGCAACTTCTATTCCTGTTCCATTAAACTCCTCGCCATTTACTTTTAAGAATTTGACTTGGGTTTTATCGTAATTTGCAAAATTTACAACCTTTACATTTTTCGAAAATAAAGCAACAATTTTGAAAGGTCTATTATATAGTTTTGTGCTGTCACTTGGAGTGTAAGTTACTGAAATATCCTTGCTATTATTCGCACTCACAGCCTCCGTTTGTTTTTCCCAGACATCTTCGTCATTTTTATAATATAGTTCCCAGCCAGCGAAAATGTATTTGCCTTTGCCGACCGCTTCAATGTTTTTTGTTTGACTTGCGTAAGAGAAATCAAGTGAAAGGCTTGTGCTAGTTGAAATTGCACCTTTTATTTTAACCCCGCCATAATCGGTAGCCGACTCGTCGTCTTGTACGACTGTTTCAATTAAGCCAGAATATTTCAATTCTTTTGCTCTAAACGAATATGTCCCCTCGGTTAAAGAATTCGCATTAACAGTAACAGTGTACGAATTTTCATTTTGTTGTGAAGAATAAAGGCTGTTTGAAAGAGCAACTCCATTAAGAAGAACCCCGTCAAAGGTATACCAATCTTTTTTAGTTGAATCAGTTGTCAAAACAAATTTAACTTCTTCGTCGTAACGTTTATGAACAGTCTTTCCTGTTTCCCCGTCTATTCTGGCGGTGAACACGCCCCCAACATCTGCTTGGGTGTTGAGTTCGAGTCCAAAAGTCATAAAGTTTTGCAAATGAAGAACACCATTTTTGCCTGACCAAATAGTGTCAAAATTCCATTCAGGTAAGACATCATCAAAATTATTTTCCGTTAAAAGAAAATCTTTGCTTATAACAGATGTATTGATAAAAGTAAGTTTAGTATAACTCTCGCCTCCAAGACCGCCACCATTTAGTGAAGTCCAGTAGCAATAATCAAAATTCTCATTTTCAGGGAAATCTCCTGCATTTTTACCGCCAATGATATTTCCGCTTGAAAGCCCTGGCAACTCATCTATGCTTACCGACCCATCAAAGCAAACATTGCGCACTTTTGCATTTAAGCCTTGTGCTTCACCGACAATCCCTCCCACTTTTTTGGCAAGTGAGCCTAACCCAGAATATTCAACCTTACCATTAAAAATGCAGTGTGAAATAAAGCCATTTTTTAGTTTTCCAACAAGCCCACCAATATTGGCAATTTTATCTTCTGTTTGATTAAGTTTTACATTTCCGCTAACAAGACAATTTTTTATATTTGCCTCATTGCTTGATAGTGATGCATTGCCGTCTACAAGTCCAGCAAGCAATCCAAATGTGATGTGATTATTTAATGCTTGGGGCTCGCTGTTTTCTCCATAAATTCCTAGTAAAATAGTTTGAACAACGCCATTTTCATCTTTTAAAACGACTTCGCAGTTTTCAAATCTAACATTTTCTCCGTATCCCACAAGTAGTCCTGCCACGATATCGTTTGTTGGTGCGTTTTTAAAATCAAAATTCCAACCTTCAATTTTAAGATTTTTTATCGTCGCATTTTTGGCATAAGGGAACAGCCCATAAAATCCATTATTAGACGACAATGTCAAATTTTTAATTGAATGGCCATTTCCATCAAACATTCCAGTGAAAAACTTTTCTGCACCATAATTGTTAAATACCTCAGGTGCAATTTCCTTGCAATCAATATCACTATTTAAGCAATAATTACCTTTATTATTGAGCGACGTGTCAGTTCTGCTGATAAGTTTTACAAGTTCATTGTACCCTACACTTGCTTGGCTTTCATTTGTCAAACTTTGGGCTTGGTTTGTTTCTGCTACGGCAAAAGAAACAGGGGCAAGTGCGCCCGCACCAGTCAAAGCAAGAACAAACGAAACAAATCCAGAAGTCCACTTTTTCATATTTCACCTTCGCTTTATTTTTTTACATAATTAATTTATCATATAAATATAATTTTTCCAAATAAATAACAAAATATTTTGCTTTTTTAATCTTTTTTCTCTATTGCTACTGCTCTTTAAGGGTGGTAGCGACGCTTTAGCTTATTTATGAGTCTTTCCTTATCTTTCTCAATTAAACTCTTCTTTACTTGTTCCTTTGGCCTGTCACATATGCTCATAAGATAATATCTCATTTCGTCCAAACAATGGTCATCTTTTTTTATTGGCAAATCATTATCGCCCCACCAATAACTTTTGATTTCACTTATAAGATTTACACAGTTTTTAAATATAAAAAGGTGAGGATTCCCTTCGCCATCTTTCAAATATCGCTTAACAACATTTATTCCACTGAACATGTCTTTATTAACTCGCGGATTTGTCAAAATATCGTTTTCGTAAAATAAGTCGACTACATTTTTACTGCTAGCCAGCGTTCTTTGAGTTGCTGCACTATCAATTAATGCGGAAATTTTACCATTTACATAATGCCAATCTAGTTTCTCGCAGATTTCCTTTATTTTTTGAGCATGATAATAAACATCTTTGCCTTTATCAAAATGTTCGGCAATGACATAAACATTTCCATCATAATCGCGGGCATACCAATGTGCGGAAAGAGGATTGTTGAGACCTGGGTCAATGGAAATATTATCTTGCCAATCTTTTGGTACTTCAAATGGATCCAAGACATGCACATTTTCGTCAAATTCGCTATACACCATGCCTCCACACTGCATAAACTTGCCATACCTTCTTGATTCTAGTTCATCTGCCGAAAGACTTTTTGTCATCGCTTCAATTTCATCTTTATCTAGGTATGGATTATCCGCCCACTCCATTTCTTCATGCCAAACCTCATTGTCATTATTTTGATTCAGGTAAATTTCGTTGTAAACCCAAGTCAGTCCTTTCAATGGAGTCATAGTGCCAAAAATCATGCCCTTTTTGTCAAGTACACGCATACGGCATTCGTTATATATTTCAAACGGTGGCTCTTCATCAAACCACACAAAATCTAAACTCGCACCTTGAAACTTTTCCCTTCCCTGGTCGCAACTCTTAAAGCCGATTCTTGAAACTCCACCAAATACATTTTTAACGAGAATGAAATCAATCACTCCATTGTCCGCCCAATCACTTCGTCCGCTTGACATAACAATTTCTTTTATCCAATCCTTACGAAGATAATGCAAAATTTTACTTTGAGCAACATCGCGTTGAACTTGCTTTGAGAGGCTCACCACCCAGCATGAAACTGGTTTATTTTCTTTGAATGGGTGTATGCCCCTCGCAAGCCAAACAGTCTCGACTGCTCCACATTCAGTTTTTCCAGAACGATTCCCACCAAAAACCCATCTGTTTTTTTTAGGACATTTATGAAAAGCAAGTTGTTTCAAATGCACTTTTTCACCTCTATTATATTTAGATAAAAAATCATTTTCTTTTCGAGAAGAAAGTGCCTGGTTTACTATAAAAAGTTTATACTTATTTTCTTCCAAATTTTCATTATTTTTCATTTGACAAAATTCCCTTTAAAAAGATTTATAATTGCAATTTTCACTTTTGTTAAATTAATTTTTCGCCTTAAAATATAGGCATGAAAAAGATTTTGTTAATTTTTATTTTTTTATCAATTATTTTTTCACAAAATTATAATATTTCCTTCGCTGAAAGCTGTCCAGCTTATTACGCGAAGGTAGAATATGAAGGATATTTTTATTCATCATCAAACGAAAATAGTGCCATATTTCAAATTCCCACTTCTTACTTTGTTCTGCTGACTGGCGAAGAAAATGCATCATTTTTTAAAGCAAGTTATAAAGGTTTAAATGGTTTTGTTAAAAAAAGCGAGGTTACCCCTATGTCTGGGACTCCTGCCTCGCCTTACCCAAATGCAAACTTTCGGGTTTTTGCCAAAGAGGGGCTTGGGCTCTATTCAACTCCGTCGTCCTCCTCTACACTTGTATCAACAATTCCATACCTTTATCAAGAACTAGAATTTTACGGTTTCATGACTGGTGAAATTGATATTCCAGAGAAATCAAATCAGTGGTATTACTGCAAATATTTATCAAGTTATGGCTATCTTTATTCTGTCTTTTGCGACAATCTCCCAACTATTGAAAAAAACACTGAAATCTTTGACATAATCACGCCCAATTTCTCACAATCAAATATTTCTTCTTTAAGCAAAAGTTCGCTTATATGGATAATTGTTGGGGTTGGGTTACCAAGTCTAGTTGTATTGTTTCTCCTCTTAAAACCAAGTCTAATAAAAGAACGAATTTTAAATGGCAAAGCAAAGCCAAAACGAAGAAAAGACTATTTTGAATTTGACGACTCTTCACTTAATTAAGCAAGCTCTTTTCCTTCATCTAGGAAATTTTCATATACGTCAATAATCCAACTTTCACCTTTAAGGTATGATGATATTTTTTCATCATTAAACCCGTATCGGCAAAGAGCCTTTGAAAAACTTTCCTCTGCCTCTTTAAGTTTTCTAAAAAATGTTCTTTCTGCAAGATTTAATCTTTGAGCAAGAATTTCACAAGGCTCTTCATTTATGTATTTTCCTATTAAAATACGTGCTTGTAAATTATCAATACTTTTTAAACAATTTTCTGTGAGAACCTTTATATTAATAAGGCGTTTTTTTCTCTCGGTTAATTCAATGATTTTGTTTGCAACTTTCGCAACATCGTTCTCTCTCGTAGAACTGAAATAATAAGAATTCATTGCTTCTCGCTCAACAAGCTTATCAATGCCTTCTGTAATCCTTTCTAAATATTTGTGGACATATAAAATAGTCTTTGCCCAGTTGTTGTTTTTCATAATTTCCCCTCCATGTCGCTGATTATAATCAGCCTAAATTTGTAAATTCAACCTTTACTGCCATATTTTTGCACATTTTTGTAAAAAATATTTCAAAATGGCGTCTTTTTTGTATAATTTTGTCGAAAATTGTTAAATTTTGTCAAATTTTTAATTTTTCGAGAACAAAATATAATAAATCCCCATATTTTTTTAAAAAATTTCTATTTATGAGTTGTAAAAAAAACTATTTTGTGCTATATTGGTGTCATGGTATGCTGGCGAAAGCGGAATATCTAATTCGAGTTTAATCTTTTAAATATTCTTTGCTTTCTCAACCTCATGCATCAAACAGCGTTCTTCGATGCGAAAAACTTCGTTTTTCTAGTGCAGACGGCGTCTGCCACTCCGCCCTAGATAAAATGAAAAATTTAAATATGCTGGTGTGGCGGAATGGCAGACGCACGGGACTTAAAATCCCGAGGTGGCAACACCGTGTGGGTTCGACTCCCACCACCAGCACCAAATCCAAAAGCAGTCTTTCGTGACTGTTTTTTTATTCGAAATCAACGAACGCAAAACGAACGATTATCTTTTTAGACATTTTTATTAAAACTATTTATTGACATTAATACTTACAAAAAAAGCGTCCCAAAGTTTACATACCACAATTTGTAATTGCAGTTTATAAATCATTGGAACGCTATGGTTCGCTTATTTAATTAAATTTCATTAAAATATAAATTTCTGCCTTGCACCTTAAACATTTCATGTCATGGACAAAATTTCTGTCAGTTATCTCGGGAGGATTTGACAATACTTCACATTCCCCTGTTTGGTCAGAAAACAAACATTCTCCAAGGCATCGATGGCAGTGCGGGCAAAAAAGTTTCTTTTTCAATTTTGCCTCCAATCTTAAAATTTACGGATAAGATGTTTGACGACCCCCAAAATTGTTACATCTTGGCAAATAATATCGTCATATTTTTTATTCTCTGGATGAAGCACAATATGGTCGTTTTTTTTATAAAATCTTTTAACCGTTGCACTGTCATCGATAAGGGCAACAACTATTTCACCATCGCTTGCCGTGCAAGTTTGAGTTACAACTATAATATCACCCTCATTAATTCCAGCATCAACCATGCTGTCCCCCTCCGCTTTAAGCAAAAATATTTTCCCTTTACCGAAAATTTCAGTCGGCAGACTAAAACTCTCCTCAATATTTTCGCTTGCAAAAATAGGAGCACCACATCGCACCGTTCCCACCATTGGGGCAATGACGGAAGAAGAAGGTGCCAAGTTCTCTTTCATCTCAATTCTGCCCTCGTCATCTTTGCTTAAATAACCTTGCATTTTAAGTAGGTTTACATACCTATGCGCAACGGAAGACGAATTCATTTTGAGTGCTCTTGCTATATCGCGACATGTCGGGCTTTTCCCTTCACGAATTTGATAAGTTTCAATATAGTCAAGAACTTGTTTGAGTAGATCCTCATTTACAATTTTCATGGTTTCTCCGTTATAAAAGAACAAAGCGTTCTTTTATGCAACCATATTATCATAGACAATAAAAAAAATCAAGCGTTTATGCCAGATTTTTAATATTTTTTCTTGCTCTAAAAGCTATTAAATCCATTCGCACAAGTTCAGCAAGCAAACACACCGCCTCTCGCGGTGTAGGTAGAGACGACGCAAACGTGTAACCAGTACGATTTTCAAAATCTTCAACACCCTCTTTTTTAAAACTAACAAGAAGTGCATGCCTCATCGCTCTATCGATAAGGTTAATCGCAATATTATATTCTTGACTTATTTCTTTATACAACCCATTAGTCATATTTCGTTTTTTAAGTGGGTCTTTTACTAGCCGTTTGACACAAATTTTCATGCACGCATACCCCCTTAAATTAGGTGCAATTTTTAAATAAGAAAGGTAAACAATTAATTTTTGTTCAACAAAAATATCCTCATCGTCCAAATCTTTGTATTTTTCCAAAAAGTTTGTCCCCCTATTACTTATTCGTGTTTCATCCTTTCCTTTCAACTCAATTAACGGCATGATTCTTCTCTCCTTCTATTTTTATTTTGCCATGTCAAAGAATACTGTCGCAGAGTGTCACGACACTATATTTTTTAATACAACAAATTACTTTTTAAGATTGCTTGCTAGTCAAAATTTTCGTCTACAATCTCTTTGTAACATCCTCTATTATACACAAACAAAATTTTTTCGCAAACGATTTTGCTTTATTTTTACAATATTTTGCAAAATTTTTCAAAATATTGCAAAAGTTTTGAAGGATTAAGACAAAATTCGATAATTTTCTGTATTTTTGACGCAATTTTGACGCAATTTAGCATATTTTACAGATATTTTGTGATTAATATATTAAAAATCGTGTTTTTGGAGGATTTATGAAAAAAGAGTTTCCAAGGTATACTTTGAGGGTTTCAGCCGAGCTTTTATATAAACTAGGTTATATTGCAGACTTTGAAGGCAGGACTAAAAATCGCGAAATTGAATATATACTAAAAAAACATGTCAATGAATTTGAAAGAAACTATGGCGAAATTTCTTTGCCTAGCGATATAGAAGAAGAATAAAAAATAGTTAATGCGACTTTTTTAGGAGATACCCCTCCCTATTTTTTGTGCTCAAATCTATATATAACCATTTCTATATTAATTGAATACTTTTTAATTACATTTTAAATAAAGATATAAACCATGCCCAATTTACACAATTTCTATTGAAAATTGTTGACAAATATAGAATAATGTTGTATAATTCCATTCGTAACAGGTTTGAAGAGATAAAACTGAACTTGTGCATTTCGCGATATGGACTGTTAGCTCAGTTGGTAGAGCATCTGACTCTTAATCAGGGGGTCCGGGGTTCGAGCCCCCGACAGTCCACCACTGAAACCCTTTATTTATAAGCAAAATACATATTTTGCTTGCGTAAACTAAAGGGTTTTTTTAATGCCCAAACTTCAAAAGTGTCTAAAAAAATTTGTAAAAGTGTCTAAAAAATGACATTTTTGAATTTAAAAATTTACAATTTCAATAAAACTAATAATGCTTAATTTTGCTCAAAAAATGGCACTGTCTAATAAATTGTCTAATAAAAAAGTGAAAATTATTGCAAAAAAGTTTACTTTTTTATAAAAATTTGAACGCAATTTATATCGAGATATAAAACTAATAAAAATTTCACAAAAAAATAACCCAATTTATATTGGGTTATTTTAGAGTAAGGCTATTTAGTTTTGTCTCTCTTCATATATCTAAGGACATTTTTTATACAAGAATTAAGGCCGTAAATTAAAAAAGTGAAATTATTTTAAAAAATATTTTCATTAAAATTCGATAATTTAGTATTGCTTTAATTAAAACACTTTCAAAGTTTTTAATACTAACAACAGTTTCTTATTTGCTTATATTTGCCTCTGTTAATAATTTTAGATAAACGCAATATGATATTGTAATATTGCAATTCATTTCCTAAGTTCGTTATTTTTAGAATATTTAAGCATTTGATATTTGGAAAGTGATTTGCCATACAAGGCCAGTATCAACTAATGTTGTATTTCCTTCTTCGCCTTCTTCTACTCGTATCTTCATACTTAATACAAGGTAGCCACCATATATATTTCCAGAAAGTATAGTTTCTTCTAGGGGAGCACCATTTTTGTCTGCAATATAAATTTTTATAGAATCTGCTCCTTCCTCATTATAGGTGTATACATATGGTTGACCTGCTGCAATTAGTTCATCAAAACTGCCTGTACCAAAGTCGCATGTGCCTGATATAGTGTTATTGTCTGCACTTGCTATAGCAGTCGCTATTGTTCCTGTTTGTGTGTAGTTTCCATTGCCATCGTCGGTATAACCTAAATTTGCTAATTTTATTGAATTAGTCATATCATAATATTCTAAATAATTTGATGTGTCAACATTGTTTTCGTTTATGATTGCTATATTTACAAATACAGAACTTTTTCCACTGATATCTGATTTCGCAAGAGTATCATCTACTATAATAACATCAACTTTTAATTTGTCAGCATAACTTGTTGGATTTAAATGTTCAGCATTAATTAGTGTAGCATTTTCATAATTTTGATAATTGTTGTTTACGCTTGCACTAGTCAAAATTATTGTGTATTTACCTGGAACACCATTTTCTATGTTTGTTTTCATATAGGTTGCACTATTGCCGTTTTCATCTAAAACTTCCCAAAACGCCTCAATTCCTTTTACATTTGTCAACCAATTGTTTGTAGTAGAATATTTTCCCAACCACTCAGTTTTTGTATAAGTTCTGTTTTCGATAGCTAGAGTTGTGTTTGAACAGTCAACTTGCGATGGGATAATTTCAAACTCAGCCTTGCAAAGATAATCTAAAATGTTTACATTATAATTTCCTGTTGTACAACTAATTACACATTCTGCTTTGTAGTAACCAACTGCTTTAATATTACTTGCTGATGCGTATTCACCATTCTTTGTTGCTTTGTATTGAACATTAATTTGTGAAACTTTAAATTGATCTTTTTGAGCCCCAGTTATTGACACAGAAAGCTCTATAGCTTCTTGTGGCTCGAAAATGATTGTGGCATCTCCAGCATTAACATTGAAGAAGTTTATTCCAACCCATTGTAAATCGGCATCCCCATCGCCTGTGTAAGTCTTTTTGGTAATTTGCCATTCTTTTTCAACTGAAGTGATAATATTAGTAGAGTCTTGAATACATATTTGATAATTTGGGTTAAAGTTGTCATAGTTTAGAGTTGCAACTGTTTTGTAGTAACCTGCATTCTTAATTTCGCTCACAGTTTCAGAGCTGTAATTTGTAGATGTTTGATTGTAATAGGTGGCTAAAGTTGCTGAAACATTATAATTACCTGTATTCATTTCGATTGTGTGCGGATTTAAATCATATTCAATTGAATTTGTTGTTGGGAAATCATATGAATCTAAACACCAAGAAGGGTTTACATAGATTGTAACTTTGTCTACAACAATAGTTACTTGAATATCTACAGAGTTGTAGTTGTTATAATTTGGAGTGTAAGAAATAGTTTTTGTATAAGTACCTGCTGAAATAGATTCATAGCCATTACTTTCTAAAACTGAATAGTTTGAATAGTTCAAGTTTTCTTGAAGCCAAGAAACAGAAGTTTGTGTTAAATTATCTGAATTTATAATTGAAGAAAGCGTTAAATTTTCACTATAACTTACCTCAAAAGTGATATTTTTGGCTGTGTCTATGTTTCTATAATTTGGAGTAGCTTTCACAATGGTAAAATATAGATTAATTTCATCTCCAGTAATGTCATCTCCATTATTATATTTATAATTAGCGCAAATGTTTTCTTTGGCTGTTAAAACAATATTTGTAGTTCCAACATCAGTTAAATTGCCATTATTTAAAGTGATATCAAAGTAAGACGAAAGAGATGAATCATTTGGAGCCAATAATTCTTGCAAAGTAAATGCTGAGCCTGTGTAGGCACAATTATTTTGTGTTAAGGCAATGTCGCTCTTATTAAAATTTAATTGAATCTTATTTATTCTTAAAGTTAAATATAGTTCTTCTTCATTTGATGTAGTATATTCATTGCCATTAGTGATAAATTTGTGATTTGAATCTGTTGTGAAATTATAATAATAATCTCCAGCGTCTGTGCACGAATTGCTGTTTGAAACAACAATATAGTTAGCGTGTGATGATAAATTGTATGAGCTTCCATTGTAAGTAACTTCATAAATATTCTTGTTTTCGTTGTTTTGGGTTAAACCTGTACTAACAAGAAAATCTGCAAGAACTATTGGCTTTTTAGTAATTTGCCAATTTATATCAAAAGACCCTGTAATGTTAGCATTATTGGATTCAAGTTTTAAAGTATAATCTCCTGCATTTGTTTGAATTGAACCTTGGCTATCTTGAGCCACTTTAAGATTATTTTCAGTCATAAATGTTTTGATTGCTGAAATTGAAGTGAAATCTATTTCTTCACCAGTATAAACAGGATTTTCAAAGCTTGGAGCAGTTAAATCTAATGATTGTTCATTAACTACAACATTATAACTATTTGTTTTTGATTGATAGTGTACTGATATTTCATATGTACCTACAGAAACTATGCCTATTGGCAATTTTGAAGTATCTAAAGTAAAATCTGAAACACTTGTTTCACTGTTATCTGAATAATGAGCAATTACCGTAAAATCACTTTTTGAAATTTGTATTGTTTCACCATAGGTATAATTAAACTGAGAGCCATCATAATGACTATGTGAAATGACATTACTTGTAATACTAGTTAAAGTTTTTGTTGGAGAAGAATTTTCTCCACAAGCTGTTAAACAAAATGCTCCTGTTAAAATAAAAGCAAAAGCAAGAATAATACTATAAAATTTCTTTTTCAATTTTCTTTTCCTCCCTTATTACATTACACATTTATCTATGTATTAAATGTGTAATTATGTTATCACAAAACAAATAAAAAGTAAAGTACATCGGCAATAATCAATAAAATTGCAAAAAAACATGGTGAGGCCCACTAGAATTTGGCAAGATTTTTGAATGCAGTTAACTTGTATCGCAAATATTTATTATTTGTTTTTTCTTTTTTATTGCATATTGCAGTGTTTTATATGCCCCACTTCGTCCGGTATGGTTTACATAGAATACAACAAAATCACTACGATTGATTATCTCACAGTTACGAAAGTAAATGCGAGTGTAGTAGTAATCAAAGTCCAAATCTAAATATGTGATTTCTTCATAATTCCCATCATTCATCCACTTTGGGCGTTTCTTAACCTTAAATGTCTTGGGTCAGACAAACAAAAAATACGCTTAATATCTACATATTTTTCTCTTAACTTGGTTATAACTTGCCAGCAAAAATCATCAAATTCACCAAAACCACCAAAATAAAAATGCTTAACATTTTCTTTTGCGATAAGGTTTTCAAATGTTAGTGTTAATTTTTCTTTTAGGTTTTCTGTAATTTCTATTTTGCTGTGTCCAAAAACAGAACATGATTTTTCATAAATTAACGATGTATTCACAACCCTAATTATAGATAGAATTTAAATAATTGTCAACACATTCACAACTTGTGCATGCATTCACAACATTATTTTTTACTAATTGCTAAAATTATCGTGAATACATTAACAAGATTTAGGAGAAAATTAAGTTATGAAATTACACGAAGCGGTTGGCAAAAGAATTTTGGAATATTGCAATGAAAGAGATATAACACCAAACAAACTTTGCACAATGTCAGGCATTATTCAATCAACATTAAATAGTATATTTTCTGGAAGAAGTCAAAATCCAAAACTCGCAACAATCCAATATTTATGTGATGGTTTAGGCATAACTTTAAAAGACTTTTTTGATAGTCCATTATTTGACAATTTAGATGATTAATCACAAAAAAATAGCATTAGGTTTTGTTCCTAGTGCTATTTTTGTTTTATTCTTTAATTTTCTAGCAAATCTTCGATATTACAACCCAAAACTCTTGCTAGTTTGTAAAGGGTTTCAACTTGTGCTTTGTTTATGTCGTTTCTTCGTTGTTCATACATTTGAATAGAGCGAAGTTCAACTTCTGCTAGATCTGCAAGTTTGCTTTGAGATAAGCCTCGTGCTTGTCTTATTTTTTTTAGGTTGGTGATTTCAGACTTTTTGAAATATGTGTTTGCCACATCAAAAAACTTGGTTACATCAGCTTCGTGCAAGGTTGGATATAGTCTTAAAACTTCTTCAATAGGCAATGAATTATTTATCTTATAGAAAGAATATCCTTTTTTGTGTTGGAATTGTGCCAAAACCCAGCCAGCCCAATAATATTTATCTTTATTAATGTCTTCTTTATTTGGAATAGATTTTTTTCCATTATAAATCTCATTCAAATAATCTAATGCGGAGCAGGTAAGATACTTTGGATTTCCTTTTTCAATTTGTTTTGCAACGTTGGAATTGACAAATGTATTCCAAAAAATTGTAGGGTTTATTCCAATATCCACAGCATGCTCAAACATTACACCCAAATTTTCGGATAGATTTGGTAAATATAAATTGTTATATGATTGAATCGCCATCTTTTAACCCCTTTCTCATAATATCCACTACAAATATGTCATTAGTGAGTGTCGCAGACTTTATCGTGCCTTTCAAATAATCTTCTCGTGCCTTTTCATCTCTTGCTTTTCTTTTTGTAAAGTATTCCAATCTGTCAGCAGTTTCAAAACCTTCAAAATGAAGTTTACTAAATGCAAGTTCGCTAACTATTACAACTTGCTTTCCAAGTTGACCTAATTCCATAGCTTGGCTTAACTTTCTAACTGGAATTGTGTTGTTTACAAAATCTCTTGCAAAACTAAAATATGAGGTGTTAGTCTTAAATCTTTCAATATCTTTTCAAGTTGTTTATTGCAATCAACCAAAGTTTTATAATGTTCATTTTTTTTAACCATGACTTTTGGAGTTTTACCATCACTACAAATGCCAGTAACAATTCTAATGTATCTATCCGGATTTTTATTGTATTCTCGCCAAGCTCTATCTCGCATTATCTTAATTTGACAATATTGCCAAATGAGTTCGGCATCGCTATGTGATAGTCTATATAACTAATACTTTCTTTCAATGTTTTTACAATTTCTTCATAAGCACATTTCTCTTCCTCAGTTAAATATGCTGGAATTTTTAAAACTTCATTGTTTATTTTCTCTGTTTACGCTTGAACTTCTTTATTTCTCTCAATCATCTCTTTTTGCCATTTATCCATAGTTTTCTCCTTTTAACACAAAAGGCTAAAGAAAACACAAGTGTTTATTCTTCAACCTTTTTGAAATTTATTTTTAATAACAAATATATGTTAACCCATAAAAATAGCAATTGCAAGAAACAGTGTCATCATTTTTTATAATGACGAAGATTTTTGACGAAGATTTTTTCTGAGTAGGTGACACTTCTTTTTTAAGACAGCGACTAGATTGCTGTCTTTTTTTATTAATTTTATAGAAAAAAGACTAAAATTTTAGCTTTAATCAGTAAAGGGTTTTAACTTTTCTCCATTGACAAAAAGCTTTAATGAAGCTATAATATGATTGAAATGGAAAACGAAATGAAATTAGATCTAACTAAAAATCTTAAGAGTTATGAGTTTAAAAGTAAAAGCGCATATATTGAATTTTTGCAAACAATTTTTAAAACACTTACTGATTCTGGCGACTACGTCATTTATATGCATCAGGTCACTGATCACAGAACTTATTGGGGAGAAACAAAAGAAGAGAGAATAAGAGGAATGAAGGTATCCGGGCTAGAACTCAATCACTACCCTACTATTCATGGCACCGCCTTTTTCAAAGGCACTCCACAAGAGCTAAATATCGAAAATGACATTGTCGATTATAAGTTTCTTGGTGATGACGATATTTTGACTTCATTCATTTTTGCTCTTCCAAAATACATTACTGTGAACGGGCAAAAAGTTGAACTTGCAACATTTGACGGACGTGGCGTCGAAGCATTAGACGACAAAGATAGTCCTTTATATCAAGCATTCGCAAATAGGCAAACTGGGTTTGCTAGTGTCCCAAAGGACCCTATCACAAAGACATGTTTGCTCGACACTATGGGTTATTACTCATTGCCAAACTGCTTTTGTATCGGCATGCAAAGCATAAGTTCAAAGGGAGATAGTTTTATATTTGAATTTAACCCAGTCCATTTTTCACTTCTACCAAACGAGAAACAAGAACAAATTTTGGCAATTCTTGAAAATGACGCAATCGACACATGCAAGAGATTGAAAATCGACTCTAAAAAACTTTCAGATAAAAGAGAACTCGCGAAATTAATCGTGGAATCTTACGATATTTTTGATAAATATTGCAGTGCAGACTTTGAATTTTATAACTAAAAACCAATTAATTTACATTAAAAACTAGGTGTTTCCTAGTTTTTATTTTTATAAATATTAATTTTAAACCTCCGCACATTATTCAAGTATTAATTTCTTTTCAAATCTGCTTTATATCTCATCCACTCCGTATTGTATATAATTCGTTAGTAAAAAAACATGAGCTTGAATTTTGGCTATCGTAATCATTGTTATAGTCAGAGAACAAATAGTTAAAAATATATCTTCACAAAACGGGACGGATATACCCATTCTAAATACTGGTGTATACAATATAGACATATCTTTATCAATAAACAACTTTTACAATTCAAGCAATTTAGCGTTGTATATAGATGGCACTCCCCATATCCACTCTTGTTTTCTCATTTACAAACGGAAAATTTTCTACAAACAGAATTTTGCGTTTAAATGACGGCGATATACTAAAAGTAGGAGCAACAATCACAAAATTGGTTTTAAATAGTGGCCTTTCAGTAACTATATTTAAACTTGATGAACAACCAATCCAAAGATTGACGACTATCGTTTACTAACCCAAAAAGATAAAACAAACTAAATAGGTCCGCATTTTTTTGCAGTCTTTTTCTTTAATTTTATTTTGTTTTGTTTTTATTACTATTTAAATTAAGTATTATCCCCAATTTGGGATTATTGTCCAGTGCTAAAAAAAGATAAATTTAAACCTTTAATAATTAAATAAATTTTGATTTACTTTTAAGCGGTTTTATTGTATCATATAATTAACAAAATGGGAGGCTTCATGACTGACGAAGAAAAAGTGCAAATGCAAAACACCATGAGAACAGGTCTGCTTACTGCATATCCTAAAATTTATAGTGGAATAGATTACTCACAAGAAATATTCTACAACGCTCTTTCCGTGGTCCAAAGTTATGGTTTTACTTTCGCACCTGAACAATTTGTTGCAAATATGGCTGTGGAAATTGAAGGAAGATACAAGGCTGTAAGCTCTCTCTTACGCTCTAAACTTTCAAAAACAAAAAAGACACTTGTCATTGAATTTGCAGTAGGGCTTTCTCCCCGTAGGTTAGAATTTGCACAAGTAGATTATCTCGAAAGTGACTTTGAGCCAATGGTGAAAATGAAAAAACAAATTTACAAAAGAATGGGCTTTCAAAAATTTGAAAAAGGGTTATTCTCTGTCGATTTAGCAAACACAAAACAGCTTAATTCGTTTTTGACAAAAAAGGCAAATATTGAAAATTACGACCAAATTATTTTGATTACAGAAGGGCTCTTTTGGTACTTAAATAAAGAAATAATTACAAATATGACAAACGCTTTTAGTGCCACACTTCAAAATAAAAACTGGCTTTGGATCTCCGCTGATTGTCCTACCCAAGACAGAATAGAAGAAGAATATCGAAATGTAATTTCAAAATCGGCAAACGTAAAAAGAGAGAAGACTTTCAGCGATTTTGAAGATTTTTCAACATTTTTTGAAAACCTCAATTTTGAAATAATACGCAAAAAAATTGTTGACTGTGTAAAGGCGAAAGACATTCATTCAGCATCACTATTTTCTATTAGCACTATTGAAGCAACAAACCGACTTAATAAATATACTGATATGGCGATTATTTCACCAAAAAAGAAGTGAATTTGTTGCAATAATGAAATTGCACGGATTTAACAAAAACTCGACCTAGATAATAGGTCGTTTTTTGTTTCAACCTTTTTGACGACCGAAAGATATCGAAGAAATGTGTTTGACCTTAACAAACCATTTAAGAACAGCACAAAGTGTAATACCACAAGGATTTTTTATGGCAACAGTTAATGTTTCAACTTTTTTACGATTAAAAAATGCTATTGAGGACTCAACATCAATCGAAATTATTATAACAGATGATACAACCACATTTTTATCGCAAAAGCCTTTGCAAATTTATATTGGAAATCCGGCGGAAACACAAAAAGTCACAAAAATAACATTGGACAAAATGAAATGTCTTTTGCTTTATGTAGAAGCGGACAAAAACTACCCTGCGGGTAAAATATACCAACAAACTATTTTGCAAGTTACCACCTAACCGATTGGATAGCCATAGCAAAGTAACATGTTTTTATCCTTACTCTAAACAAATAAAAAAAAGAAGTCAAGCACTTACAATTTGACTTCTTTTTTAACGTAAACTAGAATATTTATAGTTAAAATTCATTGACGGAAATAAACTAAAAGATTTGTATTTAATATTATTTACAAAAATCAAAAATAGAATTTGCATTAAATCTTTTTATTGTTGCTCGTATTTAAGAATTTTTGGTAACTTGAAAGGTTATTGTTGATTTTTACCCATCGTTTTGGTTAAATTATATTTGGCACCTTTGCCCTTTTGCTAAAAACTATCGTCAAAATATTTTATGAATAGCTTTGTCAAAAAGTGCATAATACACACAACAGTTATCCCCCTTTTGTGCTTAACTGCTTTAATGAAATTCGTTTACAATTCTTTCGCGCATTCATCTGCATATATGCCGAGACCACTCTCTGCATAGGTAGGCTTTTTTGCCCAACTTTCCGTTATTTCAACATAAGGTCCATCCATGTAAAGATAGTTATATGCGTCTATGTAGTATTTTATTTTCTTACCACTTTCAAGATTTAATTTTTTTGCAATACTTTCGTCGTCTAGTCCTTTTTCAGCACAAAACTTTACAGCAGAAATTGTTTTTAAAAACTGCAAAATATTTTTTCCAATTCTTCTCACGAGTCTTGAAATCCATGACTGCGACATATCCATATCAAGTGCAATTTTCCATTGAGGCTCACCCACAGACAATCTTTCAAGAACTTCCTGCAAACTATCAGGAATAACTGAATAAAGCCTTTGAATATCAGGGAACTCTTCCAGCAAAGATTCTTGTGCTTGTTCATATGTACCATCGGACAAAATATCTTCAAAAAGCATGCTGTCACCATCGTTAGAATTTATAACAACGGCCTCATCAAGAGAGAAACATTTGGAAAAGTTTTGCATTGTTTTTGAATTATTATTCCTATTAAGCATTTTTACTTCATTCAACATAACAGGTATTGCATAAGTTGAAAAATTATTCCTGTTAGGGTCAAACATCATAATGGCTTTATAAAGTCCAAATTCTAACGCATTTTCGTATTCACCCTGATTGAAATTTTCAGTAAAAAGTGCACAATATTTTTTCTCACAATAACCTACAAGCCTAATGTTTGCACGAAAGACTTTCTCAAATGTTTTCTCGTCTGTCTTGGCTTTGATGTAATCTTCTTTCGTTATTTTTGTATATTCTGTCTTCATTTTTATTTCCTTATATTAATATTTTACGTACAAAAAGATTGAAAAGCTAATATTTTATTCTCGCTCCTTGTCTATAGTTGACGATTTTTGTTTCATAGCAATTTCAAGTCGTTCTCTTTTGGGTAAGCTTTTTGTATGCCCAAGCAACCATATTTCTTTTCCTTTTGGTTGTGGCCCATCTAAATAGATAAAGTTATAAACTTTTTCATAAAAACTTGCAACATCTCGACCAATAAATTATAGCTTGTTCGCAATTTGGACGTCATCATAACCTTTTTTGTGGAGTAAATGAACAGTATTAGCTCCGTCAGGCACATTTTTTACTCTCTTTTTTATTTTTTCTAAAAGTTTGTATGCCCTTTGTCTTGAAATTTGTTTTTAGCGGGCAATAGTTGTCAAAGATTTACCTTCCAGCAAATAATTTATAACATCTTGGTTGTGACCATCAAAAAGTTGTGCAAAATTTTTTAAATTTATCTTTTCCTCTAATAATTCAAGTTGTTCTTGCTCGAATTCATTATCTACGATTTTTTCTTCCCACATATGAGAGTTTTCTTCGCCATCTTCTTTCGATTCTAAATTCAACAGGTCAACATTTTCACTCTTAATAATCACTCTCTTTCATTTTCAATAATTGATGTATTTTGGTCATTGATATTGTTTAATTGATTCAATTTGTAGAACTTGTAAGGATTAGTTAACCAAATTTTATTAACCTTTGGTTTTTCGCCATCTAAAAATAAATAATTATAAACTTTTTCATAAAAACCAACTATTTCAGGTTTTGTAAATCTCAATTTTTTAAATATGGAAGTTGCATTCAGCCCTCTTTCAAGCATACTATGCACGAGTTTTGCCCTTTCAATCACATCTTTGGCTTTTATTTTGGCTTTTATTATCAATTGGGAAGCACGTTGTGGGGTCACTCCCTTCAATTTTGCGACAAATACACCGTTTCCCCCTGCAAGCAAACACTTAAAGACCTCTTTTTCTGTTTTTTCCAAAAGTTCACAATAATTAAATAAATTTGCTTTTTCTTCCAATAGCTCAAACTGTTTCTCTTCAAACTCGCCATCTCCCATCATTTCTTCCCATTGAGGTGCGTCGTCATCAGTTTTTCTCGCTTGAAATAAATCTTCAAGGCTCACAGTACCATTTCTGTCAAAAATATCATCACTTCTAGTTTTGTCTCTGTTATAAATTTTTGTTTGATTTATCATACAAGTAATTGCATAATTTGCGAAAGTGTATCCTTTTGATGGATCAAAAGTTTTTATTGCTTTAACAAGGGCATCTCGAAGGGCATCTTCATATTCATACTCCATGATTTTATCTAGCTTATAAATCTTTTTTAAACAAACAGGAATCAATTTTTGATGAGCTATATAAACTTTTTCAAACGCCTTTTCATCAGTTTTTGCATCAATGTAGTCTTGTTCCGTTAATTTCTCGTAGTCTCTCATCGTTCCTCCCAATTTACACATTTATGATCTAATTTTGCCAGCACTTAATCCAAATAGGAATTCACAGCCACTAATGATCAATAAGAAAGTGATGCTACTCTTCATAATTGTATCTAAATTATAAGGTAAACATAACATTATATGATTTTATTATATCATAGTCTACCACCTTTTTCAAGAGAGATTTTTTCGTTTTTACTTATTTCCATCTGGGCGATTGCCTACAAACTCAACTCACAATTTTCAATAAAAAAGATGGCCGAAATTGGTCACCTTTTATGTTTTACGCTTGATAAAATCTTTAACATTTTTATTCAACAATTATAACATCTTCATCTGTTTGGCTTTCAATTTTTTTCTTTGCATCTTTAACTTTTTTCCCAAAAGTAAATATCAAAACGAGATCTTTTACCCCTTCAAAAATAAGTGAAACGCCTGCGAAAATCATAACCGCATCAAATGTTGAGAACATGATTGCTACGCCAAGGCATGCTGTTAAAAGTGAAAGCAAAAACATTACAAACCAGCCTTTAACTTTTGTCCTTGCAAGAATGATGCTGTCTGTCATAGTGTTGATAGAATCAACAAGAATAAACACACCGAAAAGCACAGTTAAGATACCTTGAACAGTGCCAGGATAAACTATACAGAATAATCCACACATTGTCATAACAACTGCCATAATAAGCATAGGGCTTCCAAGCAGCCTTTCTACGGCAAAGTATCTTACTAAAAGCGTTATCCCCATAATCAAAAGTGCACCGCCAAAAATGTAGCAAAGTGCAGTTGCAGATGTAGAAGGCATTGCAACACATAGAATTCCAAGAACGATGGTAAGACACGAAATAATTACTCCGTCCCATTTAAGTTTTTTAAAAAATTCCATAATCCCCCCTTTTTTATTTTAGCACATTTTTTTACAATGGCAAATCTTTTTTATTAAATTTTATAATTCCCACAGTATAAGTTACTATACCAATAACAAGAAGAATTGCAAATTTCCACAAATAGGTAAGCGTTCCACCCAAAATTGAAGTTGCATCAAAGAGCGTGATTATTGAAACATAATTAAAATATTTCATTGCATCAATTCTTATTGCACTTGGAATTACTATAGAACCGAAAAGTCCTAAAATTGTTGCAACAAGGAAGAACATCGTAAGTCCGCCACCCACACTCATTGAAATCTTGCTTCTGTTAAACCAAGCGGAGGCAAGGAAACAAATACCTGAAACCGCAACCATAGTTATAAATGCGCCAAGGTTGAGAAGTAATATTTGACCATAAGTGATCGTTATCTCACTAGAACCAACAATTGCGAGTCCTAAAACGCTTGTGATTGTGGTAAGGGCGAACATAGCAAAAAGTGAACATAACATATAGCACATTTGAGTTATTGTAATAGTTCTTCTTTTTGTTGGAGTAGAAAGAACATAAGCCATAGAGCCAGAATCAACTTGCCCTGCAATTAAGTTGTTTGCTGTCATGATGACAAATATCATTGGAAGCAAAAGTCCAGCGATACGATAGAATATAGAACCCAAAACGAGTCCATAAACATCAAGGTCTCCAATTTCACCAAGTGCATCAGCAACTTTCTCTGGGAGTTGGTCCGCAATGCTCTTTGAATACTCTACAATAATTGTACCTTTATACTCTTCAAGTTTTTGAGCAACTTCTTCTTCTGTATAAGATGGGTTTTGCTCGCGAATCTGCCCCTCTTTAACTTCAAGTTGAGCTCTAAAAGTTACAATCGCGGTATAAGAGGTGTCATGTATTTGCTCTGCTGTGAAATATTTTGAAATTGAAATTGTTTCTCCATTATGGTCAAAACTTTGCTCATAAAATACACCTTTCAAAACATTAGGGATATATGCAGTAGCAAACTCTTTAACATTCGACGATCCCGATTGAACATAACTTTGAGTAGCATTTGTAATAAATGTTTTTGCGTTTTCCGCTGTTCCTTCATCATTTTCAATCAGTATTTTGTTGTAAATCGCGTCAGCCACACCATTTAATACATACGGAGAAATTTTTTCATCCGTGAAAATATTTTCTACTGCATAGTCGTCTTGATAATATAGATAATAGTCAAGAAGTGCGTTTATGGCTTGTTTATTTTCTTCACTTTGACTGTTTGTGAGATACTCTCTCGCTTGTTCATCTGTCATACCACTACTGATTGCACTTTTGTATCCTTCAATAGTTGAAGTTTTCACAGTATCATTAAGTTTTACTTGTAAAAGGTCTTTCAAATCGTCATATTTTGTTTGATAATTTGTAAGTGCTCCGTCTGCCATGTTGTAATAAGTCATTGATTGAGACTCTATTGTCGATTCAATAGCATCACTTACAAACATATCTGTCATAGATGAGCGAATTTCATTAACATTTAAATTCCCAAGTACGCCAATAATGATTGCAAGCATAAAACAAGTGATTGCAGTAACGAAAGTCCAAACGCCTGCATTCGCTTTGCAAGATTGTTTGAATAATGGTTTACTAATCATTTTCCTTCTCCTTTTCTTCTTTTATTTTTTGGTTAAAATGTTTTTCAAGGGTATATTTAACCTCTGCTATAAACTTCACATCAAAAGCAGTGAGTTTATCAAACAAGTCATTAATTTCATTTTTTGGAATTGAAATGGTAACCTGATTGTACTTTACTTGATCGCGAATAACATTTAAACCAAGTTTTTTGAATTCAATATAATCCTTTTCATTGTTAAACTCGATTTTATAGTCTGCCACTTTTCTATTCTCAATTTCTTTCATGACAGCAATGTCTACAATTTTACCATTATTAATAAGTGCAACACGGTCGCAATTTTTTTCCAATTCCTCATAAAGGTGACTGCTTATCAAAATAGTTTTACCCTTTTTCTTTTCCTCTGCAAGAATTTCAAGAAATGAAACTCTCATAAGGGGGTCAAGTCCAGTCGTTGGTTCGTCAAGAATTAAAATATCTGGATCAGCCATTAATGCAACTACTATGGCTGTTTTTTGTTTCATACCTTTACTCATTCTCTTGAGGTTCGCGGAAGGCTCAAGTTGCAATTTTTCAATTAAAAAATTGGCATAACTCATGTCCTTTAGCCCCAAAAATTCGGCTTGCGATTTTATGAATTCTGTCCCTGTTTTTAAATCTGGAAAGGCTATTTCACCGGGCACATATCCTATATACTTTTTTGTCTTTTCAGCATCTTGCCATGAATCCATGCCATATACAGTAACGTTGCCCTTGTCTGGCTTTAAAAAGCCCATTATGTTTCTTATCGTCGTCGTTTTACCTGCACCATTTGAGCCCACGAAACCAAGCATTTCTCCCTTATAAATATCAAAGTTAATGTCAAATACTCCCCTTCCAGAACCATAATCTTTTGTGAGGTCGTGAATTTCTATTGCTTTTTCTTTCATAGTGCACCTCCAAAATTTTTGTCCTCTTTGTAGTATTTCATAAAGTAATCTTCCAAGGTCTCTTTTAAATGTGTAAACGAGTCTATTTTGCTCTTTGAAATTGCTTTTACAAGTTCATTTATATTTTTATCGTCAATATTGACAAGCATTTGTTTCCCATTTGACTCAACCATCTTAAATGCTGTGGCATCTTTATTTGCCTCTCTAAATTTCTTTTCATCTTCCATTGAGGCAAACTCTATAAGGTAGTTTTTATTATTGTTGTGTTTAAGGTCATTTGCAATAAACTCATCAACGATTTTGCCATCTTTTATTATGGCAATTCTATCGCATGTGGCATCAACCTCGCTGAAAATATGGCTTGAAAGCAGTATTGTTTTTCCTCTCGCTTTCTCCTCTTTAATAAACTCTATAAAAGTCTGTTGCATTTCAAGGTCAAGCCCACTTGTTGGTTCGTCAAGAATTAAAATATCCGGGTCATTCATAAATGCGGTCACAACAGCAAGTTTTCGTTTGACTCCCAAACTCATACGCTTGGTGTTTCCACTTGGGTCAAGTTTGAATATTTCTAGAAGATGACGAACCCAAGGTTTGTTGATGTTACCTTTAAGTTTTTCCATCATATCCAAGAATTCGTATCCGTTCAAACCATCAGGAAGAGCAATTTCTCCTGGAAGATAACCCACTTTATCCATGAATTTGTAGTAGTTTTCAAAACTATCCATTCCCAGAATTCTAGTATGGCCTTTTTCAGGTTTTGAGAATCCCATAAGGTGACGTATTGTCGTAGACTTTCCCGCACCATTTGGTCCAAGGAATCCATAAACCTCCCCTTCATTAATCTTGAAAGATATGTCGAAGACGCCTCGCCCTGAACCATAATCTTTTGTGAAATGTTCAACTTCAATTTTAGCCATTTTACCTCCTTAAATAATAGACGGTTGTATATTTTGTTGACACATGTTCGTATTATATGGTATAATTTCTCAAGATGCAACAAAGATTTTGGACACATCAAAATGAGTGTTAGATATTTGACATAATTAACGCGAATGTCTATTAGGAGGAAAAATGCAAGAAGATTATAAGGAAGATTTAAGAGTTGTTAGAACAAGGAAACTCTTGTGCGAAGCACTTTTTGATTTACTTGAAAACCAGCCTTTTGAAAAGATCACTGTAATGGATATCTGTGACAGAGCAATGGTTCACAGAGCGACTTTTTATAATCACTTCGAAGACAAAGAGCACCTTCTAGAATATGCTATTGACGAAATTAAAGAGGCTCTCTTTTCTGCAAGCATTGAAAAGGAAGATTACTCATCTCCCAAAGAAATGTATATGTCTCTTATTGCAACGGTTATAGATTTTGTAGAAAAAAACAAAATGAAAATTCTTTTAATCCTTGGTAGCAACAGCCTTGAAAAAGCGACCGAACTACTTTTGACAACCATTAAAAGAAGCGTCAGTTATTTAACTCGAAAAAATAAGTATAAAGAAAATTACGCAATTCCCGTTGATATTTTGATCGATTTTTTGACCGGCGGTATTACAAACCTAGGGTTAAGCTGGATTAAATCACCATCACCTTGCACCAAAGAAGAACTTTTGCATTACTTTGATGTTTTGTTAAATGAAAAGATATTTTTAAAGCAATAATTTTCAAAATTTATAATTAATAATTCCATGAACAAAAAATATCAGGCTTTAACACCTGATATTTTTTGTTAAATTTCTTTTAAAATTTCTTCACGTCTAGTTCCATACTCTTCTTGCGTTATGAGCCCGCTATCAAGCATCTCTTTCAAGTTTTCGAGTCTTGATTTGATTTCCTCTTTACCAAGCCTTGTTGGCGTAACTTCATCAGTTTCTCCAACCATAACATTTTTGTTGCTTTCAATAACTTCTGCTGCGATTTTTTGCTTTCCTCTTTGGATTCTATTGAGAATTCCACTGCATATTGCCGTGTAAACAAAGAAAAGTGCAAATAGTGTATACATCGCTGGTGTAAACAAGAATGACATAAACTTATCATTAATGAAAAGTTCAGCAGAGCCACCCGTTCCATCTCTAATTGCGATGCAAAGCAAGAAGCAAGTAACATAAAGGTCTACAAACACATTGCTTATATACATAATAACTTGGAAAACGATATAGTTCCTTTGATAGTTTATTATGGTTGTAGCTATAGTTTGTGCACAAATAAATTGAATAGTTAAAATTAGCACAACTTGTAAGAAACGAAGTCCCCCAGTAAGTCCTTCCGCACTTTCAGCTTTGGCATTTTGATACATAACAAAAATTACAATACAAGAAATAAGCCAAAGCAAAGCACATAGTCCTATAATCGCCAAAAACACGATTGAAGTTATTCTATACTTATTATTTTCAAGTTTTTTTATCCATGGCAAGCAAAGAATAATTGATAAACAAATTGTCGCAATAAGTCCAAGCACAAGACTTACTCCTGCTGTGATAAAATTTTGTGCAAGTCCAACGACCAAAATTCCAACTGCGACGAAAATTCCAACAAGGGCAATCGTTGTAAGAATCCTATAAACCTTCCCTTCTTTCTCTCCCGCCGAACTATGGAATCTATTATTAAAAAGCCCCATAATTTATCTCCTTTATATTATTATACATAAAATTGGCTTATTGCCAAATAAATTAAGACTTTTTTGAAAATTTTTGTATCAGAATTCGCAAAAAATTAAAAAATTTACAAAAATCGGCTACATTTTCACTATTTTAAGGTAAAGACCTTCCTAAACACATGCAACTTATATAATTATTAAAAATCTGTTTTTAAGACAAAAAACACGCAAAGTTTGCGTGTTTTTTGTTATTATTAAGCTTTTAAATATTGTGCCTTTTGAGCATCTGTCAATGTTTTAACCCCTTCTTTTGAAAGAACAACATCAACATATCCATTGAATGCACCTTTAACACCTTGATCACTCGTCAATTCACATCTTGCACCTGCAAAACTATATGTGTCACCATTTTTGTTGAGAACAAGGTAAATAGTGCTTTCTTCACTTCCTTCTGTTGCAACATATTTGATTTTTACTGTTGTATTTGTTTCGCTGATTGAAACATTTGCATCTTTAAGTTCAGTAATCATAGTCTTTACATCGGCGGCACTAAGAAAATCATTCCCAATTGGAAGACCATCTAGTTGATCCCCATCATGTGTGATTTTAGTTGCGACTTTAACATCAACACCTTGTGTTTTTGTAGCAGAATAAAGCATCTTGTTTGCCGCTTCGTAATATGTTTGCGAAGATACGCTTTGTCCGCCACCATTTATGGAAATAGACATATCAAAATTTCCGTCAGCATCAATATGCCCGTCTACCTTTATTGAGGCTGTTTCTTCTCTATCTGTTGCTTCAAAACGCATTTTAAATTTGTAACTACCTTTTTCTGCAACTTTTACATCGTCAAGAGCATTGACATAAGCTGTAGTTTCGCTTGCAGTAGTGGCTGTATAGTTACCTTTTGTGTCGACGAGCCCGTTGTCTCCTCCGCACGCAACAAGTGCAACACTTGAGCACATAAGAGCACCAGCAATGGCAAGTGATTTTGTGATTTTTTTCATAATTTCCCTCCTTAATTCCAATTTTAGATTATCATTTTTTATTTTCCTTGTCAAGAAAATTCAAGTATTTTTATGATTTATTATTCCACATTGTTACAGGCACATTTTTTCGCAAACAATAATTTATCAGGTAATTACAACTTTCCCGTCCAGCCAACTATCGAAAAATCCTTCCAAATTTCTATGCGAAGAAGACGAAAAACTTGCAATAATGTCTGCTCTACTCGCCTCTTTAAAAGTGAAATTTTTATAAAAATCCTTAAGTGCAGATAAGAACTTTTTCTTTCCAAGTTGCTCTTCAAGCGTGCTAAACATAAGGGTGCTTTTTGTGTAAGAGAGAGCCACATAATCAGGAGAAGAAGCAAACTTGCCAAGTTGTTTATCCATGACTCCGTCCACTTTCTCATAGACTTTATCTTGAACCTTTTCGTATATTTTATAGGAATTCAAACACCCGTCAAGAGTCTGTTTATAGTCAATTCCATACCCAGTATTATCTCTAAAAAACATAAGTGTTGACATCTCTGCGAGTCCCTCATCAAGCCAAGCGGTTTCACATTGGTTATCTCCAACTGCTCCATACCACCATTGGTGAGCAACCTCGTGCACTATGATATATGGCAAACTTTCATCATCTGCTTCATCACTTATCATAACAAGTCCAGGATATTCCATGCCACCTTGAACAAAACTATTTTTCACAACTGATAATTTATTATAAGTATAAGCACCAAAACTTTTAGAAAAGTAGTTTACTGCATCTTTTGCCACATTCAAGCATTTTTGAATATTCATGTCGCCTTCATAGCCATAATATTCTACTTCACAAACAGACGACTTGTCACATTGCAAAGTAAACTTGTCACTTAAAACAATCGCAAAATCGCGCATATTCTCACCTTTGAAATTGAGCGATTTTACTCCATTCTCGATTTTCTCGCTCACCTTATCTCCCGATGAAGCAACTGCAAATTTTGTGGGACAAGAAATGGTAACATTGTATGATGCAACTTGACTATAAAAAGGGTCTCCAAAAGGCTGATAGACATTATGATAAAAACCTTTACCATTTTCATATACCGAAACTATTGGATAGAAATTACCTAAATTTATTGTGTTTTCACCTTTCCCTAGCCTATGGTTGATATTGGCAAGTTTTATTTCAAATTCAATATCAATTTCAACGTTTTCATCGGGGTAGATTTCATTTAAAAGTGATACTTTCATTATTTCTTGAGTATCCCCGTCAAAAGTATAGGTTAGATTTTCACCTCCACTCTTTACGCTCAAAATTTGAATGTCTCCAACACTTTCGCCATTATAGTATGCGCGCTCTTCTTCCGCCACCGTTACCACACTATCTTTATTTTTAAAAGCATTTGCAAATAGATTAAATTGCAAAAAGGAAAGTGCATTATCACTATTGTTTTGATAAATGACGCTCTCTTTGCCTTTTACAGAATTTTCGCCATCATAACTAACTTCAATTTGGTATGATGAAACTTTATTTTTTTCGGTTTTGCCACACCCAACAAAAAGAAAGCCCAAAAATAATGTAAAAGCAAGCGAAAATGTTATAAAATAAGTCGATTTTTTCATGTTTTAATATATGGCATCAAATAAAAAGATATGAAAAACATACAAAAGCCATTTTTATTTTTCTCGCAATTTGCAAAAAGGTTGTCAAAACTAGATTTATGTGTTAAAATGTCGTTGGAGAAAATTATGAGTTTTTGTAAATATTCGACCGAATTTATAGCAAGTTCTAAAACAGAGATAGACAACATTTTTATCAATGACTACCTCCCTTTTGCACAACCAGCGTTCTCACAAGTGTATATATACGGGCTTTATCTTTGTTCGTCTAACTCTTTTGATAACTCGCTTGAAAACATGGCAAAAACTTTAAATATGAGTGAAGATGATGTTTTGGGTGCTTTTGAATACTGGCAAGAGCAAGGTCTTGTAAACATTGTTAAGGCGAGCCCTCTTCAAATATCTTATATACCACTCAAGAATGTCCTTTCTGCAAATAAATTGTATAAGCCAGACAAATATGAAGCATTTAATCGCCAAGCCGAAGATATTTTTAAGGGAAAGCGAAGTATCTCCAAAACGGAGTATGGTGAATATTACGATTTCTTGGAACGCTATCATGTGGAACAAGAGGCTCTGCTTATGATTATGCAGTATTGTGTCGACACAAAAAAAAGTGCCGTTGGTTACAACTACATATTGACTGTTGCCAGAAACTGGGCTAACGAAGGCATCACCACCACATCGGCAGTTGAAGAAAGACTTAAAACTTTTGAAGAAAATTCCGCTGACCTGGCCCTTGTTTTAAAAACCGCTGGCATTAAGCGTGGAGCTTATGTTGAAGAACGCAATCTTCTTCACAAGTGGCTGGAAGATTATGGGTTTACACTCGATACAATTTTATATGTAATCAAAGCCTATCAAAAGAAAAATCGTTTTTCATTTGAGCGAATTGATGCTGTTTTGACAAAGTATTATGAAATGAAACTTATGTCAGTAAGCGAAATTGAAGCTTTTGAAAATGAAAAAACCGAGCTTTATTCCCTCGCAAAAGAAATAAATAAGGCAATCGGCGTTTATTATGAAAACCTTGAAGTTGTAGTTGAAAACTATATTCTTAAATGGATAAATTTAGGCTTCGATAAACAAACGCTATTAGATATAGCAAACTTATGCTTTAAGACCTCTGTGCGTACGCTTGAAGGTATGGACGAAAGAGTAAATAAGTTTTATAAACTTGGGCTATTGTCGCAAAACGCATTTAACGAATATATGGGACAAGTGATTGCCGAAGATAACGAAATTAAATCAGTGCTTGCAAATCTTAACATTTCACGCGGAGTAACCCCTTTTGACCGAGCAAACTTCAAAACCTGGAAAAACGATTGGAGAATGCCAGAAGAACTTATCCTGCATGCAACCATACTTTCAAAAGGCAAGGATAACGCACTTAAATACATGGCTCGCATTCTTGCTGATTGGCACGAAAAAGGTATAAAAACTGTCGAAGAGGCAAAAAAGTCCACTCCTCTTGCAGTGATTGAGCAAAAATCACAAATTCACTCCAATTTTACTGGAAGAAGTTATACAAAAGGCGAACTTAACGCTCTTACACAATCTATTGACGAAATTGAAATTTAGGAGACGAAATGAATTCAAAAATTCTTGAAAAGGCACAACATATAATTGATTTGAGACGATATGATGCCGAAAACACTGCCGTCAACAACAAAATCTTGGCAATGCAAAACGAAGATTATAAAAATCTATACAATCAATATATGACCTTGATGATTGAAGACGCAAAAAATGGCAGAGATGAAAGCGATGATACGCTGAAACTAAAAGCTCGACTTGAAGAAAAAGAAAATGCTGTTGGATTATCAACAAAACCAAACTATCAATGCAAACTTTGCCACGACAACGGAAGAATAAATGGAGAATTTTGCGTCTGCCTAAAACGTGAAATTAACAATCTTTTGATTGAAGAAAGCGGATTTAACCAACTAGCAAGTTTTAAAAATGTGCACTATGACATTTTTGACGACCCTGAAAAGATGAAAAAGTTATACTCAAAGATGCGAGATTGGTGTCATAGTGATTTCAAAAAAAATATTTTATATATAGCTGGTGACACTGGGGTTGGAAAAACTTATCTTATGGGTGCGATTGCAAATGAACTTATTGAAGAAGGAAAACTTGTAACTCTCACCACTTCTTTCGCCATGAACCAAGATTTTGTAAAATGCTATGCTCTCCGCAACAGCGAAGAAGGCAATGAAATACTAGATAAATATCTCGACACAGAAGTGCTGTTTATTGACGACCTAGGAACCGAACTTCGTCGTCAAGATGTAACAAACAATTACCTATATCTTGTACTAAATGAACGCAAAATGAAAAATCGTCCAACTGTTATAACTTCAAACCTTACACTTGAAGATGTAAGAGACTATTACGACGAACGCGTTTTCAGTCGCCTTGTAGATCGTGACACTTCAATTTGCCTCTACCTTACAGGCAACGATTTAAGACTAAAAAATAAATAAAATTGACAAGAAACAAGAAGTTTATTGTTCCTATTTTAAAAAAAGACCTTCTATTTATGAGCAATATTTAAGCATCATAAATAGAAGGTCTTTTTAGTTTCTAGTTAAAAATTTTAAGAAAATTGGCAAATGAGATAGTTGCTCTTTTTTTGTGCTTTTTTCACCATGCCCGCTGTATAAAATATTATAAGGAATATCTTGACTCTTTATTAGACTTGCTATCATATCCTTTTTACTTGAAAACATAAGGTCAATGCGTCCAAAACTTTTTTCAAACAAGAAATCCCCTGCAAAAAAGTTACCCTCTATCAAATATCCACACTCGCAATTGCAGTGTCCCGGCAAATAAAAAGCGTCAATTTCAAAATCACCAAGCACAAAACGAGTGTCTCCATTGAAAAACTCAAAATTGGAAAAATCTGTAATAATCTGTCCGTTATTAGAGCAAAATGCATCTCGATTTTCCATTGTAAGTTTTGCGTTATGATGAGCATAAATTTTACAGCCAAATTCATGAGCGTATTCACCCGCGAAGAACGAATGGTCGAAATGTCCATGGGTAAGAAAAATGCCAAGCACCTTTTTATCCTTAATAAGCTTCTTCACTTCGCTTACACTTACTCCAGCATCAATAATAATACATTCATTCCCTTTTTCAAGCACATAAACATTTGACTCATAAAGCCCAACTAAATTTAAAATTTTCATGATACCTCCATTGCTCAGCCAATTATATACTTTTTAATAAATTACAAGCAAAAGCAAGTTTTTAAAGATTTTTCGTAACGCGTTTTAGAAAGAAATCTACAATCTTTACAAAGAATTTTCGAGACGTAATAAAAACAATTATGATAGTCAAACTGACTGAAAATGATAAAATAAAAAATAAATTTGATGAAAGTTCTATCGGCAAATAGCATTTGCACAACTCTTTTACTGCCATGAGCACAAAAATATGAAAAATATAAATTGAAAGTGTCTTCTTTCCCAATAAAGAAAAGTTTTTTAAGATAGAACTATAATCATTCGTTAAAGGTATTAAAATCATAAAGGCCAAACCATTTAAAAAGCCCGCTTCCAAGCAAAGCAATCTTATTAAACAATCACTCGGGCTTAAGTATGCCGCTTTTCCATAAAAAAGGTCGATTGACGCATCTTTAAAAATAAAAACAAAAACCATTAATGTTGCAAGCAAAATGATGACTGAAATAAATTTTTTGAAAAGCGTTTGAGATTGTTCGATAAATTGATTAAATTTATCTTTATTTTGACCACACAACTTTCCCGTCAAGAAAAATGGGAAAAAGTAGAACATTCTTCCGAGCGACAAAACCTCACCCACAAAAGGAATAAACCCTACGACCAAAGCGATTGCAATAGAAATGGCCACATGATATAATTTCACTTTTTTCACTACAAGCAAACTCAAATTCCAAAAAGGCAAAACAAGCAAAAACCACATTCCCCAACTTGGAGAAAGAATTGAATCTAAAACAGATTTAAGCGTAATTGAATTGGTAATTAGAGAAAAGCCGAATTTTGGAACAATACTAAAAGCAACAAACATGATTAAATAAGCGAAAAATCGACTTTTTCCCCATCTTGCAAAGAAACCAGAGATAAACACAAAAAGTGGCATATGAAAAGAATAAATTGTCAAATATGCCGATTTTATCAACCCATTATCTATAAAAATCTCAAAA
Organism: uncultured Clostridia bacterium; assembly: GCA_934793215.1. Lineage (GTDB taxonomy): Bacteria > Bacillota > Clostridia > Christensenellales > UBA1242 > Caccovivens. The sequence goes on along the minus strand of CAKVOP010000001.1, from coordinate 249,452 downwards.
ACATGCCCTAAAACTACAAAAACTATAAGCAATGCTTTTAACAAATCATAATAAATTAACCTTTTTGATTCCACTCCATGATTATAACATAAAAACATCTAACAAATCAACGAAAAACCAAGCAATATTGTATTCAAGGTTTTGCAAAATTTAAACAAATCAAAAAAATAATCAAGTTTTTGGGAGATTCTACTTAATTTTTTAAAAACAAAAAAAGCCAATTCAAAAATGATTGACTTACTTTGGCAGGGGTGGTAGGAGTCGAACCCACCTCAGGAGTTTTGGAGACTCTTATTCTACCGATGAACTACACCCCTATAAAAACAGATATATTTTACAACAAAATAAAAGCCTTGTCAACCAAATTACAACATTTAATCAACAAGACCCTACAAATAACCTGCACTCACTTTAAAAAATTTAGCGTACTTGATGTGGGTTGATATAACTGGCGAATTTTACCTATCAAGTGAAACTTCGAATTCAAGAAGAAGACAACATTGTCAGTATTCATGGGGCACTTGCTTCATATATTCGAAATAAGTATCTTTGGCATCATCACGAATACTGTAATTATCTAGCAGACAAATTTTGCCTTGTCAGCGTCCACCCCGACCCCATATCTCAAAAAATAGTAGACAGTGTGTATAAACAATTAAAATCCAAGACTGATGAGTAAGGCTCGATTTACTTCTTTCATCTTTTCAGCACTCAAAGTGGTAACCTTTTCTTGAAGACGACGCTTATCAAGAGTGCGTATTTGTTCCAAAAGTGCAACAGAATTTTTTGGCAAGTTATATTTATCGGCAGGAAGTTCAATGTGCGTCGGCAATTTGGCTTTGCCCAGTTGGCTTGTGATAGCAGACACAATAACTGTTGGCGAATATTTATTTCCAATATCATTTTGCAAAATAAGAACGGGACGAACGCCACCCTGTTCGCATCCAACAACAGGGCTTAAATCAGCGTAATAAATTTCTCCTCTTCTTATTTGGTCTGTCATTTTTCTCCTTATGCATAAAATCTTCTAGGTCAGTTTTTTCAAGGCAAGATAAATCTTCATAGACCTTGTCTAATGTTTCCCTTTCTATTAACATCTTATGCTCAAACTGCTCAAAATTTGCCTGAAAATCTTGTCGCAAAATTGCGTTAAAAACATCTTCATTTTCGTGTGCATATTTTTCAAGTTCATTTTTGTACGACATAGCCTCTTTCCTTTTAAAATTCTCTTTCAACTAGTATCTCTGTAAAAAATTTTTATATACAAAAAAGTGACCAACTGAACTTTCGTTCAAATTGTCACTTTTTATTTTATTTTTAATAAATTGGTCAATTTTCTACATTTTTTGTAAATTAATTTGCATTTTTATCGATGTTTTATGCCTTTATCACATTATAACAGCGATTGCAGTCGCATAAAGAGGTGAATGAGAAAGGCTGACCTCGATAGTTTTTCCATAAAAGAAAGCATCAAATTTTTCTCTCGCTTTGCCAAAAAGTTCTATAAAAGGTTTTCCATTTTCTTTGTGACAAAGTTTTATATCTTTAAAACTAACTCCACTATCTTTTCCCATTTCAAGTGCTTTCATAACAGCCTCTTTAACACAAAACAAAGCACCCAAACGCTGACGCACAAGACTGTCACAAGGCGATTTCAATACATATTCAATTTCTTCATCAAAAGCAATCTTTTTCATAAAACTATCACTAGTGTCTAATCTCTCAAGGTCTAAAATATCAATCCCGACCATTTTGAACCTCCTCCCAAGCCCAGCCGATTAAAGAAAAATCAAAACCTTTGCCGAGCATATGATTATAAAACTTTTGCCTTGTTTTAGAATCAAACTGTTTCCCTTTTAAATACTTTTTGGCAAGGGAAAGAGTGAGTTCTTTTTCCTCGTCTTCGTCAATTAATGTCGCAAGTTTCTCTTCTATTATTTCCTCATTTATTCCCTTGCTTAAAAGGTCATATTTCATTTTTCGCTTACTTTTGACCGCACTATACGAACGGATAAAGTTTTCAGCAAAACTTTCGTCATTAATATACCCATATTCTTTAAGTTTGTCCATAGCCCTATCAATGCATGACTTTGGATAGCCCTTTTCACGCAGATAATCACGAAGCATCTTTTCGCTTTTCATACTTTTTTCAAGCACTCCAAGGCTTCGATTGAAACAAGCATAATCACCATTTTCAATCTTTAAACTTTCAAAGAACTCATTTTCAAAATTCTGCCCCGTTTTCAAACAATATCGTGCCAAAATTTCAGCTTCAAAAACGCCATAAAATTCATCATCTAAATATAGATAATATCTTTCACCCTTACCTATTTTCTTGATTTCTGTGATTTGTCTCATTTATTCACCTAACTAGAGCACCCGCCGTGCCAGCATATGCCCGCAACAATCCACCAGCCCCCAGTTTAACTCCACCGAAATATCTTACAACAATGATTGCCCTATTTTGCAAATCTTTTTTTTGCAACACCGACAAAATTGGTCGCCCAGCAGTTCCACTTGGCTCACCATCGTCAACTGCTCTTTCACAAAAAGGCGTTTTCAGCCTACAAGCCCAACAAAAGTGTGTGGCTTTTTTATGCTCTTTTTTTAGTTCTTCTATAAAGGTTTTAACCTCTTCTTCTTTCTCACATTCTAATAAAAAGCCCAAAAAACGCGATTTTTTCTCGATTATTTCGCAATTTTTTAATATTTTCATTTTAAAACGACCTTGATAAAGTTTTTCTTACCTTTTTTAAGTAGTGCACCACCCTCAAGATCACCTCTTGTTATGTTCAACGCAAATGTTGTCACCTTTTCACCTTTGAAAGTGATTGCTCCACCTTCAATAAGTCTTCTGCCTTCGCTTTTTGATGACGCAAATTTTGTTTGACACAAAAGGTCACAGATGTTCAATCCGTTTTCAATTTGACTTTCTTCCACTGCGAACTCTGGAGCATCATCTCCACCTTGGGCAAACAAGTTTTCGCTCATCTTTTGTGCTTCAATGGCGTCTTCTTCTCCTCGAACAAACTTTGTCATTTCATATGAAAGCTTCTTTTTTGCTTTTACAATGTCTTCGGCAATAATTTTTTCTACTTCGTCCATTGGCAAATCTGTGAAAAGTGCAAACATCATTTTTACGCAAGCATCTGGAGTTTGGTATACGCCTTGATAAAAGTCATATGCTGAAATCTTGTCTTTATCAATCCAAATTGCTCCTCGTTCTGTTTTGCCCATCTTTTTGCCTTCTGGGGTAAGCAAAAGTGGATTAGTCGCACCAATAAGGTCAATATTGGTTCCGTTTTGGAAATTGAGTTTTCTTTGAAGTTCAACCCCCGCAACAACATTTGCCCATTGGTCACCGCCACCATACTGCAATGTGCACCCATACTCTTTGTTGAGATGAACGAAATCATATGCTTGCATTGGCATGTATCCCATTTCAAAGAATGTTAAGCCTCCTTCCTGTAAACGATTGTCGTAAATTTGACTTGAAAGCATTTTGTTTACATTAAAATGTGCACCTATTTCACGCATAAAGTCAATATAAGAATATTTATCAAACCAATCAGCGTTATTTACGATTATTGCAGGATTGTCACCTTCAAAATCTAGGAAAATTTTGAGACTGTCTTTTATTTTTTCAATATTTTTAGCAATGTCCTCTTTACTCATAATTTTACGCATTTCTTGCTTGCCACTTGGGTCGCCTATGCAAGCAGTTGCACCACCCATGAGTAAAATAACTTTATGTCCAGCTTTTTGAAATCTTCTTAAGACACAGTATGGAACGCAATGTCCTATATGCAAACTGTCCGCAGTTGGATCAGTTCCTTCATAAAGCACAATAGGCTCGCCACTTTCAAGGCGTTTCTTTAGTGCTTGTTCATCTGTGCACTGATATAAAAGTCCACGTTCTTTTAAAACATTGTATAAATTTTTATCTGTCATATTCCCCTCCTATATACAAAAAAGCACGCCAAGTTTTTAGGACGAAGCGTGCCACTCGTGATACCACCTAAATTCGGTCAAAATACTACCCTCATTTGCTTTTCGTAAGCATAAACGCAAGACTTGAAAAAGGTGTAATTCGAGCAATTCTTCTTGAAAGGCTTTCACCAACCGCCTCTTCTCTGCCAAGCAAAAAATTGTTCTACTGGGGCTTTTCCCCCATCTTGATTAAACCTAGTATAAACATTTAAACAAATATTGTCAATATTTTTGCAGTTTTTGTTTGTAAAAATTTTCTTAATCGACTAAAATGATTTTGGAGGAAAAAATATGTCTTGTCCTATGAATATTGAAGGTTATGGTCCATCACCTATTCCACAAGAAGGTGACTGGACATTTCTTAAAGAAATTTCGCAAGTTTCTGGTTTTAGTCATGGTTGTGGAAAGTGTGCCCCACAACAAGGCGTTTGCAAACTTACTCTTAATGTTAAAAATGGAATTATTGAAGAAGCACTTATTGAAACTGTGGGTTGCTCTGGCATGACGCACTCGGCAGCGATGGCAGGAGAAATTTTGCCAGGCAAAACTCTACTTGAAGCACTTAATACTGACCTCGTTTGCGACGCAATCAACGACGCCATGAAAAACATTTTTTTGCAACTGGTTTATGGGAGAAGTCAATCTGCATTTTCAAAAGGCGGGTTAAAAGTTGGCTCTGCACTTGAAGACCTTGGCAAAACACTTCAAAGCAATGTTGGAACTGTTTATAGTCAAAAATCGACTGGCACACGATACCTAAATCTCGCAGAAGGATATATAACAAAAGAGGCTCTTGACGAAAATGGAGAGATAATAGGCTACGAATATGTTTCCACTGGCTCACTAATGAAAATGCTTAAAGAAAACATTGAACCCGCAGAAGCAATCAAAAAAGCCACAAAAACATATGGGAGATTTGCAGATGGTGTTTCATTTATTGACCCTAGGGAGGTGAAATAATGGACCTTACAACCAAAAACACATCTATCAAAGAAACACTTTTAAAACACAACATCTCTTCAATGGAAGAAGCAGAGGAGATTTGCTCGGCAAGCAACATTGAAGTTGAGAAAATTGTCAAAGGAATTCAACCTATTTGCTTTGACAATGCGGTAAAAGCCTACAAAATTGGAGTTGCTATCGCTATAAAAGAACATATAACAAAAGCGACCGATGTAGCACTTTGTCTTGGTGAAGGTTTACAAGCGTATACGGTTAAGGGATCAGTTGCGGATATTCGCCAAATTGGCATGGGACATGGAAAACTTGCAAGCATGCTTTTAGATGAAAAGACAAAAAGTTTTTGTTTTCTTGCAGGGCATGAAAGTTTTGCAGCAGCAGAGGGTGCCATTGGAATTGTCACAAGTGCAAATAAGGTTAGACTCACTCCCCTAAATGTTATTCTTAATGGTCTTGGCAAAGACGCGGCATATATAATATCGAGAATAAATGGGTTTACTTTTGTTCAAACTGAATTTGACCACGCAACTGGCGAACTCAAAGTTTTGGGTGAAAAGGCATTTTCAACTGGAGAAAAAGCAAAAGTTAAATGCTATGGTTGTTACGATGTGGGAGAAGGCGTTGAAGTTATGAAAAGAGAAAATGTCGATGTTTCCATTACTGGGAATTCAACAAATCCTATGCGTTTCCAACACCCAGTTGCGGGAATATATAAAAAATGGTGTTTCGAAAATAACAAGAATTACTTCTCCGTTGCTTCGGGTGGCGGAACAGGCAGAACTCTTCACCCAGACAATATGGGGTGCGGGCCTGCCAGTTATGGTTTAACAGACACAATGGGAAGAATGCACTGCGATGCACAATTTGCAGGTTCCTCATCAGTTCCAGCACATGTAGAAATGATGGGCTTTATTGGAATGGGTAATAACCCAATCGTCGGTGCAACAGTGGCACTTGCTGTTGAAGTTGAAACTAAATGTAAAAAAATAGGATAATTTTGAGTTTGCTTGATTTTAAGTTTTGTTTAAATATATAATTTAATTTAAAAATTTTTCTATTTTTAATAGATTTTTTAAAAAAACAAGGATATAAATGACCATTTCGGCTTATCTGTCCTTGTTTTCTTTATTACAATATATTTTATTTTACTATTTCAGTTTTTAACGAATTATTATGACCAATCTTCTTTTTTCAAAATATATTGAAATATATTAAAGCATTCTCATGATTTCTTCGATAGTGAGTTCTCCGCTAGATTGAGAATCATTTGAATATACGACCATTCCTACGAGTTTTTCAAATAATTGTTGATCAATACCTCTTTTATGTCTTCCATCTTCTACAATTTTTTGAATTAAAGGCACCAAATTTTCTCCATCTTTTGAGACAATGTTTAACGCTTCCATCATGTCGGCACAATACCCAGCACGATTTGTTGGCTTATAGAGTGCAGTATTAAAGATATAGCTTAATGCTTCGCTTACATCACACAATCCATAATAAAGCATATTTTTATAATGTCCAAAAGTGAGAACATTTGAAAATTCACCAGCAACCCTTATAGACTTTGAGCCCATTGCAACATCAGGGAAAGAAATATATCTAGATGGATCACTCCCCTCATCGCCATCAACATTCGAGCAGTAATAACTAAATCGTTTCTTTGGGTAAACTTTGGAAATGCCGATTTCAGGGTCAAACTGCTTAAATAAAAATTCAATGTATTTCGAAGCGTAATTTTTATCCCAGCGGTTGGTTATTGTACCTTTAAAAATAGGAAAATTTTTAACTTGTTCAATTTCTTCAGTTTCTCCAGAGAACAAAGAGTCAATCATATGATTAACTTCGTCATGGACATCAAAATAGTCGGTTTGTTTCAAGTTGTCTGTCATAAAACTTATTGGTTTTAAGATTAATGGATTATAACTACAAATTTTATCATCTATTATTGGATAGCATATGATGTCTTGCGTGTTTGGTTCTACTCCAATCACCACAACTTTTTGCATTCCACTCGCCTTTGAAAGAGAATTGACACCAACGCCAACGCTCACATTTTCATAAACGCCCCCAATCAAAATATCAACATCGCGAAGGGTTGAATTCATTGCATTTTTTGCTGAAATGCCATGCGAATTTGCATCGAAGAAAATTTTTATTGCTTCAAAATATTCGTCTATAAACTTAAAAATAAAGGCATAGTTTTCTTTTGAAAGTAACACATTTTCTGTACCGAGCGTTGCTTGTTTGTGTTCTTTTACAATCATCTCTTCGAAAAGGTAATATAAGTTGTCAAATAAGGCATAAGCGTCACCCATATACCTTGTAATTTCGCTTCGTGACATGACATAATTGTACAACGTTGGCTCTTTGCCTTCAAAAGATTCCAAAACTTCACTTGGCAAACGCATTTCAAGGTCTTTAGATGCGTCAAGTCTGCCATTCATAAACAATTTAAATTGTTCTCTTAATGGATATTCATCTAGTCTTTTTTCATTCTTGATACTGTACTCCCAAGACTCCAAAGTTGGTCTGCAAATATTGTCAGCGACCTTTCCTTCAAGCAAATATTTAACATTAAAATCGTGTGCTTTATACGAGTATACTGTACCCGCTTTTTGGTCTACGCCACTAAAATAATCCATTAAATTTTCATTATTTTGTCTTTCTTCTGAATTAAGAATAACTTGACTTATTGAAATAAATTGAGGATTGGATATAATTGTGCTTTCTCGTTGCTCACCCTGCCCTAAAAGGTGTGCCATTGGGAATACAATTAGGTTTTCTCTATCCAAACTTATTGCTCCAAGCCTACATTTTCTAATCCCAGTAAACTGCAAAGTTTTTTTAGAATTATTCTTTTGGCAAACTGATGACCCAATATTAAGCATGCACCAATATGTTCTTCCAACAATCAAGTCTTTATCATAAAAATTGCCTCGTTTACCAGAAAACACAAGCCCATCTTTTGCTACTTTTTTAAACAAATCAAGTACGGCAGTCTTAAATGCGAGCTTGTAAACAGGCGCTCCCTCCTTAACTTTAAGCATTCCCTCCTGCATAGAATCTATATCAAAATTATAAACTTCTTTAAGTATTTTTGCAATGTCAGCAAACTTTTCGTCTTCAATTCTATTTCTAGCCATTTAGTTTCCTTTTATATAATTATTCTATCATATTTAAAAAATTTGTCAAGTTAGATTACCCCTTTACTTTACAGTTTTTTACCTTTATGATATAATACGTTTATGATACAAATAAGAAAAAGTTGGTATGACCTTTTAAGTGAAGAATTTAACAAACCTTATTTCAAATCTTTACAAGAATTTTTGAAAAACGAATACTCTCGCTATGAGGTTTATCCAGAAGAAAAAAATATATTTAACGCTTTAAATCATGTCCCTTATGATAAGGTTAAGGTTGTTATAATTGGTCAAGACCCCTATCACGAACCCCGTCAAGCACAAGGTTTGTCATTTTCGGTGCCAGAAGATGTTGAAATTCCTCCATCACTTGTAAATATTATGAAGGAAATCGAAAGCGACCTAAATATACAATGTTTGAGAAATGGAAATCTTGAAAGATGGGCATGCCAAGGCGTTTTACTTTTAAACACAGTGCTAACAGTAAGAAGAGGTCAAGCAAATAGTCACAAAGACAAAGGTTGGGAGAAATTAACCCAAAAGATTATAGAACTTTTAGGCAAGCGTGAAGAGCCCATTGTTTTCTTGCTTTGGGGATCATATGCACAGAGTTTTGCCCCACTTATAGGCAAACAGCATTTAATTTTGAAAGCGCCTCACCCAAGCCCACTTTCAGCATATAGAGGATTTTTCGGGTGCAAACATTTCTCAAAATGTAATGAATTTTTAGTTTCTCACGGCATAACACCTATTGATTGGAAATAAATATTCGCGATAACTATTAAATTAAAAGGAGTCATGTTGATAAGGGAATCTTTTATTTGGAAAAATAATTCATCTAAATTTCACATGATATTGCATAAAAAAAGACTTTGATTTTTCATTTTCAAAGTCTTTTTTGCTAAAATTCCAACATTTACAATTTTAGATGTTTGCTGAACGCTCTACATCTCCAACCAAGTAATCAACCAGGTATTGTGAATTTTTCATAAGATTTTCATCTTTGAGTTTTAAAAGTTTTTCTACTTCTTCAATGCTTCCATTTTCTCCCAATTTTTCTTCTGTGTAATCTGGCATAGAAGTTGTGGCTTTTGGTGCTTTCCCCGCCATGAATGTGGCAAAAAGCCCATTTGCGTCTTCAAAAGTTCTTCTTGTTGCGAAATCTGGATTTTGAATATTGTTTTTGGTGAAAAACGCACTTATGGCGATTGGTTCGCTCATCTTATAAGCAAAGCAAAGCCTATCAATAATTTCTTTATCAATCAAACCTTGTGCTTTCTCACCTACTATTTCTGCAAAATCTCGTAAAAATTTAGTTATAATTTCCTCATGTTTTTCAAATGGTATATCACTTGACATAGTAACGACTTCGTTATCTATTTGAGTTGTAACATACTGATTACTCAAATTGTTCTTTGAAACAACATATCTACCATTATCTCCGTCAACGATTTCAATTCTCCTGCCAACAATTCTTAACTCTATGCAAATATTTTTATCCATTTGTGCCTCCATTTCTTATATTTATTATAAACGAAAGGGTCAGTGCTGTCAATATCAAAAACAAAGAAAGTCTTTCAATTTTTTCTTTTACACAAAAAAGCAGAGAATTTCTCTGCTTTTTGTCATTTCATGATTTCAATTAAGGTATTACTCTTCATCATTTTTTAAAGAATCAATAGCTTCTTGAAGGTTTTTGATGTTTTCTTTAATTTCGGCATTTTGACTTACAAGAAGGTTGTAAATCTTTTCAAGAAGAGGATATCTTTCTTTGTTTTTATCCATAACTTCTTGGCAATGTTGAACTGAAAGTTTAAGTCCATCAAGAAGGTCAAGGTCTTCTGCGAGTTTCTTTGCTTTTTCTTCGTCAATATCAGAGTAGTTGTTTACGCCGTGAAGAAGAACTTCTTGTTTGGCAACAAGTGCTTCTTTTCTACGAAGTTTAACTTCATCTTTTTCAAGAGTCTTTTTAACTCTACGAAGTGGAATAAACTCTTTCTTGCTTGCACGAAGGTCTTTTTCGTTTGCTTTAAGTCTTTCTTGTTCTTCTGCAAGTTTAGCAAGAAGTTCATCTTTTGTGTAAGTAGAAGCAAGAAGATTCGTGTCTGCTTGTGCCTCTTCATATTCAGCATTTTCAATAACTGAAGATGCCTCTTGGTCTTCAACTTCACTTGTTTCTTCTTCGATTGCTTCGGCGTTTTCCTCAACAGTTTCTTCTGTTGGCTCTTCAACTGTCTCATCAGCAGTCTCTTCATTTGTCTCTTCTACTTCCGTTTCTTCTGCTGGCTGAGTTTCAGTTTCCTCTTGTTCGGTCTCGCCTTCTTCATCATCTTGTTTTTGAAGAATTGCAAGTCTTTCCATTAAAGCTTGTTTTCTTCTAGCAATTTCAGCGTCAAGATCTTCTTGTTCTGCATTTTCTTCAACTTCTGGTTCTTCTGCGTTTTCTTCAACAGTTTCTTCCTCTGCCTCAGGCTCTTCTTTCTTTTCTTCGGCAAATGGATCAAACGCTTCTACTTCGGCACCCTTGTAAAGAAGTTCTTTTACTTCTGGGTCTTGTTTGAGTTCATCTTTATTTTCGAGAGCCTCAATTCTGTCAACAAGCTCTTTTCTCTCTCTTTCTTGTTTTTGACTGATTGCATCTTTGTCTTTATTTTTGTTTGCAAGGCTCATAATAAGGTCTGCAACAAAGTAAATGAGGAAACCTCCTGCAACAACAATTCCAAGAATGATTAATACTGTTAAAAACATAATTTTTCCTTCCTTTTATTATTTTTTTGGTGGAGACGGTGGGAATTGAACCCACTTCCGAAAAATTTGTACAAAGCTTTTCTACATGTTTATCCTAAACTTTAATTTAACTTCAAACTAGGCAATAGGCAACCTTTTTGAGGCGATTCTTTACTATTGTGCAACCTCTATAAAGAAAAATTTAAGGTTGTAGAGCGCTTTGAATGATACCAACTTGTCAAACTAGCGAATTTGACCATGGCAGGCTAAACTATTGTTAACCGAATTTTTGTCCGCTAGGCAGCGCAAGCAAGGCTTGCATTGTTCATGCGAACTACGTTATTGTTTGCGTTTATTTGCAAATTGCTTTTTTAGGTCACACCGACCACATGCTTTACACTTTGACCAATATTCCCCGTCGAAACCATGACGCCCCCATAAGGGGTTAGCATGACTTGACCACGCGGTCAATTTCTCGCTTGACAGCCTTGTCTTTTAAGGTCTGTCTTTTATCATAAAGTTTTTTTCCTTTGGCTAGACCTATCTCAACTTTGGCTTTATTGTTTTGCATATAGACCTTGGTTGGCACTATTGAAAAACCCTTTTCCATAGTTTTACGCTCTAACTTTAAGATTTCTTCTTTATGAAGAAGAAGCCTTCTAGACCTTTTGGTGAAACTCTCTTTGGCATCTTCATTTTCGCAAGGAGCAATGTAACAATTCTTGAGCCACGCTTCGCCATTTTTGATAACGACGAAACTATCGCTTAAACTTACTTTGCCTTGACTTACGGATTTGATTTCGCCACCTTTGAGTTCAATCCCTGCTTCAAGCAAATCTGAAACGAAGAAATCATGAAATGCTTTTTTGTTATTTGTTATTATCTTCATCTCGCCCTCTATTATAACACCCTTTTTAGCCTTTTTCAATACCCAATCTTAAAAAATTTGCGTTTTTTTGGTAATTTGAATGAAAAAAGTCAAAAAAATGGTTAATTTTCGACTTTTTATATATTTTAATACTTAATCTTTCTTTTATTAATGAATTCTATAAATTCAAAATCAATTTTTCTAGTAAAAATGTTTGCACTCACAAGTTTTACTTTAACCCTGTCCCCAACTCCAAATGAAGTATGTTGCCCTTTAAGACGAAGTTGCTTTTCAAATAGCAAAAATCCCGTATCTGGCAAGTCTTCAACTCGAATTAACCCTTCGACAGTGTTGTCAAGTTCTACAAAAACACCGAAATTTGTTACTGATGAAATTGTGCCCTCGAATTCTTCTCCAAGTCTATCTTTCATAAGATATGCACGCCAAAGGTCATCAACTTCACGCTCGGTTTTATCTGCATTTCTTTCCGTAAGGCTTGATTGTTCTCCTGCTTCAAAAGTAAACTCTTCAAGTTCTTCTTTGCGAGATGTAGAAAGGCTCTTTTTCTTTAAGCACTCTTTTATAATTCTATGAATTGTAAGGTCAGGATATCTACGTATAGGACTAGTAAAATGACAATAATATTTAAGAGCCAATCCAAAATGTCCTAAACACTTATTTGTATAACGAGCCTTTTGCATACTTCTTAAAAGTACTTTATTGATAGTTTCAGCAAAAGGTTTGTTTGCTGTTAAGCGAATAAGTTCTTGATAAAACTCGGGGGTGATAACCTCTGGAATACTTGGTGTGCTAATCCCCAAGTTTTTAAGATACTCAATGACAGCAAGTGTTTTCTCCTTTCGTGGACTTTCATGAACACGATAAACAAACGGAATTTTGTTATCACTAAACTCTTTCGCAACCGCTTGATTTGCAAGCACCATAAAGTTTTCTATTAAAACATGGGCTTCATTTCTTTCCCTCTTTTCAAAATCAATAGCCATGCCATTGTCATCAAAAACAAACTGAACTTCTGGAATTTCAAAGTCTAATGTACCATTTTTCTTATTCTTTTCAGTTATTGCCTTCGAAAGATTGTTCATAAGAAGCAGTTCTTCTTTAAATTTTTCATGTTTTGCGTCGGCTTTTTCGCCACAAAGAACTTTGTATGCTTCGGTATAGTTTAATCTTCCTTTACTATTTATCACGCTCTCAAAAATTTTGTGTGACCTAATGTTTCCTTCTTCATCTACCAGCATTTGACAAGTTAGAGTAAGTCTATCTACACCTTCATTAAGCGAGCAAATTCCATTTGACAGTTCTTTTGGAAGCATTGGAAGCACGGAAGTAGGAAAATAAACGCTTGTTCCTCGCTTATATGCTTCTTCGTCAATTTTGGAGTCATACTTCACATACTGACCTACATCTGCGATATGAACACCTAAAATGTACCCGCTTTCAACCTTTTCAATAGAAATCGCATCATCTAGGTCTTTTGCATCTAGCCCATCTATCGTCACAATAACTTTATCTCTTAAATCGACTCTTCCTTTAATTTGACTTGCCAAAACCTTTTGCCTTATGGCTTTGGCCTCTGTCATAACTTCATCTGGGAATGTTTCATAAAGTCCATGGTCTCGTATTATTGCAAGTTCACATGCTTTAACATCGTCTTGTTTGCCAAGAACCTCTAAAACAAGGCCAGAAACGCTTGATTTGTTTCTCACAAGTTTTATCACAACTCTATCGTTTAAATGAAATTTGATGCCACCTTGAATAAGTTTGATTTTAAAAGGTATGTGATTATTGTCGGGTTCTACAAAGAAAGTTTTGCCAAGTTTTGTTACTACGCCGGCGATTTTTTCAACTTCACTATAAACAGACACCACTTCGCCATCTTGCCCCTCATCACTTGAAGAGAAAATTTTTACGATAACTCCGTCGCCATCGATTGCACAACCAGTTTTATCTGCGGGAATAAATATGTCGTTTTCTTGACCATCGATTTCAACAAAACCATAGCCTTTGCTGTTGCCAATAAAATGTCCGCGAATATATCCGCGGGAAGGAATAGCAACAAATTTGCCTTTTCTAATTTCAAAAATCTTGCCTTCATGAAGAAGTTTATAAAAATCTTTTTTAATTTCTTCTTTTGGCAAGGAATAAGTTTTCTCTATAAAAGAAAAAAGATTGTCTATCCCTGTAAGGGCTAAACCATCTTTTGACAATAAGTTTAAAATTTTTTGACTTGCTCTCAACCTCTGCTCCCGTAAATAAGTTCGCTCACGAAGAAAAGAATTATCATAACAAAAATTATAACCGCCATAGCAATAGTGATTCTTTTTAAAATTGCATCACGCGAAGCACCTTTGTTTTGTGAATAATAACTTTCTTGACTCTTTCCAGTGTATGCATCAAGTGCATTTGATGAATCATTTGATTGCATAAGCGTGGTGATAGTAAGCACGATTGAACATGCAATAACAATGGCGAATGCTACATAACGGAAAACAGGACAAAATTTTGACCAAAAGTCACTTACGAGTTCGCTTCCATCGTTGAGCATAGAAATAAATCTGTTCATAAAAATCTCCTATTTAAATTAATGTGAAAAACCAAATTGAAAGCAATGAAAAGACAATCATGAAAAATATCTGTCCCCATTTAAAAACAATTTTTGTTTTGTTTATTGACGCTCTAAAAACATTTTGAATTAAGTACAACGCCAACACAAGGAAAATCACTGCTAAAATAATCGTCCAAGTTTCCCCAAGACCACTCTTTATGCTTCTTCCCCAATCGGTAATAAAACTAGATAATAAACTGTTCATAAAACCTCACCTTTTCAAGTATAGCATAAAAGTAATGTTTTTTCAACAATTAAATTATAATCATTTTGCTCAATTAGTCAAACTTTTATCGAGATTTTTATAGATTTTAGTTAAAATTTATAATCTTTCTTTAATTTTCGATTTTTTGCAAACAAAAAAGATGGTTTACAAACCACCCTTTCCACAAACTTTGTTAAACATTTAACAAACGCCAGATTCTGCCGTTAAGAATCATAAGAACAAGGTCAACAATCCAAACGATGTTGAAACCAAAGATCAAACGGATAAGTCCAGCAACGATTTTGCCTTCTGTAAATCTTGTGATTGCTCCGCAAATCCAAGCAGTTACAGGAATGATTGCTAAAATAAGGCTAATCACTCTTCCAAGTCCAAAATAATCTTTATTTGTCTTTGCCATATTTTCCCTCCTGACTATATTATATACCATCTTTTGCAATAATCCAATCGTTTTTTCAATTTTTTTTAGTTTTCTTGTCTTGACTTATCATTTGCTTTTAATACACTCTATGTGAAGCCCTATGCGTTCAATATAGTAATATTCATTCAAATTTTTATCTAAAGCATCATTTGAGTGGGCACAAACATAGATTTCACTTCCTAACTTTTTTGTTATGATAAGGGTGTGATTAAACCTATCTTTGTTCTGTCGAAGTTGAACAATATCCCCCTCTTCAAGAGAACTTATATCACTAATTGAAGCAACAAGCCCCTCGTTTTGGTCTAACAAAAAGTTTTGAAGCGCTTCCACTGATGTCCAACTTGGAGAGCGATAATCTTTTGAAACATAAAACCACCCATTGGGCTTTTCAATCATTTCTCCGCCCCCAGCAAGAAGACACTGTGAAATAAAATTAGTGCAATCTCCGCCAATGCCACCAAAATGATAAAAGTCAGGGTTTGCCCCGAGTGCCCATTTATGCGCATAAGCGACTGCACTGCGCCTATTGTATGGTTTTATCATAAGAATTTATATGAAAAACACTTTAAAAATGTTTGCATTTAAAAAAAATTGTGCTATTATATGCTCATGCAGGTATAATTTAGTGGCAAAATGAACGCTTCCCAAGCGTTATTCGCGGGTCCGATTCCCGCTACCTGCTCCAAAAACAAACAGCCCTCAAAAGGCTGTTTTTTATTTGAAAGTATTGTTTTAAGATATAAAATTGGCGTAAGCAAGGGGTTATGCTAAGACTCTTTTATATTCATTTGATATGATTTTAGCCATTTGTTGTAGGGGGCGTGTCCTTTTGTGTAGTATTTCCGAGGAACTCTCTTATGTTCTCTATTAAGATAGGCTCCGTTATTACACACTCATGACCCTTTTTAAACAAACTGCCATTTGCGAAACATCCTCCCATACAAATAGGAATTAATTTACATTTTGTGCAATCACCCGATATTTCTCTGTTAACTAATTTCATATAGTAATCATTGTAAAAATATCCATTCCAAATATCTCCAACCGCTCGAGAGCTGTCTCCTATATCATGCTCACATTTATACAATGCACCATCAGGCCCTATAATATAAGAATTTAAACAACGCAATCCGCAAAATGTCTTTCTAGGTCTCCAGATTAACCTTTTTTCATTATTTCGCTTGTTTAAATTATTTAAATCTAGAAATTTTTTAAAATCTTTTTTCTCCTCAAAAAATTTATACGGGAAAGAACAATCCTGTCCTGACATTTCATAATTTGTAATTTTAGCAAGGTAAAAATTGATATTCTTCTTTTTCAAGACATTTTCATACTTCGTAAGAAAATGTCTAATCATGCATTTAATACTATTGTAAGAGCCTTCTGAACAATTCAATCTCACACTCACTTTAATTAAAGTTGATGCCTCAGCAATATTTTTTAAAACCAAATCAAAAACACCACTTTCAACACCTTTCTGCTTGCAATAAATTTCAACATCGCCATCGAGAGTAATTTGTGCATGCCTTAAATTCCCATTACTAATTAGCGAAAGAATTTTATCCTTAGTAAAAAAGCTACCATTTGTCACAATTTTTGAATAAAATTCAATTTTATTCTTAGTTGCATACTCTTTTATTCTTCTTGATAAACTCAAAATTAATTTAAATTTTAACAATGGCTCTCCGCCAAACCACGACACAATTATAGTTTTAAAATGTTTTAATTCCGCTTCTTTAACTATAAAATTAAAAATATCATTTTCAATATCATTGTTCTCTGTAAGCATATTTTTGTTTTTCTCAAAACAATACACACAATTAAAATTACATTTTAGTGTTGGTGCAACAACAAACATCGCAACATCTCTGGCAGAATTTATTGTCTCTAATTCCTTCTGTTTAATCCTGTTAAGTTCATTCATTTCACTTTTAACAACAAATCCTTGCTTAAACAAACTTCCTATTTGTTCTTCTGATACATTTGAGAATCTGTTATCTTTTAAATTTTTAAATAAACTTTTTTCTTTCTCAAATCTGCTCAATGCTCCAGTATATGTATTATACACATATGGCTTCCCTTCATCATAAAAATAAATGTTGTAATTTGAACTTTTGACATCATTCTTCATCATCGGTATTAGCATCTTCATCTGATTCATCATCTTCACATTCTAGACTTGGGCAATATTCATCCATAGAGCAATAGTCTGAACAATATCCTGGACATCCTTCGTATGGGTCATACGAATCACAGCTAGACTTGCAATAATCAACATTTGATTCTATTATATTTTCCATATTTTCCTCCTAATCATTTTAATGATATGGAAGTAATAATAATTTGTCAAGCATTTTTACATCTTTCTCAATTTTTGTCTGCAAAATTCTTGACTTTTAAACTATCCAATGATAGACTTTACTTACTATCAGGAGAAGCTTATGGAAGAAATTCGAACTCGATTTGCACCTAGCCCTACTGGCTATATGCATATAGGAAATTTAAGAACGGCGTTATACTGCTATCTATTTGCAAAGCATAACAATGGAAAATTTATTTTAAGAATTGAAGATACCGACAAAAAAAGATATGTTGACGGGGCTGTCGATATAATTTATGACACACTTAAACAAACAAAACTAAAGCATGACGAAGGTCCTGATATTGGCGGAGAATATGGTCCATATATTCAAACCGAACGACTTAACATATATCATGAATATGCTCAAAAATTAATTAAAAGTGGACATGCGTATTATTGTTTTTGCGAAAAAAATGAAAATAATAATGAGATTAGTCAAGAAGAATATCACTCGGGATGTGGTGAAAATTGCAAAAATTTATCTCAATCAGAAATCGAAAACTTCTTAAAAAATGGAAAACCTTATGTAATTAGACAAAAAATTCCACAAACTGGGCAGACTTCTTTTTATGATGAATTATATGGAGAGATAACTGTAAACAACGACACTTTGGATGAACAAATTCTTATAAAAAGTGACGGACTTCCTACATACAATTTTGCGAATGTTATTGATGACCACTTGATGAATATCACTCACATTTTAAGAGGGAAAGAATATATTTCATCATCTCCAAAATATCAATTGCTATATGAGGCACTGGGCTGGAAAAGTCCTAAAATGGCACATCTATCCACAATCATGGGACAAAATGAAGACGGAACTGTTTCTAAATTATCAAAAAGGCATGGAGCAGTAAGTTTCAATCAATTAGTAGAAGAAGGCTATCTACCAGAGGCGATAATAAACTACATCGCACTTTTAGGCTGGAACCCAAAAACACAGCAGGAAATTTTCTCGCTATCCGAACTTGTAGAAAACTTTAGTCTTAATGGGCTCATAAAAACAAATGCTATATTTGATTATAAAAAACTTGCATGGGTTAATGGAGAATACATTAAAAAGATGTCCAAAGATGAATTTGAAAAGTATTCTATAAAATATATTTCCTCCCTGCCAGATTTTATTAAAAATAAATGGTCATACATCTCAACCCTACTACAAAGCAGAATTAATGTTTTTAGCGAAATCCCAGAAAAATTGAAATTTCTATATAATTATTCAGATTTTGACTTGAATTTATTAATCAATAAAAAGAACAAGACCACCCTTGAAAGTTCTTTATCTATTTTAACCGACTCAATGGCATTCTTAAGTGATATAGATGATTGGACTGCAGAAAATATAAATAATTCAATACAAAATTATTCCTCGCAAAAAGAAATCAAAATTGGCTTTGCTATGTGGCCACTGCGTATCGCTGTAACCGGTGAGCCTGTCACTCCCGGCGGATGCGGTGAAATGATGTTTATTTTGGGAAAAGATGAAACATTGAAAAGAATTCAATGCACTATCGACAGATTAAATAAAATTTTATAAAACAATAAAAAATTGCAGAATAATCTGCAATTTTTTATTGTTCACTCCAAAATTTTGCATTTTTTTATATTCGTTTGTAATAATTTTAACCATTTGGACAGGAGTTTCCTTGCAATCTCTTTTTATCCGGCTTCTTGCTATCGCCTTCAGTCCACCAGCAAAAAATGCCATGTGATATATCATTTCCTCTTGAGCAAACTCATCTCCACGATTGTTTTTGCCAACTATATTGATGAAATTTATAAAATCATTCTTTTCCATAAACATTTGTTCATTTGAATCAAGATAATCATTGTAAAAGTCACGATTTTGATATAAAAAATCAAATAAACTAGCAAAAACAGTCTCGCTCCACACTTTTTTAGGCGAAAATATTTCAATAATATTTTTTTATAAGCCCTGCTCGATTTTTATCATCAAATCATTAATATCTTGATAATGGGCATAAAAAGGACTTCTATTTATCCCCGCCTCATAGCAAAGCTCCTTAATCGAAATATCGTTATATTTTCTAAAACGCAACAAAGAAAAAGTCCACGCTGAATTTTTTCTTCTGTGGAAAAATATCTTTGATTATAATTTATGTTCATAAAACTCCTTTAATCCAACAAAATAAATCTATATGTTGGACTATATCTATTAAAATTATTTTATACTAAAAATAGCAACAGAATCGGAGTCTATATTCTTGTTATATCAATTAAAACAAAGCCAAATAGCCAAATTTAATCTAAAACATTATATTTTATCCTTGCGTTTCAAAGAGGTTTAATTTCGTTTTTATTCTACTGTTACGCTTTTGGCAAGGTTTCTTGGTTTGTCTGGATTGTTGCCTCTAAAAATGGCAACATAGTAAGCAAGTTTTTGAAGGGAAAGCATGGTTTGCAATGGCATGAATTCTTCATTGCAAGGTTTTATGTTTATTCGGTAGTCAATCTTTCCGTTTGCACTATTAAAGGGCGAAACAAACACCACCTTGCCCCCTCGTGCATGCACCTCCTCCGCACTTGCCATGTTTTTTGAAAGTGAGACTTTGTTTGTTGCTATAAGCACAGCGTCTACCCCATCTTCAATAAGGGCAAGCGATCCATGTTTTAGTTCGGCTGCACTTTCTCCACAAGAAAAAATATAGGAAATTTCTTTCATTTTAAGAGATGCTTCAAGAGCGGTAATATAATCTTCACCCCTGCCAATGAAAAATAGTTTTTCGCGTTTAGCAAGATGCATTGCAACGGTTTTAATTTCCTCATCATTTCCATAGTCAAGTGTTTTCTCATAGTCGTCAAGCGAGTTTTCAAAATCTTCGCCTTTTAATGTCTTCGCTATAATCATAAGGGCAAGCACCTGTCCAAAGTATGCTTTCGTACTTGCCACTGCTTTCTCTTGCCCTGCACAAATAGGAAAAACATAGTCGCATTTTTGAGACAAAGTCGAGTAAATTGTGTTAACCACACATGCACATATGCCTTTATGAGCCCTGACATATTCAAGTGCGGACAAGGTATCTGCGGTTTCACCACTTTGACTGATGAAAAAGCATAGACTATTTGCATCTATTGGCAAATTTTTATAACAAATTTCGCCCGCTTTTTCAACATAAATGTCTTTATCAAAATGCTTCCTAAAATATTCCCCAGCCATAAGCCCAGCATGATATGCGGTTCCACAAGCAATAAAATAGATTCGATTAAACTTTTCTAGATTCAAACATTTGACTTGATTTTGAACGCTTTTTTGAGTGTAATGATTTTTTAATCCTTCAACGACCTTTTTAGAATCATAAATCTCCTTAATCATAAAATGGTCGTAATGAGCTTTATCCTCTTGCACAAACTCAAAATCTATCATTTTGTGCTTCTTTTGCAACTTTGTTCCGTCTTTTAAAATATGTGCTTCTTTGCCGTCAATATAGCCATATTCACCATCATCAAGAGCAATATACTCTTTCCCAAAAGGAGCAAAAACGCTAGGGTCGCTCGCAATCATGCTTCCCTCAAAAACATAAAGTGGGCTTTTATTTTTTGCAAAATATATTCTGTTTTGATCTTTGCATATTAAAGCAAATGCATAAGACCCCATAATCAAATTCAATTTCTTGAACAATATGTTTTCGTCTATCGTTTCGCCCAAAAATTTTGCCACGACCTCACTGTCCGACTGCCCATAAAAACTAGCACCGTTCTTTTCTATCATAGCCTTAATTTCTTGATAATTTTCAATTATTCCATTATGTACAAGTGCTACACTGCCACCTTGAGAAAAGTGAGGGTGGGCATTTTCAAGGGTTATGTTTCCATGTGTAGCCCACCTAGTATGAGCAATCCCAAATCCGTCTAACTTAACATCTGCTACCAACTTTTTTAATTCTTTAACATTTCCAAGTGCTTTTTTAGTGAAAAATTCACCATTTGTAAGAACCGTCATACCAGCCGAATCATATCCGCGATATTCAAGTCTTTCAAGCCCATCTATTAACGTTTTACATACGTTTTTACCTATGCAAGCAATAATTCCACACATAAAATCTCCTTTGTAAACTCTACACAAACACTATATGCATTGGCTACTATCATTGCTTAACTCGCTCTAATTTATTTTTATCAAAGATTAAAACCTTTTTTTAATATTTTTTAAAACAAACATTTCCCGCATTTTTTGCATACAAAAACAATGTTTAAGGAGATAATTTAACAAAAATGACAAAATTTTTAAACAAAAAGTCATGTTTTATTGGCAAAAATGTAAAGTTCGGCAAAAATGTAACAATCTACGAGAACAACCATATTGAAGGTGAAACATTTATCGGGGATAACTGCACGCTTTTACCTGGCAATTTTATAAAGTCTTGTAAAGTGGAAGAAAATTGCATTTTGCATGCATCAGTCCTAGAAGACAGCGTTATAAAATGCGGTGCGGCAATTGGTCCATTTGCACATATTCGCCCTAATAGCGAAATTGGTGCCAACTGCAAGATTGGTAATTTTGTCGAAGTAAAAAAATCAATAATTGGAGAAAAAACCAAGGCTAGCCATTTAACTTACATAGGTGACGCACAAATAGGTTCTGCGTGCAATTTGGGTTGTGGAGTCATCTTTGCAAACTACAACGGCAAAGAAAAAAACAAGGTGATAGTTGGAGATAAGGTTTTTATCGGTTCAAATTCCAACCTTGTTGCACCTCTTGAAATTGAAAGCGAAAGTTTCATTGCATGCGGTTCGACAATAACCGACAAAGTAAATACCGGCGACCTTGCGATTGCTCGGGCACGACAAACAAACCTTAAAGAAAAAGCATATAAATATTTGAAAAATTAGGAGGGTTAATGGCTACATATTTTGGAACAGACGGAATTCGCGGAGTTTATGGCGAAGACTTATCATCACTTTTAGTTCACAAATGCGGAAACGCACTTTCGAGACTTTGCAGTAAAGGCAAGGTCGTAATTGGCAGAGATACCCGCACATCGGGAGACCTCTTGTCTCTATCTTTTTCTAGCGGGCTTACAGCAGGAGGCGTCGATGTAATTGATGTAGGGGTTGCCCCTACTCCCGCAATTGCATATCTCACGAAACAACTTGGCTGTGACTATGGTGTTGTTATATCTGCAAGCCATAATCCCGCTAAATACAATGGAGTCAAAATTTACGACAGGAATGGCTATAAAATAAACGAAGAGGAAGAGAAATCAATTGAACGTCAACTTTTTTCACCTTTTATGGTTTCTTATGATAAGGTAGGGAAATATGAGTTTTCTCCAGTTCTCTTAAATGAATATAAGAAAAGTTTGTTGACTTGTTGTACTGACCTTGAAAACCTTAAAATTGTGGTTGATTGTGCAAATGGTGCAACTTACAAGATAGCAAAAAGTATTTTTTCTTCTTTAAAAGGGAAAACAATTTTTCTAAACGCACAAGGCGACGGAAAGAGTATTAACAATAATTGTGGTGCCCTCTACCCTGACACAATGATAAAAAGTGTTTTGCTTAATCATGCAGACATGGGGTTTGCTTTTGATGGAGATGGAGACCGCATTGTTGCATGTGACGAAAAAGGCTTTTTACTTGACGGAGATGACATTCTTTTTATTCTTGCCACTCATATGCCATCATGCAAAGGCGTCGTCGGCACAAGCATGACGAACAAGGGACTAGAAAATGCTCTAGCCAAGAAAAAAATCTCTCTCGCCAGAGCAGACGTTGGCGACAAATATGTTGTTGAACTAATGAAAAACAAAAACTACCCTCTTGGAGGAGAGCCATCAGGACACATTGTCAATCATACCCTTTCAACCACTGGTGACGGAATTTTAACCGCTTTAACGCTTGCGAAAATAGCAAAAGAAAGCGGGAAAACCCTTTCAAAACTTGTACAATACAAAAAGTTTCCACAAGTGAATAAAAACATAAGCGTGATTGATAAATTTAGAATTCTAAACAGCGAAAAACTTTCAAGTGAAATTCTATCTATAAGTCAGTCATTTGGAAGTGATGGAAGAGTTCTTGTGAGGGCAAGCGGGACAGAGAACAAGGTTCGCATAATGTGTGAACATAAACAAAAAAACACCGCCCTTTCATCAGCTAATAGGCTTGAAAGTTTGGTGTTAGAAATTAATAAAATTAATAGTTAAAGTGCTGGGAAATTTGCATAATTCTCGTCAAAATCATTTCTCATTGTGACATGCTTATTACCTTTCACTCTGCAAGTCCTTTCACTCACATTGCAAATGGCGTCCATCACCTTTTCACTTAAAGTAATTTCAAATTGTGCAAGAAAATTCTTATATTTTAAATTAGTGTTTTCTTCGCTCCAATATAGGTCGCTTATGTGTTGGAGAAGCAGTAAAGTAAATGCGAAATTTTTAAAGTAGTCAAGTCCACCTAAAATGCCTTGCAAGTTATAGTTGTTATCAAAGTCCGCAAAAAACTTTTTGCACATTTGAACGCCGTCTTCGCCTTGATTTTTAACAAAGTCCTCTACTATTTTTAATGGTTTTGGAAAAAATTCTTCTCGCTCAACCAATATATCCAAGAATGGCAAATCCAAAGTTTCTCTTCTTGCATAAGCATTTTTTATGTGTTGCTTTGTTTGGTTCTCAAGCGACACAAAATATTTAATAAGATGAGGCACATCGATAGCATTGCACCTGCCCGTCTTATATCCACTATCACTTTCCTTTCGACAAAGGTATTGGTCAGTCTCATTTTGAAAGTGGAAATGAGGATATCCAGCGACTTCGCCAAATACTTTTTTTCGTCTTTCATCAATAAGTAAATTTCTGTGGTTAAAGCCATCGTCATCAAGTCTTGCAAAAAGTGATAGTTTTTTTTCGCTACCTTGAAGGAAACTGTACATAGCAACTGAAAATCCGCGTTGTGCAATAGAGCGGTCATGTTCTACCGCTTCTTTTGAAAATTCACGCAAGAATTTTTTAGTATCATTAATTCTAAAAATTTGTCTTACAGTTTTTGCAAATATTATTTTTCGGTCGCTACTTGCAAAAAATTGGGTATCAATGTAGCTGTTGGTAAAATTTTCGTCCGCCCCTACTACTGGGTTAACGAAGTTGTTTAAAAATTTATAAGTTGGCCCGGTCTTAAAACCTTTCACAACAATATGAGATTTTGGGCAATTTATCATCTTGTAAAAATCATGTTTTTTAAGCAAGAAAGGGTAAGACTCATATTTTTTGAGTGTAAAATCTTTTAAACTGATTGCAATAAGCAATTTTTCAAATTCTTTTGGTTTAAAATACAGTTTTGACTTGCTCGCAAGTGGATAAGCTTTTGTAACGTAGTCATGAATCTCTTTTATAAGGATATTTTTAACTTTGGGGCACTTTTGCAAAAGTTCATTAATTCCACCAAGACGTCTATATCCTTCTCCGCTTTTATGACGGCGTATAAATTGGCTGATTTGTGATTTTATCTCACTTTCAAGGAATGGCACCTTTTTAACACCATTTGCAGTCTTCTTTTTTGAAGCCCTTTGCTTGCTTTTTATTTTTTGATTATTGTTGTATCCGCCAGCCATGTTTCCTCTCTAATTTCATTGTATCATAATTTCGACAATTTGCAACCCCAAATCTACAAAAACTTTAATATTATCAAATTATTTTGCCACGTTTTATTTATGTGCTATAATAGGCTCAACGAGGTACAAATGAAAATTAATATAGTTGGAAATCACTGCACTTGGGCTTACACTCTAAACACAAGTTTTGTCATTAATGACAACTTGCTTTTTGATGTTCCAATCGGCTCATTTAAAACACTTTTTAATAAATATGACTTAAAAAAGATTGATTATATTGTTATTTCACATTTTCATTCCGACCATTTTTGCGATATTCCGCTCGTTTTGGAAGTCATGTCGAAATTAGGGAAAAGCATAACTATCCTCGCCCCAAAAGGTTGCAAACAAAGAATTGAAAGTCTTATGCGTTTAATTGAGGTGCCTCACCTTATTCCCTCACTAGATAATTTCAATTTTATAGACGCTGAAAATGGGGAAATAGTAAAACTGACAAACTATAAAATCAAATGCTTTTCAGTAAATCATGGCGGACTGGACGCATATGGATATGTTATAGATGATGGGAGTGTTAAAGTTGGCTTTTCAGGCGATAGTGCAATGTGCAATAATATACGCAAAATTGCCAAAGCAAGCAAAGCTATGTTTATTGATGCTTCAAGCATTGTAGAAAATGAGAAACATCTTGCCACGTTTGAGATTAAAAGTCTCATGGACGAATTCCCTGACACCAATTTCTATCCTGTGCATTTTTCGACCGCTTCCGAAAATTCAATCGACCAGTTTGGTCTCAATAAAACATATCAAGGTCAAACGATAAGGGTTTAAATTAGCACTAATTATTACAATTATATGTTAATGTAAATATCGAAAAAGAAAAAATCTTTTTACCATTGAAGTATTTAGATATAAAAAATCTTGGAAAATAGTAATTCCAAGATTTTTATTATATTTGATATTTTTTAATTATTTTTTGATTTTTTATTTATTTTTAATATAATTTCACATTAATTTATTATACTTTTTATGAATTTTTAGATTTTCATTAATAATTAAAAATTATTTTTTCATACATTTTTGCCATTGTGCCAACAGACTTCTCAAATAGTTAAATCCTTCTTCAAATGGCTGACCACTTTCAAGAGGACAATTTGCCTTATTCAATACCTGCAAAGGTTTTTCGCTATCTCCCGCCGATAAGAAATATTTATAATCGTCTAACGCACCTTCCTCCCCTTTTAATATCCTTCCTGCAAATGACATTGCACATATCATGCCAGTTGCATACTTGTAAACATAAAAAGAACTGAAAAAGTGCCCAACACGTGCCCACTCATATTTTATTTCATCAATAAGTTTAACTTTTCCAAAATACTTTTTATTAAGGTCATAGTAAATTTGACAAACAAAATCTTTTGAAAGAGGTTTGTTATTTTCATACGCTTCATGCACTTTTGCTTCAAATTCAGCAAACATGGTTTGACGATAAATTGAGCCTTTTACTTCATCAAAAAATTTGTTATAAAGTGCTATTTTCTCTTCATTTGTTTTAGCATTATTTAAAAGATAATTTAAAAGCAAAATTTCATTTGTTGTGCTTGCAATTTCTGCAAGAAAAATTGTGTATCCTGCCTTTTGGCGAGGTTGGGCGTTTGACGCAAATACAGTATGCATTGCATGACCAAGTTCATGAGCGATTTCAAAAACAGAACCGATCGAGCCATTAAAATTGAGAAGAACATAGGGGTGAATTCCATAGACTGCGTTTTCGTAGGCACCTGTGCGTTTGCCTTGACTTGGAAACACATCAAGCCACCTTTCTTCTACTGCTTGTTTTAAAAGTGCAACATAGTCTTCCCCCAGTGGCGAAAGTGCTTTATACACAATGTCCATTGCCTCTTCAAAAGTATATTTTTTGTCACTTTTTGCTTGAATATCTGCCATATTATCATAGATATACATATCTTTAAGATTAAGGCATTTCTTTTTCAATTCGAAATATTTGAAAAGAATGTCAAGATTTTTATTAACTTCGTCTAAAAGTCTATCATAAACCTCTTTTGAGACCTCTTCATCCTCAAGGGCTTCGTTAAGAGCAGATTTATACTTTCTTATCTTCGCAAAATAGCAATCCTCTTTAACATAGTTAATATAATTGTTTGCCAGCATGTTGATGCTTCTGCCAAATGCACCATTATATTCTTTCATAGCATTTTTACGCAAAGTTCTATCATTCGAACGGATATAATCAGCGTAAGATGAATGGTCCAATTTATGTTTTTTCCCCTTGCCATCTGTAATATCATTAAAGGTAAGGTCAGCATCACTGAAGAGTCTGCTGTTGCCAGAAAAACCACCCAGAAAACTCATTCCAGACAAAAGTTTTTCTTCTTTTTTTGATAACATATGAATTTTTTCACGTTTGATTGCTTCAAATGAACGTGAATAATCTTTAAAATCTTTGTCTTTAATAATGCTATCAAGAAGTTTATCAGATAGTTCATGAAGTTCGCTTGAAACAAAAGCAGTTTCTTCTGCCAGTTTTTGGTAAGCCATAGAAAGAAGCTCGTCTTTTTGTTGCTCCTCGCTATTCCCTAAATCTTCATCGCACTTTAAGGCACAATAAAGAAAAATTGGCTCTAACTTTTCTTCAAACTCTTTGTTGAGGGTAAGATAAGATGAAATTCTTTTTTTATTGTTCAATTTCCCCTCAAATTTTCTAACTTGATTAATGTAATCTTCCATCGCTTTTAGTGCAGATAAAAATTCTTCTTCACTTTTGCATAGTGGAGATAAATCCCACTTATATTTTTCGTCTATTTCATTTCTCTTTTTCATTTTTGACTCCTTTTTATATTTTAGTAAAATAATAAAAATTTTACAACAAAAAAGACCAACTTTTAAAAATTGGTCAATTTAATTAAATTTCTTTTAATAATAGTTAATTTACAATTAAATTTGTAGTCAAAGATGTTCAAAACAAATTTAATTTTATCTTAAAAAATACTTATCCATAAAAAACTTGTTCCAAGGTGATTTTTCTGTATCTGGAGGGCAAGCAAAGGTCATTTTTTGCTTTGTTACAGGGTGTAAAAATTCAAGTCTTCCAGCCCAAAGCCCCAGGTTTGTTGACGCAGAAAATTTATCTTTACCATACTTGTTATCACCTACAAGAGGACAATTTATCCCAGCAAATTGTACACGAATTTGATGACTTCTTCCAGTGATAAGTTTAACTTCAACAAGTGCCATTTCATCGGTAGTTTGCAGAACCTTATAAGAAAGTTTTGCTTCTTTAACACCTTTTTCACTTCTTGGTGCAATTCTAACGATATTATTTTTCTCATCTTTCTTTAAAAAGTGACAAAGCGTGTCGGCTTTGAGTTGTGGGGTTTTTGTAGTGACAGCATAATAAGTTTTTTGCATCTGGCCGTTTTTGATTTGTTCGCTTAACCTGCTCGCACCCTTTGAAGTTTTAGCGAAAACCATTATTCCCCCCGTAGGGCGGTCAAGTCTATGAACAAGCCCGACAAAGGCTTCACCTTCTTTATTATATTTCTCTTTAATATACTCTTTAACCATTGTAAGCATATCTTTATCACCAGACGCGTCCTCTTGTGAAGGGACATTTTGTGGTTTTACAACTACAATACAATGGTTGTCTTCATATAAAACAGTTAATTTTTCCATATCTTAATACCTCTTGCCCCACATGGAAGCACAATTTTTTCATCAGTTGGAAGGCCAATCTCATCAGCGTCAATTCCGCCCTCGCCAAACACTAATGTCAACAGATTTGATAGAACACTTGCTTGAAGCCCTGTTGTATAGGACGAAATAAGAACAAAAAGTGGATTATCCGATAGAACCTCTTTTGTAAGTGCAATAAAATCATAAAGATTGTCTTCAAGTTTCCACATTTCCCCATTAGTTCCTCTGCCATAAGATGGTGGGTCCATGATTATTGCGTCGTATGTGTTTCCTCTTCTTTTTTCGCGCTCAATAAATTTTTTGCAATCGTCCACGATATAACGAATAGTAGTTATTCTATTTAGTTTTGCATTTTCTTTGGCTCTTTCAACCATTCCCTTACTTGCGTCAACATGCGTAACTTTTGCTCCCGCACTTGCACAAGCAACACTCGCTCCACCAGTATAAGCAAATAGATTTAAGACTTTAATCTCTCTGCCTGCACCTTTGATTGCGGTTATCATGTCATTCCAGTTTACCGCCTGTTCAGGGAAAAGTCCAGTATGTTTGAATCCCATTGGTTTAAGTGAGAATGTTAAGTTCTTCCACTTAATATTCCACTCTTCGGGCATTCTATGCAAGAAGTTCCACGCTCCGCCACCCGTTGAAGAGCGTATATAATGCGCGTCAAGCCCCTTATATTTTGACAAATCACTTTTTGCTTTCCAAATCACTTGTGGGTCTGGACGCAACAGAGTATATTCACCCCATTTTTCAAGTTTTTCACCATTGCCAGTTGCGATAACCTTATAGTCAACCCAATCGCTTGCAATTTTCATAAATAGCACCTTACCTCTTACTGCCAGTCTAAAAAAATTCAAAAATTCTTTCTATACAATTATACATGCAAAACCTCAAAAGTCAAAATAAAATTTAATAGCTACGCTAAATAATAAAAAAATAGAGAATGTGATAATTGCATTCTCTATTTTTTCGATTTATAAATCATTTATAATTTTTTGACTAAATCATAAAACTTATTTCGCAAGTGTAACTTTTACGCTTCCATCTCCCATTTCAACTTCCTTTGTGATAATTGGATTAGAAAGACAAGGTTTTATTTCCTTAATCAAAACTTCTTGCATAATTTTGTCTTTAAATTTATCAAGAACTTTTTGAATATGAGTATCACTTGTTTCAAAAGTTGCTTCTATTCTATCTTCAATCAAGAAATCAGCCTCTTTTCTTAAAACTTGTAGTCCCCTCACAAATTCTCGGTATTCCCCTTCCATGATAAGTTCCTCATCAAGGTTGACGTCAAGCACGACAGTATTGCCATTTTCATGAGCAATAACATAGTCGCCCTTTGGTTTCTTTTCAAGATTGAAAAGTTCGCTATCAAGGTCAATGAATTTGCCAATGGTAACTTTACCTTTTCGATAACCTTCCATGACAATCTTATTTTCTTCGCCAGTAAGATGTGCAAGAGTCTCTTTTAACGCTTGAACTTCTCCTTTAAGGACTGCACCTGCCTTTTTAAAGTTTACTGACAGATATTCATCATTGAAACGACTTTCATCTTTGACAACCTCAAGATTTTTTATATTAAGTTCTTCTTTGATAATACTGCCAAACTCGTCAAGCACGCAATGAGCAAATTCGTCACCCGTTACATACATGGTGCGAAGAGGTTGCTTAACTTTTATTTGATTTTCATTTCTTAATCTTTGAGCAATTGACATTACATCTCTTGCTTTTTCAGTATAAGCAAGTATGTTCTCAAAGTGAAGAGGATAAATTTCTTTTGGATAACCTGCAAGCATTACACATTCAGCTTCGTTAGGTTCAATTTCTCTTACGAGATTTTGCCAAATATGTTCACAAACGAAAGGAATGATTGGGGTCATAACGCTAACGCAAGACTTAATTGCATAGTAAAGGCACCAATAAGCAGTCATTTGGTCACGCTTATTTTCACTCTTCCAAAATCTCTTTCTGTTTGAACGAATGTAAAAGTTTGAAAGGTCGTCAACGAGCTTTTCAAAATCTTTTACAACAAGATATGCTTTATCTTCGCTATAATTAAGGTCGCTATCTTTTATAAATTTATTTACGCTTTCTATAAGCCATTTGTCAGCCACTTGTAAGTCACTTTCATCTGGTTCAAAATGAGCTATGTCTGGGTTATCAATGCATGCATAGGTGTTAAAGAATGTATAAACATTCCAGAATGCTAAAAGTTTTCTTCTTGCTTCATCAGTAAGTGTAAAGCCAAAACGCATATCATTTGTTGGGCTGGAAGAAGAGAACAAATATCTTACGACATCAGCCCCCACATTGTCGGCAACTTTATCGGCTTCAAGTGTGTTGCCACCACTCTTATGGAACTCACCACCCTTTTCATCTTTTACATATTGATAAGTGCACACCTTTTTGTATGGAGCTTCTCCAGTGAGAACTACGCTCATTATAAGCAAAGAGTAGAACCAAAGTTTAATTTGCTCAATCATTTCACAGACATAATCACTTGGGAAATTGTTTTCAAAAAACTTTCTATCGGTAAAATATTTTTTAGTGCTAAATGGGGTAATGCCTGCATCAAGCCAAACATCTCCCACCTCTGGAATTCGAGAAAGGATTTCACCACATTCACATCTAATTTTGATTTCATCAATCCAAGGTTTGTGGATATTTGGAAGTGCGTCAACCATTTCAGGGTTAACCGCTTTTTCTCTCAATTCTTCTTTTGAACCAATCACATGAACTTTTCCGCATTTTTCACAAACATAGAAAGGAAGAGGAAGTCCATAAAATCTAGAACGAGAAATATTCCAGTCCCCCATATTTTCAAGCCAATCAATCATACGCTTTTTAGCATAAGCAGGCTTAAATTCAACATCTTCTATCGCTTTTAACGCAAGAGGACGAATTTCATCGATTTTAATAAACCAAGCAGAAATAAGTTTGTAAACAAGGTCTGTTTTGCAACGCCAGCAAAATGGATAGCTATGTTTATATTTATGGGCATATAAAAGTTTGCCATCATTTTGAAGTCTATCCACAACCATTTGAACAACATCGGTTGTTTTCTTGCCTGCAAGAAATCCAGTTGAGTCAAGCATCACGCCTTGTTCATTGATTGGGCAGATTTCTGGCAAATTAAGAGATTGACCAAGTTCAAAGTCTTCTGCACCACAGCCTGGAGCAATGTGAACAACACAACTTCCCTCTGCGTTATCGACCATGTCCCATGCGACAACTTTATGTGCAAAGTTTTGCATGCCAAGTTCTGGGAAACATGTCTCATATTCTAATCCAACGAGGTCAGCCCCTTTCATTTCTTTTAAAACTTTGGCGTCGCCTTTTAGCACACAAAGTCTATCTTTCCCAAGAACAAGTTTTTCGCCATTAAAATCAACCAAAACATAAGTAAAATCAGGATTTACTGCAAGTGCAACATTAGCAGACAGCGTCCAAGGAGTGGTTGTCCACGCGACAATTTTAAAATCTTGCCCTTTAACTGGAAACTTTGCAAATATTGCAGTATGCTCTACCTCATGGTACGACGAACTCATCTCATGTTCCGAAAGGCTGGTTCCACAGCGAGGACACCATGCCATAGGACGATTTTTCTTTACAATCCAACCTTTTTCATCGCACTTTTTGAGAAAATGCCATATTGAAGTGATGTTTTCATCAGTATTTGTAAGATAACTATGCTCCCAATCCATCCATTGCCCCATGCGAATTGATTGATTGGTGATTTCGTTTGCAAAATAGTTTACTCTTTCCATACACTTATTTGTGAATTTGTCAATTCCATATTGTGCGATTTCAGGTTTTCCGTTAAGCCCAAGTTCTTTTTCAACATTAACTTCGACCCAAAGACCTTGTCCATCAAAGCCATTTTGATACATACAGTCTTTACCTTTTAAAGCATTATAACGAATGGTAAGGTCTTTAAGCGTTCTTCCCCAAAAATGGTGAATTCCAAGTCTGTTGTTTGCGGTTGCAGGGCCATCTAGAAATTTAAACCTCTCATGACCTTCATTTTTTTTAACAAGTTTGTGAAAGCAATCATTATCTTTCCAAAAATCAAGTACATTGTGCTCTAACTCGACAAAATTTGGCATAGCTTGTTCTTTTTTCATCATTTTTCTCCTTTTAACAAAAAATCACACCAAGTTACAAGAAAACCTAGTGCGATTTAATAAACCACTTGTAAACTTATAGTAGGCCAGCACCCACCTCTTCTATGACGGGAAGTCCCGACTTATGTTACTATTATTTCACAAAAGTAGCTCCAAAAGTGATAACCTTTTCCTTTCTTTTATTGCCTTGCACCAAACGGCAACTCTCTGTAAAATATTTGAAAAGGTGTTGTCTTTTATCTACGCTTTTTATGCAGTTATTTTAAATATAATTTTTTCTTTTGTCAAGCATTTTTAATCTTTAATAATGCTTGAATTGAACTTTTAAGCCTCTTCGGCTTTCTTTATAAGTTTTTTAATCTTTGACTGGCAATGTTTAAGTGCCTTCTCAAGCGAGCCTTCTCCATAGAAAATTTTATAACTTTCGCCATAAGTGAACATTTTGTTAAACTCTTCTTCAAGGCTTGTTAAAAGTTTTTCTATATCTTTGTTGTCGCATTTGACGGAGCATGCTTTTTGCCTTCCGCCGTCAAGCCAAACATATATATCTTTTACACAATTTTTTTTCTTTTCCATAATATCCTAATAATTTTCTATGACATTTTGAGCCTCAACTATATTAGATGCGGTCATAATGCCAACAGGCAATTCATTAGTTGTCCCCCTTTTAGTAAACAAGATTGCAAGCAATTTGTGGTTGCTGTTAAATTCTTCCAAGGCATCTTCCACTGTGCAATCCTCTTTTTTTACGCAGTAATAATTTGTGTTTTCAATGGAAGAAAGCATGTCTTCAATTTGTACATTATCTAAAAATGTCATAGGCTTTCCACCAGAAAGCAAATACTGTCCCATAGAATTAATTATTTTCTGCCCGTTTGCAACTCCAATAAGTGCTCCATTTTTATATACCGGCAAATTTGAATAACCACTTGATGACATTAGCATAATAACATCTCTCATGCTCTTGTCCGCTGGGACTGTCAAAACATCTCTTATTGCCACGCTGTCGAGAGCACGTGGTGGCGTGGTGATTAATTTTTCGATATGCTCAATATTTTCAACCACTGAATTATGAGGCTCTGCGATAACAAAATCTTCATTATTATTGTGAACGATTGCATTTCTTAACCTACCATAATCAATAAGGCAATCTTCATATTTACGCACAATGTAATTCAAAGATGCTGTCTTTCTTATAAGGTCAGAAAAGCCCATTGAGCGGTGAAAATCATATCTTCTTTTAAGAGCATAATCTATGTTATTATATGCATCTAAAAAGCGTTTTGAGTTGTTGAATAAATCTCTATCCCCCATGTCTTCCCCTTTTAAACATATATATTATAGCATATTTGGCCTTGCAATTAAAACGATTTTGCCACTTCGCAGGCGGTTTTGAAAAGAAAATCACAATTTGCCAAATTTTTACACTTTATTTTAATAAATTATCATTTTTTTATTGCAAAACAATCGCTTTTTTGCTAAAATAATTAAACCGAGCTAGACGGAGAGTTAGCGGTGCTCTGTTACCCACAATCCGCTACAGTGGGGTTGAATGCTTTTAGCGGTTTAATTTTTGTAAAAATGTGCATGGTTTTATCGTGATGAAATTAAGGTCTTATGCAATCAAAATCTTTGAATCGTGTCAGGACCTGACGGTAGCATCACTAAGAGGACACTTTGGTGTGCCATAAGGTAACTTTGGTGGAGCGATAAAAGCGTGAGGCAGTTATGAACTTTTTATCAATAAAAGATGCTCGGTAAGAAAATAACAAGCACTGGCTTGAGAAAATATAAAATCCACTAGGAAGTCTAGTGGATTTTTTGTTTGGTGAGTTTTGGGCAAAACACGCATAAAATTTACGATGTCGTGAGAAATAATATTTAATGCCCTAAGATATATATGGTTTAAGCAGATTATTTGTTTTTGTCAGCAACTTTTTTCATTTGCCCTTTCGCTTTTTGCTCTAACTTTTCAACGCCTTCAACAATCGCTTTTTCGCCCTTATTGAATGCTTGTTTTGAGCATGAGGAATATTTATATAAAACCATTCCTGTCACAAGACCTACACCAAAGCCCATAAGCATCATAAAGTCTTTCATGTTCCCCTCCTTGTTTTTAGTATCCCCAGCAATGCGAAATTTATCCAATTTTGTCAATAACTAGTCAAACCTTTTCATTTTAATATTAATGCCTAAAAAAGCACCCACTTGAAACTCTAAAAGAATCTCTTCATGAGTGCTTTTATGTATATAAACATGAAATCAAATCATGCATAATCCAATTCAGCAATTTGATTTTAACGCTTTATTTTATTACTGCTTGTTTTTTACAGTAATCTTCAATTGCGTTTTTGATTGCTTCTTCTGCAAGATTTGCAGAGTAAAGCCTTTCTTCTGGAACTTCGCCCATTTCGTCTAAAATATCCTTTGCAGTCACTTCAAGAGCACGGTCAAGTGTTTTTCTTTCAATAAGCTCACAAGCAATATCACTTGCAACAATAGTGCAAACTTTTCCGTAAGCTTTAAATCTTGCAGTTTCAATCCTGCCATTATCATCGACAACAATATAAAGTCTAACAAGATCTCCACATTCACTGTCGCCCGCTTTTCCAGTCCCGCTTGCACCTCTTAATCCGCCTGCATGTTCAGGACTTGCAAATCTTTTCATAATGGTTTCATTAAACATAATTATTTCCTCCCCGCTTTTGAAAGTGCTGAAATAGATCTAAGTCTTTCAACTGCTTTTGAAAGCACTTCAATAACATAGTCTATGTCAGCCTTTGATATATTTTTGCTGAAAGAAAATCTTAATGACCCGCGAGCAAGTTTTTCATCAAGCCCCATTGCTTCAAGCACATGACTTGGCTCAATGGAGTTTGAAGTACAAGCTGAACCAGTAGAAACAGCGACTCCGTCCATATCAAGAAGCATAAGCAAACTTTCATTGTCAACCATTTCAAATGAAAGGTTTACAATTCCGTTGACTTTCTGTTGTGGGTGACCATTAACAGAAACATACTCAATTTTATCTTTTACATTTGATATAAAATAATCTCTTATTCCGCGAAGTTTTTGTTGATTTATAATAATATCACGGCTAGCGATTTCCATTGCTTTACCAAAACCTGCAATCGCAGGAACATTCAAAGTTCCTCCTCGCTTTGCACGTTCTTGACTTCCACCAACAATAAGAGGTTCAATTTTGATGCCTTCTTTAACATATAAGCAACCAATACCCTTTGGTCCAAAAATCTTGTGTGCAGAAAGGCTCATCGCGTCAATTTCCATATCTTGAACATCTAACTTGATTGCTCCAGCCGCTTGAACAGCATCAGTATGGAAAACTAGGCCATAATCATGAGCAATTTTGCCGATAGCCTTAATGTTTTGGATTGTTCCCACTTCATTATTTACTGCCATAATTGAAACAAGAGTTGTAGTTGGTTTAATAGAGTGCAAAAGTTCAGCGAGGTTGACAAGTCCTGTGCTATCCACATTAAGGTATGTTACTTCGTATCCCTCTTCTTCAAGTCTTTTGCATGCATCTAACACAGCGTGATGCTCAATTTTACTTGTAATAATATGTTTACCCTTGCCAGAAAGAGCATGAGCAAGTCCAATTATTGCCCAGTTATCAGCTTCTGTCCCGCCAGAAGTAAAATAGATTTCATTTGCCATTTTTGCATTTATTGCATGTTTAATTCTATCTCTTGCTCTATCCACAATGGCATTTGCATCTCGTCCATAAGAATGAACAGAATTGCTATTACCATAAATTGCGTTGAAACAAGGGAGCATTTCTTGCAAAACTTCGCTTGAAACGAAAGTTGTTGCAGCATTATCAAGATAAATTCTTCTTGCCATAAAAATTCTCCTTTTCTCCCAATATTTTATCACTCTTTACCTTTATTGTCAATAGACATTATTCTCAAATTATCTTGCAAAAACTCAAAAAAGGTGCATTTTAATGAAAAAATCATAAAAAAACAAAAAAAATGGGCATTTTACACCCATTTCATTAAAATTTTCTTAAATTATATGCAGTGTTACACTTCTCGTCAGTAATATAACAAAAAATGTTGGATAAATGAAATTTGACAATTCATAAACTTAAAAATAATATTTTTGTCTTAACATGGCGTCCATTTACATTTTGTCGAATATTTCTCTTACTTCTTCCTCTTGCATAAGACCTACATGTTTTGAAATCATTTGGCCATCTTTGAAGAAAACAAGGGTTGGGATTGAAAGAACCCCAAATTTTCTTGAAAGATTTTCGCACTCGTCAACATCAACCTTAATTATTTTTTCATCAGGCTTTAAAGTATCCTCCATGCGTTCAAATATTTGTCCCATCATTTTACAAGGCATGCACCAAGTTGCAAAAAAATCAACAATAACTTTGCCAGATTTTACTTCTTCTTCAAAGTCTTTTTCTTCAATAATTTTCATATTTCCTCCCTGATAATTTTATTTACCACAACACTTGCAAGCACATTTCCACAAACGGCTGGGTAATAACTTATGCTGGCCACAGGTTTCCCTTTTCTGCATGGCATAGAACAAGATGTGACCACTTCAAGTTTTTTTACTCTTCTTTCTTTAAGTTTTTTTCTTAAAACTTTTGCAAGCCCGTCATCGTGAGTTTTGTATATGTCAGTTAATTTAAATTCGGGCAAATCATA
Organism: uncultured Clostridia bacterium; assembly: GCA_934793215.1. GTDB lineage: Bacteria > Bacillota > Clostridia > Christensenellales > UBA1242 > Caccovivens. The sequence goes on along the minus strand of CAKVOP010000001.1, from coordinate 212,036 downwards.
CCTATTGCCAGCTCCCATTGCCGAAACAATTGGAATATTGTTTTCTTTGCAAAAGCAAATAAGTTCAACCTTGTCCGCCACCGAGTCGATTGCATCAATAACAATATCGCTTCCATTAGTAAGTCTTGGTATATTGTCTTTTGTCGCAATTTCTTCAAGCGTTTCGACTTCGACCTTATTATTTATAAGCAAAATCATTTCTTTTAAAACATCAACCTTCGCTCTGCCAATCGTTTTATCATTTGCCACCACTTGACGATTGGCATTTGATGACGACACTTTATCAAAGTCGACAAGTCTTATATGTTCAACCCCCGCACGCACAAGAGCCATAACAGCATGTCCGCCGACACCTCCCGTACCAACAACCGTAACAAAGGAACGCTCGATTTTTTTGAGAGCATCTTCCCCTATTAAAAGTTCGGTTCGCGATTTATCCATTTTATCCTCTATAAAACATATTTAGCAAGGTCAAATTTTTTCTTTGTTGCCTTGAAAGCGTTTTGAACATACGCCCTATCAATCTTGACATCAAGCATTGGGTGAAGCCCAGTAGCATTGAATGAAATATCTTCCAGCAAACTTTCCATGATTGTGTGAAGTCGTCTTGCACCAATGTTTTCGCTTGTTTCATTTTCAGCAACCGCCATAAGTGCAATTTCTTCAATAGCATCATCAGTAAATTCAAGATTTATATTGTCGACCTTTAAAATTGAAGCATATTGTTTGCAAATTGAATTTTTAGGCTCTTTCAAGATACGCTTAAAATCGTCAGTTGTTAAACTTTCAAGGTCTACCCTTATTGGGAAACGCCCTTGAAGTTCAGGAATCATATCTTCTATGTTTGCAACATGGAATGCCCCCGCTGCGATGAATAGAATAAAGTCAGTTTTAACATTTCCATATTTCGTTGCAACCGTGCTTCCTTCAACGATTGGAAGAATATCTCTTTGAACGCCTTCTCTTGAAACATCTTGCTTATTTGATGGGCCTTCTCCACCAATAATCTTATCTATTTCATCTATAAAGATAATCCCTTCCTCCTCCGTTCTTCTTATGGCTTCGGCATAAACATTATCTTTGTCAACTACCTTTTCACATTCTTCGGCGAGAAGCATCTCTCTTGCCTTTGAAACTACCACTTTACGTTTTGATCTTTTTTGAGGAAGAATTCCATCAAAAATTGAACCTATACTCATTTCAGCACCACCCATAGCGAGCATTGGTTTTGGAGTTTCGGTAACAAAAATATCAACTTGCTCATCTTCAAGAAGACCTTTTTTCAAACTTTCTTCAACCTCTGTTCTATCAACAGTTTGCCCTTGTGCCCGTCTTGAATCGCATATAGCATCTATTAGTTTTTCGTCAACTGCTGGCTTTACCTTTGATTCCATTTCGTGGTTCTTCTCATCTTTCACCATTCTTACTGCGACTTCCACAAGGTCTCGTATCATGCTTTCAACATCTCGGCCCACATAACCAACCTCGGTGTATTTTGTTGCTTCAATTTTAATAAAAGGTGCTTTTACAAGTTTTGCGAGTCGTCTTGCGATTTCAGTTTTACCTACACCAGTTGGTCCTTTCATGATGATATTTTTAGGTGTAATTTCTTCTCTTTCTTCTTTTGTAAGTTTGCTTCTTCTATATCTATTACGAAGTGCAACCGCCACGGCACGTTTTGCCTTTGATTGTCCAATAATATATTTGTCAAGTTCTTCAACTATTTCTTTTGGTGTTAAGTTCATTTTAAACCTCCTCAACTGTTACATGGTCGTTTGTATAGACACAAATTTGTCCAGCGATTTCAAGCGCCTTGGTTGCAATCTCTTTTGCTGAAAGATTTGTGTTTTGCTTTAAGGCCTTTGCGGCTGCAAGAGCAAAATTTCCACCAGAGCCGATTGCACAAATATCATCGTCTGGTTCAATGACTTCTCCCGTCCCAGAAACCATTAAAAGTCTTTCCTTATCAGCAACAATCATGAGTGCTTCAAGTTTTCTTGAAGCCTTATCTTCTCTCCAAAGGCCTGCAAGTTCAACCGCACTTCTCATGAGGTTGCCAGAAAATTTGTTTAGCATATTTTCAAATTTCTCACAAAGAGAAAATGCATCGCTAACTGTTCCAGCAAAGCCAATAACGACTTTGTCATCATAAATTCTTCTAACTTTACGGGCTGTGCTTTTGAATACTACACTTTCTCCCATTGTTACCTGTCCATCACCGGCAATTGCGATATGTCCATCTTTTTTTACTCCACAAATTGTTGTTCCTCTAAACATAGTTTCCATTATAATTCTCCTTAAACTTTGCAAGCTCGTCTAGTGAGCGTTTTGCAAACAAATCTACAATATTATCTTTTTCAAGGTCAGCGTTTGAAAAGATTTGATAATCTTCCAAAAAGCCTCCCAATATCCTATCTTGTGTTGCTATCATCTTGACCATTTTGCCCATTGCTGTAAGTGGCGACAAATCAACCATTGCCCTTTCTTGCACATATTTTAAGACACAAAGTGCGGTGTATAGTCCACTTGCAATACAATCAATATGCCCACTTATTCCTAATATAGATCCTGCAAAAAATATATTTTTATGAGCAAGTGACTGATGATAAAGATTGACCACATATGGCGAAGAAATTTGACATACTTTAAGCATTTTCCCACATGCAACTAACTTCGCATCTTTCAAATAATCAATTTTTGAAAATATTTTTTCCTGCGATGATTGTGGTAAGGTGCTCGCAAGCCCAATTCCTAGAAGCCCCTTTGCTGTTTGTCCAAATTTTACAGTGGCATAAGGTCTGTCATTCAAAGATGTAAGCACTGGCCTTAATGAGAAATCACGAAGGGCATTTTTACTTTCAAATGCGAGTTTTTCAATAGTACCAGAAAGCATGTCTTCTTTTAATACTTCATTTTCTCTAACCTCGTCAAGCACACCATTAATAAATTTTATGTACTCTTCATAACTTAATCCTAAAAGTTTGTTTCCATTACGCTCTTCTAGTTTTTCCCCACTCTTATCAAAAATTGGATAAAGTGGCATGTAAGAATGGCACAGCATGCCCCCGAATATTTTTACTAGAAAATCACTCATTCCTTCATCAGTGTAACTGCCCGTAGCAATAACCGTAACTTCTCCCGGATTCAACTCATGCACACAGGCATTTATAACCTTAATATTGGGGTGCTGATTTATTAGAGTTTTGCCAAGTTGTAAAATTTCCTTTTCGCTTAATCCTTGTTTTTCTCCATAGCAAACAAGTGGACTTCCAAGCCTTTCAAGTTCTTTCGTCAAAAGTTTTTTAGTCTTTTCCTTAATCAAAGATGCATTTTCGTCAAACACATCTTTTTCAAATACTCTTCCAGAATCAAAGATGTGAACTTTCACTCCATGGCTTGCCAAAAATAGTGCACACTCAATTCCGGCAAAACCAGCACCAATAATATTTACAAACTTTCTATTAAATGGCATATTGCTCCTTGCAACAAAGATTAGTTACATAGGTAGAATAACACATTTTTATAAATTTTCAAATCGTTTTAACACAACTTAATCCCTTTCTTGTGTCGCATTTTGAAAACTGGTTTAATAAAAGGCGAGCCTATTTGCTCGCCCTCAAAATCTTTTTTAAATTGGTTTAACGCTATTTTTTGATCAAAATAGCTCTCAAAAACTTGAAAAAAAGGTTATTATTCAATATTTTCTTCTTCAACTTTGTCTATTTTATAATCACAAGCATTATTTGAACACTTAATAACCTTGCCTTTCTTTACAAGATAAGCATTACATTTTGGGCATTTTTCACCTGTTGGAATATCCCAACTTGCGAATTGACAGTCTGGGTATCTTTGGCATGAGTAAAAAATCTTGCCCTTTCTAGTTTTTTTCTCAACCATTTCAGCCCCACATTCTGGGCATTTCCCAACGCTTTTCTTTTCAGTTTCAATAGGTCTTGTATTTTTGCATTTTGGAAAATTTGAGCAAGCCAGGAATTCACCAAATCTGCCTGTCCTTATGAGCATCTTTCCTCCACACTTATCGCAAACAATATCTGTTTCCTTTGGAGGTTCTCTTAGGCTTACACTACTTTCACCCGCCCTTACCAATAATTTTTCAAAACCATTCCAAAAATTATTTACAACATCATGCCAGTTTTCGTCCTTTGATGCGATATCATCAAGACGACTTTCCATGTAAGCAGTAAATTTGACATTAATGACCGATGAGAAAAATTGGTCAAGATATTCTGTGATTTTTTCGCCAAGTTCGGTTGGGATAAAGTATTTCTTATCTTTTTCAACATAGTGACGACTGGTAAGAACTGAAATTGTGGCTGCATAAGTAGCAGGACGACCAATTCCTTTTTCTTCCATAGCTTTAACGATTGAGGCATCTGTGTATCTAACAGGTGGTTTGGTAAACTTTTGCTCTGGGATAATCTTGTTAACTTTGAGAAGTTCCCCCTCTTCCATTTTTGGAAGTTTGCCGTCCATATTTTCGCTTTTTTCGTCTTCAACAAAATCTTTATATACAGCTGTATAACCTGGAAATTCCATAGTCTTTCCACTAGCTCTAAACACATAGTCTCCGCAAGTGAAATTGGCTGTAACTGACGCATACTCTGCTTCATTCATTTGGCTTGCCAAAAATCTCTCGTAAATAAGTTTATAAAGTTTATAATTTTCGCTTGACAAAGTTTCCTTTGCCATTGCAGGGGTTATATCCATAGTAATAGGACGGATAGCCTCATGTGCGTCTTGTGCAGATTCTTTTGTATGGTAAGTGTTTGGCTTTTCTGGCACAAAATCAGTGCCATATTTATTTTTAATAAATTCAAGACAAGCAGATTGTGCATCAGTCGAAACACGAACAGAGTCAGTTCTTATGTAAGTAATAAGTGCAATTTTACCTTCACCTTTAATTTCTACGCCCTCATAAAGTTGTTGTGCCGATGACATTGTTTTTGCACTTGTAAATCCAAGTTTGTTTGATGCATCTTGTTGCATCGTACTTGTCGTAAATGGAGCTGGGGCATGAGATTTCGTTTTTGCTTTCTTAATTTCTTTTACAAGAAAGTCTTTTCCATTGATATTTTCAAGAAGGGCATCAACCTCTTCTTTTTTTGCAGGGACAAACTTTTTCCCTTTTCGTTGAACAAGGCTCGCTTTGACTTCTTGACTGTCTTTTTGAAGCAAGGCTTGTACTGTCCAATACTCTTCTGGAACAAAACTTTTGATTTCTTTTTCTCTATCTACAATAAGTTTTAATGCAACAGATTGTACTCTTCCCGCAGAAAGTTTTGGAGCAATCTTTTTGCACAAAACTGGGCTTAATTTGTAACCCACCATGCGGTCGAGCACTCTTCGTGCTTGTTGTGCATTGACAAGCTTTAAATCTATTTTTCTAGGGTTTTCCAATGCTTTTGAAACCGCTTTTTTAGAAATTTCATTAAATTGGATACGGCAAGGATTTTCAGCATTGTACCCAAGTATATTTGCCACATGCCAACCTATTGCCTCTCCTTCACGGTCGGGGTCGGTTGCGATATAGACTTTTTCAGCCTGACTTGCCTTCTTTTTAAGGTCACTTATAAGAGCCTTTTTCTCTGGCACGATTTCATATTTTGGCTCAAAATTATTTTTACTGTCAAGTCCAAAACTTTTTTGTGGTAAATCACGAATATGACCTTTTGTGGCAAAGACTTCATAACCATCGCCCAAATATTTTTTTAAAGCCTCTCGTTTTGCGGGTGACTCAATAATAACTAGTTTCAAATTAGCCTCCATCTGTTAATCAAGTGAAATAAATCCACCTGGCATTCTTCTTATTAAACCACGAATTTCTAAAGTTGTCAAACAACTATTAAGCAAATTTGTGGACAATTCACAATTTTTTGCCAAAAAGTCGGCTTCTTTCATACCATCTTCTAAAAGTGAAATGATTTTTTGCTCGTCAAGAGACAACTGCAAAACCTGCTTTGGCTTATCACTTGTCAAATGAAAATCATCTAAAATATCTTTAGACTCCGTAACAAGTGCACCTTGTCCAGTTTTTATGATTTCATTAGTAAGTGATGAGAGTTCACTATCTATACCTGGTACTGCATATAAATTTTTGCCATATTCTAGTGCAAAATCCCTTGTGTGTAACGTTCCACTGCCGAAATTAGCTTCAGTGATTAAAACACCATCACCAAGTCCTGCGATAATTCTATTTCGTTGTGGAAAAGTGAACTTTGTCGCTTTATGGCAAGGTGTGTATTCACTGATAAGAAGTCCCTTTTCTGCTATTTCTCTTGCCAAATCTTCATGTTGGGCAGGATAAATTTCATTTAATCCTCCACCAAGAACTGCTATTGTCTTTCCGCCTATTTCCAAGCATTTTCGATGTGCAATGCTGTCAACTCCGTAAGCAAGACCACTTATGATTGTAACTCCCGCACTCGCCACATCACGGACAAGTCTTTCTGTTACAATCCTTCCGTAAGGACTAGGTTTCCTTGACCCCACAACAGAAAGACCACCCTTTCCCAAAAGAGATAAATCCCCTTTACAAAATAGGAAGAAAGGTGCATCATCAATTCCTCGCAAACGGCTTGGATATCGCTCGTCATATTTATTTATAAGGATTATCCCCTCATTTTCCATATTGCGTTTAAAATTTTCAACTCTTTTTTCGTCCGCTCGTTCGCACATTTTGTCAAATGAAAGTTTTGTAAGCACCTTTTCATCAAATTTCGTTTTGCAAAAAGATTTTAAGGATAAGTTATCCCCCATAAATTCTAAAATTTGATTTATTTTGCTCACTGACAAGTCAAATTGAGCTAAAAATGTTAAAAATTTTTCTTCCTCTGTCATTCATTCTCCTATGACCAGTATTTTCTATCAAGTGAGCGATAAGAAATCGCTTCTGCAATGTGTTCTGGGCAAATATTTTCAACTCCTGCAAGGTCGGCAATAGTTCTGGCAACTTTCAATATTCTATCATGTGCCCTAGCTGACAATTTAAGTTTTTCAAATGCGGATTTAAGCAAAAGTTCTCCTGCGTCGTCAAGTTTGCAATATTTTTTTACCATTGCGACATTCATTTTGGCGTTGCAATAAATTTTGTCATTTTTAAACCTTTCAAGTTGAATTTTTCTCGCTCGGTCAACTCTCTTTTTGATTTCTGCAGAGCTTTCTTCTTTTTCTTCACTTTTAAGTTGAGCATAAGTAACATTGTCAACTTCAATATGTATATCAATTCTATCCATGATAGGTCCAGAAAGTTTTGAAAGATATTTTGCTATCTGCCCTGCACTGCAACGACATTCTCTATCTTTTGAACCATAATTTCCACATGGACAAGGATTCATACTTGCAATCAAAGTGAAATTTGCAGGATAAGTAAATGTTGCATTACTTCTTGCGACCGTTATCACCCCGTCTTCTAGAGGTTGACGAAGTGTTTCTATGCTTTGACGACTATACTCTGGAAATTCGTCAAGAAACAAGACTCCGTGGTCTGCCAAACTTATTTCTCCTGGCTTTGCATTTGTCCCGCCACCAGTCAAACTCACTGTGCTTGCAGTATGATGAGGACTTCTAAAAGGTCTTTCACTGACAATGCCCTGTTTTAGATCGAGTTCGCCCGCTATTGAATGAATTTTTGTAACCTCCAACGCCTCTTCAAATGTCATATCTGGCAAAATTGAAGGGAAACATTTTGCAAGCATGCTCTTCCCGCTTCCAGGAGGTCCAATCATAAGCAAATTGTGTCCGCCTGCTGCAGCAATTTCAAGTGCACGCTTCCCAACCGCTTGTCCTTTGACATTGCAAAAATCCATACCTCGCGTTTCATCTTTTGAAATCTCGTCAAATTTAACGACTTTTGTAGGTAAAAGCGAAGTCTCGCCTTTTAAAAACTTAACGGTTTCAATAAGGCTATCTACTCCATAAACTTCAATGCCGTCAATAAATCCAGCCTCCAAGCAATTCTCTCTTGGCACAATGAATTTTTTGTACCCAAGTTTTCTCGCAGAAATAAGAAGAGGCAATACACCTTTTACTCTCCTCACTCCTCCGTCAAAAGAAAGTTCACCTAAAAAAATATAATCCTTTTCGTTTTTTATCTTATTTTCTTCATCACAAGACAAGATTGCCACCGCAATGGCAAGATCGTAAAGCGACCCTTCTTTTTTAATATCGGCAGGTGCAAGATTAATTGTAATACGCTTTGATGGATAATCAAATCCTGAATTTTTTATCGCCGAGCGTACACGCTCCTTTGCCTCTTTTATCGCAGTGTCTCCCAACCCTACAATCTCAAAATGAGGAAGCCCATTACTTACATCGGTTTCTACATCAACTTTGTATCCCTCTATGCCTTTCAGCCCTAAACTCAAAACCTTTGAAAGCATATCTCCTCCTTTGTTACTTTTTAATTATACATATTTAAAGATTTTTTCCAAACTTTTTACGACTCAAATTTTAAGTTGCCGTATTTGCGATTTCTCTTCACTTGTAAGTCTAAAAGATTCACAGGCTTTTTGAATTGATTTATTTCTCACAAACTTATCATCAATGGATTGAATAAAACCTTTCATGAAATCATAATCTTTGATAAAAGCCTCGCTATAACACCACGCAATGGCCATTTTGACATAATAGTGATCGTTAATAGCATCTTTCATAAGGTTTACTACTCTTTCAAGGTCACTAGACAAAGCGAATTTCATAAGAAAAATAATGCCCGTGCGTCTTACAAATTCTTTATCGCTTTTAAGAAGATTTTCAAAATACCATCTTTCACTCTCCATGCCTTTAAGTCTTGGAACAATAGTGTCCACAACCGCCCAGTTGTCAAAATATGAAAAGATTTGTTCAAGAAGAGTCACTTTCTCTTTTGTTGAGCACTTTTTGTAGCCAATTATCATTCCTGCGAGGATAACCTCTTCATGGCATAAAAAATCAAAATCATTTAAGCCCACCCCTCCCTTGGCAAGAATTTTTGCAAACTTTTCCAAATCGCAAGTTTTTATTCCCAAAATAGGCAAAGAAGACTTTACAATTTTACTATCAAATTCAGCCTTTTCTTTATTTGCATGACTGTCTAAAAATTCTTTAATCTCTTGCTTCATAGTTACCTCAATTTGATTATAAACCATTTCAAATAATCATTTCAAATAATTTTATAAAAAAACAAAATAAAAAAGAGGGCTTATTTGCCCTCTTCTCTTTATGTTATTTGTTGTCTGCTGACTTGATTTTAGCAGCCTTACCTGTAAGTTCTCTTACATAGTAAAGTTTTGCTCTTCTTGGCTTACCTTTTCTTACAACTTCTACACTTGTTATAAGTGGAGAGTGAAGAGGGAAAGTTCTTTCAACGCCAACGCCATTTGAGATTTTTCTAACAGTGAAAGTTTCTCTAACTCCGCCATTTTTTCTTGCGATAACTACGCCTTCAAAGTTTTGGATTCTTGACTTATCTCCTTCCTTAATTTGAACGCCAACTTTAACAGTGTCGCCAATATTGAATTCAGGGAGAGTTTCTTTCATGTTTTCTTTCTCGATTTGGTCAATAATATTACTCATCGTCTTTCTCCTTTTATATATTTGTGCAAATGCACAGGTGTGAGATTTTAGCCTCTCTTTCTTGCTCTCTTACGAGCGGCTTCTCTTTTCTTCTTTTTAGCAACGCTTGGCTTATCATAGGCTTCTTTTCTTCTTATATCGCCAATGATACCGTCTTTTTGGCATTTTCTCTTAAATCTTTTAAGAGCGCTTTCAAGAGTTTCATTTTCGCCTACTTTAACAGTTGTCAAATCTTCTCACCACCTTCTAATTCAATAGTCCTATTAAATATATCATCTTAAAAAGGCTTTGTCAAGCAAAAACCCAAAAAATTAAATGACTTTTTGACTATTTTAGCCACAAAATTAACGCAAAATCTTCTTTTTAATAAGTTTGGCTTTTGCACCATCTTTAAAAGGTCTTTTGATTTTTACATATGCTATTTTATCAGTTAAATCCTCTTTTGACTGAACATAACATCTTATATAGTTTCGTGTATACCCAGTATAAAAGCCGTCATCAATCTCCTCAAATAACACTTCTTCAAATTTATTTTTCTTAATAAACCTTTCTTTAAGCGACTTATTTAGAGAATTGAGTTTATCACAACGTTCGTCTTTAATCTTACCATTTAGGTCTTTATATAGTTTACTTGCAATAGTTCCTTCTCTAACTGAATATGGGAAAATATGGAGTTGAGAAAAACCCACTTTTTTGCAAAATTCATATGTCTCATCGAATTCTTTTTCACTCTCACCTGCAAAGCCAACAATCACATCAGTGGTGATGCCCGCAAGAGGGAAATATTTGCGAATAAGTTCCACCGAAGATGCAAATTCTTCTGCTGTATAATGTCTATTCATTCGCTTTAAAACTGTGTTGCTTCCACTTTGAAGAGAAAGGTGAAAATGTGGACAAAAGTTTTCAAGTTCCGCAAGCCCCTTTAAAAATTTTTCATCTACAAGGGTGTCTTCCATTGACGAAAGCCTTATTCTTTTGCCAAGTTTGTCAAGCTCTCGCAGTAGGGTCAATAGTCCCTTCTCACCATCTATCTTGTAGTCAGTAACATTGATACCCGTCAACACAATTTCTTTGATAGAATCATTAAGAGCACTTGCCTCGGTAAGAATTGAAAATATTCCTCTTGATCTAGAACGCCCCCTTAAATATGGAATAATACAGTATGAGCAAAAGTTGTCACACCCATCTTGAATTTTTATGTATGCACGCGTACGCGACTGCATTGCGGTCAAATCATCTTCATACTCTTTGGGGAGAGACGCTAGTTTTTTTCTTGTGCGTGTGATTTTTTTATCACCAGATGCAAGTTTGTCTATATATTCACTAATTTTTATTTTACCTGCTGTACCTAAAACAAGATCAACATTTTTTTCTATAAATTGCTCTTTGTTGTGCTCACTTGCACAACCGCATATAAATATCTTCGCGTTTTTGTTAAATTTTTTACACCTTGCAATCATTTGGCGAGATTTTTTCTCTGCCTCACCTGTCACAGCACATGTGTTGATAACATAAACATCGGCTCGCTCTAATGCGTCCGTTACCTCATAGCCTTTAAGTTTTAAATTATACATAAGTGCATCACTTTCATATTTGTTAACTTTGCACCCTAATGTCATCACGCATATCTTCATAACGTTTTCATTTTAGCATCTCCACGCCAATAAATCAACTTTATTGACGAGATTTGTCTTTCGTTCTAAATTCATTTTTGTTTTTGTGATAAACTATGAAACCATTTTCGTCGTCAAAAGTAGCAAGCAAAATTTGCTTTATTTCTTTTTTATTCTTTATATTTAATTTCTTGAACAACCAATCTTTGTCTTTCTCAATTTCATTTAATCCAGACTTTGATATTTTTCCATCTGCAATAAGGACATTTTTTAATTCAGGTTTTTTAACAATTTTCATACTGATATCTTCTGCCACTACTGGCCTAAAATTGCCTTTTGGCAATACAGAAAGTTTTCCGCTTGGTTCAAACAATGCGTAAGATACTTCTGTTATATCGAAAAAGCCCTTTTCACGCAACATACTTAAAAGGTCGTTTATATCGATTTTACATTTCACAAGTTCTTTATAGTCTATTTCGCCTTCGTAAATAAGCACGCTAGGTTTCCCTTTCAAAATACGCTTAAAAAAGGTGTTTTTTCTGCCTATTAGAGCAACCGCCAAAGCAAGCAAGAAAAAGATGGTCATAGCAATAAGAGCATGATAAAATGGTGCCTCGGTTTCCACAGACATGTCAGCAGCAATAGAACCAAGACTTATTCCCACAACATAATCTATAAATTCTAACTGGGCAATTTGCTTTTTGCCTAGTAGTTTTGAAATTATAAAAAGATAGATAAATGAAACAAAAGAGTTTATGATAACCCAGTAAACATCTTTTAACCCAAACATTTTTACCCCCATGTTTTATTACCAAAAAAGGGGCTTTCAAACCCCTTTCCTATTCTTCGTCGTAAGTGTCTAAAAAATGATGTTTCCCACGTTTATCTTTATAAGCAATAATAGTATCAAGGCACACATTTTCAACGCTTTTAAAAATGTTACCTTCTATGAACTCGTCTTTCTCTTTTAGAAACTTAATTAGTTCTTTTGTTTCTGCACGCTTTGAAGTGTGCTGGCTTTCGCCACTCTCCACCTCTTCTGTGAAGCGACATGCACACTGCAAGAAATTAAGACCATTATAATCACGCCAATGCAAAATGTCTTTTTCACGAATCAAGTATAATGGACGTATAAGTTCCATTCCTTCGAAATTTTTACTATGAAGTTTAGGCATCATGGTTTGAATTTGACCACTGTAAAGCATTCCCATAAGTATTGTTTCAATCACATCGTCATAGTGGTGACCAAGTGCAATTTTATTGCACCCTAGTTTTCTTGCCTCGTTATACAAATAGCCTCTTCTCATTCTTGCACAAATGTAACAAGGCGATTTTTCTATGTTATGCACATTTTCAAATATGTTTGTCTCAAAAATTGTTAATGGTATATTTAAAAGTTTTGCGTTATCTTCAATTTTTTGCCTATTTTTAGGAGCATAACCAGGATCCATGCATAAAAAAACCACTTCAAAAGGGAATTTTCTATGCCTTTTTAATTCTTGAAAAAGTTTGGCTAGCAAAAAAGAATCTTTCCCTCCAGAAATACAGACGGCAACTTTATCTCCTTCTTTGAGTAATTCATATTTGTTTAAAGCCTCTGTAAAGCGAGAAAAAATCTCTTTATGAAACTTCTTTCTTATGCTTAATTCAACCTCTTCGGCCTTTGTCAGAACTTTTTCTTCCTTTCCCATTTATATATCCTTTTTACTGACTTATTTTAGCATAAAAGCCTTCAATTTCAACAATTTTTATAAAAAAAATCAGTTTAATCAGTTCTTTAAATTTAAACTTTACTTAAAAAACAGATTTTTTCTTTCTAAAACAACTTTTTCACACTTTTTAAATGCGTCTATACATAAAAACAATATGGAGGTATTTATGAAAATTAAAGCAGGCGTTGTCGGTTACGGAAATCTGGGCAAAGCAGTTGAAAAAGAACTTTTATTATCCCCAGATTACCAACTAATACAAACATTCTCGAGACGGGATATCCCTCACACTTTACCATACAGAAAATTGAGAGATTATGAGGGCGAAATTGACCTTCTTTTCTTATGTGGAGGAAGTCAAAATGAACTTGAAACACAGGCTCTTTCTCTCCTTCACCACTTCTCAATCGCAGAAAGTTATGATAATCATGCAAGGCTTAAACCTTTTCATAACGAGATAGATAAAATAGCAAAGGAACATGGCAAAATTGCACTTTCTTCTCTTGGCTGGGACCCGGGTTTATTCAGTTATATGCGTGCATTATTCACGACACTTGGGCTTGATCCATACACTTTTTGGGGCCCTGGTTTGAGTCAAGGCCACACACAAGCAATTAAAAATATTAAAGGCGTTGTAGACGGTTTACAGTTCACTGTTCCCCTTGCAGAAGGTGAACGCAAAGCGTTTAGAGGAGAATCTCTTGATCCTCACCAAATGCATAAGAGAATATGTTATGTAGTAGCAAACCCAGAAGATCGCCCACGCATTGAAGAAGAAATTAAATCCATGCCTGACTACTTTGTAGGATATCCTACAGAGGTGCTTTTTGTTAAACAAGAGGAACTTGAGAAACTTAAAAGTTTTGCTCATCAAGGAAAAGTTACAACCAAGAATTCAATGATGAACTTCTCACTAAATCTTCCTTCAAACCCAGAATTTACTGCCAAAGTTTTAACAACTTTTGCCAAAAATTATTTACCACTTAAAGAACGAAATGCTTATGGTGCTTACACTATTATGGACTTACCACTTAAAAACATTTTAAGTGAAGATGAATTTGAATTTATGTAGGAGAAAATTTATGAGAATAATTTTGATAGGTTCTTGCGGAAAAATGGGGCAAGAAATCAAAAAAAACATTGAAAAGGGAGATAAAATTGTCGCAGAGGTTGACAAAAACAAGCCTTTGTCAAAGAGAAATTTACATGCAGAGGTTATGATAGATTTTTCTTCTGCGACAGATAGAAGCAAATATTTCGATTATGCAAAAAAATGGCTAATTCCTTATGCTTGCTTTTCAACTGGGCTTACCGAAAAAGACGAACAAAGTCTAGAAGAACTTGCCAAAACCGTCAAAGTTTTAAGGTGTAAAAATGCGAGCAAAGGAGTTAATTTACTGTATGACCTCGCCAAGCTTGCCTGTAAAGAGCTTCAAGGGGCAGATGTAGTACTGACTGAAATTCACCATAAAGCCAAAAAAGATGCACCAAGTGGAACAGCGAAAGAACTTGAAAAAATATTAACCCAACATGATTTACATTATGACATCTCTTGTCATAGAGTTGGAAATGAAAAAGGATATCATGAACTCAAATTCTTCCTCGGTGATGAAGTAATTTCACTCTCTCACCACGCATTTTCGCGTTCCATTTTTGCAAAAGGTGCACTTGAAAAAGCACGCGAACTTGTAAAAAGTGAGTTTTAAATCTATCCACATATTTAAATCTTAGTAAATTTTAATGATTAAAAGAAATATTATTCTATCAAATACTATATTTCTTTCGAATATTTAAAAAAACATTAAAATATTGCTATATTTTCATATGACGATCTCATTATCTTAAATTTTTTAAATCTTGCCCCAAGCAAGACCTATTTCGTTTGTGTTTTTCTGATGTGTTTAAAAAGAAAATTCACCAAATCTTTGGTGAATTTTCTTTTTAAATATTTGTTCTTACTTTCCCATACAAATAAACCTTAATTAATATGAAAACAAACTATCAAGTTCAAACAAAGTTTATGAACATGCCTTTTCGCAAAGCTTTAATCCCGCCCAATTTTAAAGCAAAACATTGCTACTTAAAAGAGCTCTTTTCAGCCAACTTTCAAATTCTGTCAATTTGACAATCATGAACGAGTCCAAATAGATGAACTATAAGTGCTTGTGAGATATTGAGCAGCAGTTGAGCTATTTGATAAATCGCTAAAAGAAACTGATGTGCTGCCAGCTTTCCAACCTGTGGCATTCTTAAAAGTTACAGAAGTTAGAAGACTGCAATCTACAAATGCTGATGAGTTTATCCATTTTAAACTTGAAGGTAATGTGATAGAAGCAAGAGCAGTGCATCCTTTGAAAACGCCCCAACCAAACGCTGTCACGCCTTCTACTATGGTAACACTTGTAAGTTTTGTGCATGAATAGAAAGCCGAACCGCCTACACTTTTGATATTCTCATGAATAGTTATAGATTTAAGTTGTCCACAATAAGCAAAGCAATTATCAGGAATACTCGTCACAGACTTTGGAATTTCTATACTATTAACCGCACTACTCCAGAAAGCTCCAAATTCAAAAGTATTTATCGTATCTGGCAAGTAAATGTAATTTAGCCAATAATTTTTAAATGCTTCTTTACCTATAGCCGTCACTTTATAGGTTTGACCAATTGTTCCATTAGTTGCTGTGCCATCCGAAAGAGAGGTTTGATTGCAAATGACTTCATTTGGAATAATAATTGAAGATTGTGAACTATCTGCCCCTTTAACTGTTGCTGTTTTGGCAGCGTTATCATAGGTAAATGTCAATTTCCCAGTATAATTTGTATCTCTTGGTGTTGTGCGCGTCCAGTTGTACTCTTTGTATCCTTTCGCACCATCTCTCAATAAAGTAACATTTTTAGAGGCGTCTGATACATCGATATCGCTTGCAATTTTGGTTGAATCTGAATTATGGACTGCGTCCCACTTTACAAGGTTCTTAAATTTTATTGATTTTAATGATGAACAATTTTGGAAAGCAAACGCACCAATAGAATTTACGCTTGCAGGGATAGTAACATTGGTAAATTCGGCATTTGAGCAACCGTTAAACATTCCATACCCAATCGTTTGTACGCCCTCTTTAATGGTTACAGATTTAGCCCCCGAGCATCCCGAGAATACCCATGTTCCTATTGTTGTTACGGTCGAAGGAATTTCAATACTTTCTATTGCCGAACATCCAGAGAAAACTTGTGTTTCAAATGTTGTAAGCCCCTCGTTGAAGGTAACACTCTTCAATGTTTTTATATTCATAAATGCACGTGCGCCTATACTCTTAACTGTGCTTGGGACAACCACCTTTTCAAGTGTTGTGTAATCTCTAAATGCATCGTTCGCAATTTGGGTAACTGTGTATTCGACTCCCCCATGCAAAATCTTTTCTGGGATGTCAAGAACCGTGGCAGTTGTGGAGTTCCCTTTCGTAACTGTACAAGTTTTTGTACTTGTATTGAATGATTTGAACGACATTGACTCTGCATAAACTGATTCGTCGACTGCCACTCGCTCGTTGGTCAATGTAATATCAAGATTAAAAGTCCCATTTGTCACTTCCTCATCAGGATTCTCAACTCGCCAAATGAGTTTTATGACCTTTGTTCCGCTTTTAGACACAACTTGATTTGTAAAAGCACTAACAGTTGTCCCATCAACGCTACGAGCAGTTGAGACATTGCCCGCTTTAATGTTCTCGACGAAAGTTACCCAAATTTCTCGCTCGTCACTAAGATTTTTAATTGTTATCGTAAGTTCTATGTTTTTATCAGCTTCAAAGTCTAATTTCATATTAGACCAAGAATTAGGCGTTGTAAAAGCTGGAGAATCATAATTGAAATTTAACACATCAAGTGTGTTTTCACTTTTAGAACCAGTGACCGTTCCAGTGACTTGTGCATAAATATTTGTCGCATTAAATATAATTTTCCCACCAATTGGGACATCAACGAGTGACAAAGCAAGAGCAACTCCCATAAAAGCCCCCCCACATACAAACAAAAACAAAAGTATGTATTTGGATATGTATTTAAACCCCTTTCTTTTGCTTTTTGTTTCCACCGTTTCTCCTTTATTTTTAATATGGCTAAATTAAATGAATATATGACAAAGTCACAAACTAAAAGACTACACGACTTTTTACAACAATATTATATATTTATCTCCAATTTTTGTCAACTTTTTGCAATAAGTAAATTAAAAACAAATTTAAAGACAAATACCAATTTTTTCATTGGTGTGAATCCCCATTGTTGCTTGTGTTCTGTTAAAAAATTTTCACATACTGCAATTTTCTTATGTCCAAAGGGAAAACCGCACTTGTTTTACAAATAACAAAACATAACTTACCACCATGAGTCTTAATCTGAGTCTGCAACACAGTTGACATAAATTTTTACAAGTGATATACTAAATTAGTGTCTAATCCCCACACCACTCGTTTATTTACAAAACCGAAACATACCCTCCACCACAATGCCACAGATCACAAAACAAAACATGTGGCTATAGCTCAGCTGGATAGAGCGATCGCCTCCTAAGTATCGACTTGGACAAATTGAAAATCGCTAAACACCCCTAAAACACTGACATTTTGCGATTACATGAAACCCACACAAAACCAAAATTCACCAAAAGTTCACCGAACACCAATAAAAACCCTAATATGTGGATATAGCTCAGCTGGATAGAGCGATCGCCTCCTAAGCGATAGGTCGGCAGTTCAAATCTGCCTATTCACACCAATTTATAAAGAAAAAAGACGGCTTATTTAGTCGTCTTTTTAAATTCCATTTCTATATTCTTCTTAATGTCAAATTCATAATAACTAAGTAATGGGTCAATATCAAACTCAATATGATTATTTTCCTGAGAAACTAAAGGAATGAAAGGATTGCTCTTATTTAAAAATATAAGCCTAGTCTCATTTTGGTTTATGTAAGTAATGTCCTTTACAAAATATTTCTTGAATCTATCATGAAAATATAAATTTAAATATTCTTTGTTTTTCTTAGTATCTACATAAGTTACAACATCTTGATCAATAAACCAATCATGTGCTTTGGCATACTTCTCTAAATTCTCACGCAATTCGCTATAATAGAAGAGTAATCCATATTCACCAAATTGCGAGAGTTCATCAACAACACTTTGTTTTAACTTAAATTTATTATTATGCGTGCGAACAAGAGCCTCTTCATTCAAAATTGTCATACATAAAATTGGAACTTTATCGTCTCCAACAAAACCTTGTGTCATTATATCTGGATGAAATTCATGTCCATTTATAAAAATCGTGGCATTATATTCGACGATTTTACTATCGTATTTATCTCCACGGAAACTATCTTCTAATTTATTAAAATATCCAGATTCGTTAAGGTACATGTGTCCCCTTATAAAATCATCGCGATATTCTTTTTTACTAAAAACTCTTATCATATACACATAAATATTTGAGTCAAATACTTTCATACAAACCTCCATCTTATTTTAACATATTTAGCTACTAATTTCAATTCATGTGGTATAATAAAAAGGGAGAATACATATGAACAGAGAATTAGACAACATACTTAAACAACTTAAAACACTAAAAGAACAACATTTATCACTTTCTATAAAATGCATAAAAAAGACTGGCGGATTACTGAATACTCATCTGTTTATTTTCGCCATTTTAAAACGATCTTTGGATATAGTTGATGCATTTACTTATTCAGTTGAAAAATTTAACCTAAATGTACAAGTCCCTATTTTAAGATTAGAAATAGATAATTGTCTTTTATTAAAACTTGGAGGTATATTATCACAACAATGGAAAGACATTTTACAAGAAGTTTATAACGACAATTTCGAAATAAAGAAGTTTAAATACAATGGTAAGAATTTGTCTGAGAACAAATTAGCAGAACTTATATCTGAAGAACATGAATCTTTTAAGGAATTATATAAATTTACTTGTAAAGCTGTACATTTTACTAGATTCAACATGAAATCGTGCGTTTCTTCTATTGGCGATATGAAATTAAAAATAAATATGGCTATAGGAAATAAAGATAAGAGTAGAGACATCTTAATAAACGCTGCTTCTTTTATTAATGTGTCAAAGATACTATTCAACATGATTGAAAAATTCTTAAGCGAAACAAAAGGCTCATTAATAAGCTATTTATAATCTAAACACAATTGTCCGTCATTATTTATTCAAACAACACTTCTTATACTTTCTACCACTACCACATGGACACAAGTCATTTCTCCCTATTTTCTTGTCTTTTGTTTTATCTGATTTATTTAGTGGCAATGAATTGGTTTGAATATAACTTTGCAAGAACTCAAGTTCTGATGTCTCTACATCAATAAAATTTTCTTCATTAAGATATTTTGCAATTATTGAAGATATTTTTCCGTGATTAGTGTTTATAATTAAATAGTAAATATTGGCATATCCTCTTGCTTTCATAGTTGCCAAAGCGTACTTTTTTGCTTTTTCTTCTGTAGTGCAAATATTATTATCATCATTTGCGAAAAGTTGAATAGGTATAAATTCAGCATTATCCTCAAAAAAGATTGTTATACTTGCAAATTTATTTGTAACAGCTTGTCTATTAATTATCTTAGAGACGCAATCCTCTAAGTTGTCATGAAACATATCGTTTTGGCCTAAAATTATTATTGCTAGATTTAATAAATTAGCATTTAAGTTTTTCTCAAAACTCTTGATTAAATCATATATAAAATCTGAGACATTAAATTGGGGCTTTTTTGTACTCATTGCACAACCAAAATATAAATCAAGTTGCTCGTGCATATTATCAACCCAAAGACTTCCAATATTAGACTCTTCGAGTCCTTCTTCTTCAACCAAATGATTATATCGATGATTAAAATTTCTATTTGCTAAATAACCACCCAAGAAATCCAATTCATCGTTAATCATAAAATTTTTTATATTAATATTTTTTACTCTCTCTAGCAGATAGTGAATAAAAAATATTGGCTCATTTTCAAAAAAATTTGAATAAATCGCTAAATCTTCTAAACTGATAGGTAAGAAGTTAAGTTCTTCTTTATTTCTATACATAGAAAGTATCTCTCCTATTGGATCAAGCGTGACCACAATTGGAATTATGAATTTGAATTCCTCTCTTTTTAAAGTACAAATCTTATTTTTATGACTCGCATCGAATATTTCAACTGATTTATCTCTATCTAATTTTGTTATTAATCTTTCACTTTGAAATATAGGCTTTTCTATTAATGATTTTTTTGCTGTTTTGTGCGACTCATTATCTAAGATTACTGATCTCGGAGTAAAAGAACCTGCTTTAACTTCCATAACAAATAGTATGTTTTTATAAACAATTATGGCATCATTTTCAATCCAGTTGTTTTTATCCAATCTATAATAGTTATTTAGTGAACAAAATGACCCCAATAATGGATATGAAAATAAACCCGTCGCAAAATTTTCTGATGCTTCCTTCTGATTTTCTTGCCACACATCGATAAAATGCTTATTTTGTTT
Source organism: uncultured Clostridia bacterium (assembly GCA_934793215.1). Lineage (GTDB taxonomy): Bacteria > Bacillota > Clostridia > Christensenellales > UBA1242 > Caccovivens. Next base: position 191,576 of record CAKVOP010000001.1, on the reverse strand, counting down.
ACAAATAGCTTTTTGTATTGATCTATAAAAGTTATCAAAAACGATACTAAATTCAAACAAATAACTTATGCCATCTATTTTTATAAATGGTTTTTGTTTTGTTGGCATTTCAATATTAAACCAATTAGCAAACTTATCTCTAGTAGAAAATTCTTCTGCAATACCATTTTCAAATGATAAATCATTAATAAAGTTGTCAGGCCAATTTGTGATTTTTTTTACCATTAACATATCTTTGCTTAAACAGTTGCCGTTAATTATATAAGCCGCCGCCTCAGTAAGTGCTTTTGCTATATTTAACAAACCTGTGATTACTTCATCTGCCGTAATACCATAAGATTCTTTTAATAAGCTGTCTTGAGGCTTTAACAAATTCTCTAAAATCCAAGGAGCAAAGATGGGATATGTTTTGCCTTGACTTATTTCATATAATCTCGATGAAAAGTCTGCAAGTGATTCATCAATAGGTGTATTTATAGATTCTGCAATCATACATGAGTTTATAATACTATTACAGTCTTCGATTAGGTCATTAAATTCTTTTTCTTTACAATGTAAAGTATTTGTGAAGATATTGCCCGCATATAGCGACTGAATATAACCAATCATCATTCTATAATCTTCAGCTTTTTTACTCTCAGAATTATTAGCAAAAACAAATGACTTTTCAACAAGTTTTACCAAAACGTTAGCAACATCATATCTTTTTAAATTATCTACAAATTGGTTTACTTTACAATCGACAGCTTCATATGAATATTTATTTGCAAGTTTTTGCAAAGGATTATCTTCCATCTTTCCTCCGTTGATGCTGACATTATAACACAAGAAAGACAATTTGTAATACTATTGTTGTCATTTTATTTAAATTGAAGATTTATTCGAATATCTTGTTAATTATTTCACTTGCGTGAATATCTGAATTCTTTATGAAGTGGCTATAGAAGTCGCTGGTGGTTGATGCTTTACTGTGACCAGCACGTGCGGATACGGTTTTCATGTCTACACCAGCAATCAGTTGCAAGGTTATATTTGTGTGACGAAGTGAGTGAAGAGATACTTTTGGCAAGCCCGCTTTTGCAAGTGTTTTCTGTAGCCAAACTCTGAATAGCCCTAGTGAGATTGTTTTTCCGTCTTCTGTGCAGAATAATCTGTCAGTATCTTTCCAACGGTCGCCCAAGTAATGTTTTTGATTATCCCACCACACTTGATATTCTTTTAAATATATTATGAGTTTATCTGGCATTGATATTGTGCGTTTTGAGTTTTCAGTTTTTGGATCTTTGGTTATAAGACCAAAGCCAACAATATCTTGCACCGATCTTTGAATTGTCATTGTTTTGTTTTCAAAATCAATGTCTTTCCATTCAAGTTCAGCAAGTTCGCCACGCCTTAATCCCATAAACAAGATTGTCAATAATGCAATCTTCCAGCGTGGATTTGGTTCTGTATCCAAGTATTGCGCCAGTATCTTTGCCTCCTTGTCATTTAATATTTGTATCTCTTTTTTGTAACCTTGTATTGGTGCAATATAATCTCTGCTTGCGAAGTTATGTTCAACAAGCCTTTGTCTTTTTGCCTCCGCCAAGATTGTTGCAAATGTTCGTTTAAGTTTGAGTATTGTCTCTTTTGCATAAGGATGACTAATAACTTCCGTTCTAAAATATTCGTCATATTTTAGTCCTAATTCTTTACATATTCGCTCAGCATTCTCAACTCTTATTCCGTGTCCGCTTGTGGCAGAGAAGAATATTGACCTTGATATACCAGTTTTGTTTGTTGCGTCTACCAGTTTTATGCAATGCGATTTAAGATATTGCGTTATGTCTTTAATCATCACAGCACTTTTCTTTTCAACTTTTTTGAAACTCATTTCATCCAAGAAACCTTGTACCATAACTGGCGTGATTTGATTTAGTTTAATATTTCCAAAGTAAGCATAAAACTTTTTGATGCTGTCTTTTCCCTTTACATAGTAATTGAGCGACTTTGTATTCTTAACTTTTTCAAGCCATTTGTTGGCATAATCTATAAACAATATGTCGTTATCTACGACAAGCAAGCCATTCATTGATTTGCGAAACTTATCTTCAAACTCAAAGGCAATTCTTTGCAGTTCTCTTTCGTATTGCCTTTCAGTTAATTCTGCTGGTTTTCTGCAAGTCATTACCTTTGCCTCAAACTTACCAGTCCTTTCATTTTTGGCTTTGACTTGGATGCGATATGAAATCGCACCCGTGTCTAGCACATTTTTCTTTATACATGGCATAACCTTTCTCCTTATCCAATAATGATTTGTTCCATTGGCAACTCGTAACTTTTACTCTGCAAGAAAGCAAGTAGGGAGTCGTAATCAATCAGCACCTTGTTGCCAGTTTTGATAGAACGGATTTTGTAGTTATTCGCAAGCTTCCTAATTAGAAACTCACTTAAACAAGTTTCTGGATCTTCTTTCTTCAACATCTGTAACGTCTCAGTAATAGTCCTTATTCTTTGCATTGATACCTCCAGTGTGCTGTTCTCAACTGGACTTGTACTTTTGCTAGTACAACACATACCGCAAAAGAATATTAAAGTCCAGCGAACAGCCAAATAAAATAAAAGATTTTTTATATTTGTATCCTTGAAACTTTGTCTTTTTGTAATCTTGTTTTCTTATATCTTTGTAATATTGCTCTTATTTGCCTTAAATTTGCTCACAGTCGCTTGAAAAGACTTTCTCAATCAAGTTTTCGCAAATTATAAAACATTCCTTAATTTTTTTATTTTGATTATTTTTTGAATTATTTTCGTGTTTTTTTACTTTTCAAATAAAACTTTTAGTAATAAAAAATACTAGTGAAATGATCTACTAGTAATATTTTCAATATTTTGATTATCATTTTGATTTTTGATTACGCGAAAGTTTGTGTGCGACTGCCTGCCCGTTCTGGTAGTTGACTCTCGTAGAGATTTGACCGCCCCTGGGGCTTAGACTGGGAATAAGTGTTGCAATCTTTCATATAAAGTCTTTACATAATCATATGCGTTTTGATTGAATTTTCTATATTTACTTTTTGGATAATTTTTAATACAAATTAAGAGTTCTTCTAATGTAAATGGAACTTCATAATCCATATCTTGCATTATCTTATAATAAAGTTTTTCAATCATATAATAATTGCAAGGCTTTAACTTTTTAATGGTGTTAAGGATATCTCTTTCATCATATTGCAAAAGTCCAGTAACTCCTTGTATTATCCATTTACATTGATTTGTTTTTGCCAGAAATTGACTGGCTTTATAAAAGTCATAATGTTCAAACATATTTACTCCTAGTTTTTTAATTTTTTCTATATACCTTTTTACTGTTATAGGTGTTATTGCTGTTATTTTAATTGTCCCTATAACAGCAATAACGAGAATAACAGTGTTCTAAGATATATAAGTTTGTTCTCTTTTTTTATTGATGTAGTAGAACCTATGTTGTCTACCATTTGTCCCACCATGTGGGTTTGTATTTAAGTGAATTATTTGATCAAACTGCTTTAAGCTTTCAGATATTTCGTTTATATCTTTTTCAACGACAGAAGGAATAGGATTTATTGGCATTCCGTTAGGATAGAGTTTGCCAAGTTCTTCTATAAACTTAGTGGAAGACCCACTCCAATCTCCATCGTTTACAGCAAGCAAATGCTTGATTGTAATTACATAAGGGCTGTGGTTGTATTCCTTTAATTTCTTTTTGTAGGCTTCTTCTTCGGCAGTTCCTACTTTTGACCAAGTCATATCCACCTCGCTTTGACATATTGTCCAAGTATCACACCTTATTTTTCTTCCAGTAAACGCAAATAGAACTTCTTGTTCTCCACGTTTTCTATCCAACAAAAAAATACAGTCCGCACTTGCCATCAGCCCATTAGTTCCACTGATTTTAGCAAATGGATCGCCATCTGTATCTCTGTCTTTCATTTTATTGGTGTGATGAATGAGAATTATTGCAATTTGCAACTCATCAGCAAGTTTTTTCAGCGTGGAAATGTCTCTATAATCATGAGCATACATGCTTTCGCCATAGGCTGACGCACTTCTCACCTTTTGAAAGGTGTCTACAACCACACATTTTATTTCTGGATTTCTTTTTATATTTTCAGCGATATATTCCATTAGTGTAGGTCTATCTTTGTCAATCTTGTCCATTGGATATATTTCGTATGATATAAAAAAGTTGTTTGGTGCAGATTTGCCTTTTAGCATCATTTTAAGTCTTGCTTGTGACAGACTTTCATCGTCTTCTAGTGCCATATACCAACATGCATTTTTTGATGCAGGTTTATCTAAAAATTTGTCCCCATTACTTATAGATAAACACAAGTTTTGCACAAACCAACTCTTTCCAATCTTAGAAGCTCCACAAATAATACTTAGTCCAGTAGGGAATAAGTCATTAACTAACCAATTGACAGGTTTTAATGTCATATTCGTAATTTCTTGCGCCGATTTCAAATCTCTATATGAGGTACATTTACTGAAATATTCCTTTCTTGCTTTGACTATATTTTTAACCAAAGCCTCAGAGGACTTTTTCAGCAAGTCATTAGGATCTTTCTCTTTGCCAGAAATATTGCACACCGCATATTTAATTCTCTTGCTTTTGAAATATGCCACAAATTCGTCAGTATATCTTGTGCCTGGCTCATCATTGTCTAGTGCCAGTATAAATCCTAGGTTGCCAGTTTTCTTGCCTTTAAGTGCCTTATCCAACTTAGAAACTCCGCCACCTCCACATATCGCAATTGCTTTTGAATTGTACTGTTCAATACTCATTGCACATATTGGGCTTTCAACAATAAAGATTGGCTCGTTATCTTTATCGTTTATTGCATTTTCATTATATATCGGTTCTGCGCCAACATCGCTTGTAGGTGGTTTCCAAAATTTCTTTTCATTGATATATCTTATTTGACCATAATTCATTTTACCATTGTAAGGTATTGTTACCGCATTCTTAACCTTGTCATAGCCAAGCCTATGTTTCTTAATTGTTGTAGATGACAATCCTCGTTTAATAAAATAATCTGTTTGACTAATGTTTTTTTCACACGCCAACAAATACTTATTGATATCAAATTTCTTTTTGCTTTGATCTTTTAAATTTAAGCCTAGGTTAAAATCTTCATTAAGCATACTAACTGCTTGGATTCTATCTACTCCTTTATACATCATAACAAAGTCAACAACACTGCCACATTTGTCGCACCCAAAACATCTAAATGTATTATTATCTTTAAGTATTGATAATGACGGACTTTTCACATCTTGATGATCTGGGAACGGACAGTGGCATTTATTGCCTTTATTAAACAATGCGGCGGAGTAATGCTCAATAACATCCTTTATGGACAAACGATTTTTAACCTCTGTAAAAATGTTTTCCATAATCGCTCCTAGTTATTTTGTTCTTTTATCCACTTTTCAAGCAAATCGTAGTGAATTACGATTCTTCCACAAACACGTTTTGCAGGATAAAACTGTTTATCGTTTGCAAGTTTGTAGGCAGATGATATTCCAATTCCAAGCAACTGAGCCATTTCTTGTATTGAAATACACATTTTTTCTTGCTGTTCCATATTGCACCTCCTTCTTTATATTAAGGTCTAATATCATATGTTTTTTATGATATTACCCCTCATAAATCAGGAAAATGCTTATTTACCATAAATTCGCCATAAAAAAGATAGGAACAAGTCCTATCAGTTAATTTTTATAAATTTCTATCAGTTTACCTAATTCAATTAATTTGTCTTTCACGTCTAAATTAATATTACATTTATCTCTTCTTTCAAAGAATGCTTTACCAGTGATGTAGTTTTTATCTCTATCTTGTAATACATGAGCCAATGCCTTATACAACTTTTTCAAATCATTCTCAGCACTGCCAATATTAATGCCTTTATAATCTGCCAATTTATCTTCAGAAAGTCCACAAAATCCATGCATGTGTATTAATTCTGTAAATTCAGCCAACTCTGGGATATTGTATGCATTATTCAGTAAACGAACATACTCTAATCTAAATTCAAATTCTTCTTGTGACATTGAAGATATTTTTCGGTTGCTTTTGACCATATCATAATGTTTTTTCATATTTGAATCTAAAAATCTCGTGTTATACTTAAATTGTAAATTCATACAATATTGATAATCTTCATAATAAGATCTTATAATAAATTTTGCTTTGTGAAAATAGTAGTTGAAGCAGTCAACATTTGTTCTTGTATATAATTTCCATTCATTGTCATAACCCTTGTAACCTTTTAACAGTTGGACATATTTTTTCTCGTCATTATAAGATTTCGCAATTTCATCAAATTCTCTTTCAGTTATCTGCTTTGATGACTCATTAATTTCTTGTTTTTGTTCTTCCTTTGACATTGCAATCATTTTGACATTAAGAATATTTGAAATTTCCACAATTCTTTTATATCCTGGACTGTTCGTTACATTATCATGGATAACCATTTGTAGAAAGTCCTTTTCTTGTTCTAGTCTTTTTCTTTCTTCTTCTATTTCATTTTCTTCTAGATCTTCTTCCAAATGAGAATATGTAATCTTTTCTTTCATAATCCGCTCCTATGAGAGTATTATAGCACACCAAACATCAAATCGTGTAAAATAAAAAATAATTTTATAAAAAAGAACGGAAAGTATCCGTTCTTAATAATTACATTTCTTTTCGATATAGATCGATTATCCTTGAATATAACTTTTTTTCATAATTGTCAAGTCGAGAAATTACATCTGGATTTTTGTCTATATATTCAATAACTTTATAATTGTTTAAGAAATCAATTCTTGTCTTTCTTAATTCGGATTCAATTATTTTTGCAGATTCACTTGGGAACCCTCTTTCTATAAGAAGCCTTCCAAAATCATTTGATGCACCAATCTCATAGAATTTTATAACATCATCTAAGTCGCCATTCCCAAAAACTTTGTTTTTTAACTTACATGCATGGTTAAATAATGATTGATATAAACTTAAATATTTAGGAATATCATATTCTATAGTTGTCCTAATTTGCTCAAAGACCAAATTATACTTATCATCCATTTCTTGTTTTAGTTCATCTTTGAACTTTGCTTTGCTCATTTGATATTTTAGCAGACCTATAAAACCTTCTCGTTCATATTCCTTTAAAATCCAATATAACTTATATTTATATTTCGCTAAAATTTCTTTTTGTTTATCCTCTGGCTGATTTTTAACCGATGCACCAAGAAGAAGATCTTCTTCTAGATCTAATACTTCTTTTACTAAAGATAAAAAACTTAATCCATGCCCTATAACTTTTTGAGTAAGTTCATACAATCTATCGAAATTAGATTCATTTAATATCTTTAATAATATTTTTTCTTGGTCTAGTCTATCAAACAATCTATTTTGATAGAAAACATCGTCTGGTAATAAATTTTTATTGTATCTATTTTCTCTTTTTACTTTTTCTGCATTATTATTTTGAGACAAGTCTTCCTTTTCTGTATTGTCCAAGTCGATAGTAAGTAGAGGACTGTCTCCATAATTTAAAAACTCAAGATGCATATATTCTGAATCATCAAGTTTCTTTTGTTCAGCATCACAATAAAACAAATTCCCAATAAAATTACTATAATATCTTCCAGCGCGCCCTTTAATATTTTTAAATGCAAATTTTTTTATGTCTCCAGAACCATAACTATTTGATAACATTACAACATTTCTAGCAACTGTATTGACACCTTCTATAATGGTAGAAGTGCAAAACAAATAATTCAAACCATCTGGCTTATTAAATTGTCTTAAAATTTCATTTTGTATATACTTTGGCATTTTGCCATGATGTATTCCAATGCCAAATTCTAAGCATTTAATTAATGTCCAATATTCTACACTAGAGATTCCATACATATTTACATTATATTTTGTTTTTAAGTGAGCAATGAACTCTTCTAATTCTTTGTTTTTAATTGGTTGGGTATCAAATATATCGCACGATTTTAGGACATCAACTATTTTAGAAGGATAATTTAAGTAAACTATAGTTTTGCCTAAATTGTGTTCATCAATAAATTTTTTAATTCGAGTTAACTTTCCAACTTGATTTTGTTGTTCCAATCTTGTTTTATAAGATATAGCTTCTGGGATTATTGAATTATTTTCTGTTATATCAACAATTTTCCACGCATCATAAGTTATCCTTAATGTTGGATCAAATTTAACTTGGAATATTTTAACTCGATTGTTTGTTAAAAATTTTTTTAGGCCGATGCATTTTTTGTTTCCCAAATCTAAGTATGGCCCAGCAATATAATAGTCTTTTACTGTTTTTGCAAGCAGATATAAGCATATTCTAAAAGCAGAAGCTCTTTTATCATTCCCGCTAATTACATCTTCTCCAGATTGTGTATCTTTTGTGATATCCAATCTCTCTTCAATTTTATAAACTTCATCAAAAAAGAAGAAGTTAATTTTCAAATCAAATTTGCCCAAGAATTTTAACGCTCTCTCTGGTGTAAATATCAAAAGGTTTCTTGCGCAAAGGTCTAGGTCTTCATAATTTGTTGAAACAATGTTATATTTTATTTTTCCTTTTTTTATTAATTCTTGATATTTATTTACATTCTCATTTAACAACGCAATCGTTGGCAATATAATCATAACATTCTCATATTCTTGAGCATTATTTAAAAGAATTTCTTGCAATAAATACGATTTACCAAACGATGTGGGGGCAGAGACCATAATTCTTCGATTATCTAATTTCTGATAAGCATCTATTATATTCTTTTGTAATCCATCTAATATGATGTTTTCGTCTTCAGTACTTGTGGCAGAACGATGATAATTTTTGATTGCAGTGTCAACTATACTAGAGGTATCAGACGTTTCAATATGTTTAATATTGTTCATTTCGTCATACCCAAAAACTTTAAGTTTCTGCGATGCAATATGCAATAATTCGTCAATAGGATAAATATCATATAATTCATTTTTATGCTCTGAAATAAAGCATACATGGTCTTTTAGTATTTCTCTAGCATTGTCTGTGCCATCAAAATTATTTATTGCTTCAATAAAGTTTCGTACTATATATTTATCCATTTAGCACCTCCACTTTATAATCCATGATACTTTCTCTTAATTCAGTTATACTCTTAGCAGGAAAGATATAAAACGATATAGTAAAATTAAAATCGTATATATTAAATGATAAACTATCAAAAAAGTTTTTTACTAGTTTTACTTCAGTATTAATATTTTCTTTTATCTTGTTTATATCAGCGTATACTGTATCTTTTCCATATAGCAGTAAACATGGGATTTCAATTTTAATATTATTTCCCTTTACATATTCGCAAATTTTATTATTGCGTATATCTGTATCATCTGTTCCTAAAGCAATGGCATTTAAGTCTGATATAATATTTAGTAATGCTCTATTGGGGCAATCTGATATTCTTCTATCTGCAACATAACAAATTGCATTACCAAAATATGTTTCATCATATTTTGTGTCTAGATCTGTCTTCATATTTTTCGTACAATAATCAAACCCACCAGTTTTGACTTGCCCTAAAATAAGTGTAATGTTATCGTCAATCTCTCTAAACATTAAAACATCATAATTTTTTAATTCTGCTTTTGCTCCCAGTTGTTGATACTTTGGCCTACAAATAAGCATATTGTTATTTTCATTTTCCATCCTTAATATTAAATCTATTAACAACTCTCCACACAAACCATCTTTTTGTTCTTGAGTAGTCTTGTGATTTAGTCTATCTTTTATGGCCTTGTTAATATATTTCCTCAGTTCTGGAACATTTGGATTATATATGGCTTCCAATTCGTTTGGTTCATAACAATAATTAAGAAGATTATTTATTAGTACTTCAACAAAATCTTCTTTCCAAGTATCAATATTCGCATGAGAAAATGGTATGTATTCATATTTCCCCACAGACTTGTCATAGGAATACACTATCTTATCATATCCATTTCTCATTATCTGTTTATACGTATCTACAAAAGCCATCTTGCCTCCAACTCACTTTTATTATAACATAAATTTCAATAACTTTAATATGTTTTTTCTAAATTTAACAAAAAAGAACGGAATTTATCCGTTCTCTAAGTTGACCCAAATAACCGCGCCTGTTGGATGCTTATATTTTCTTGGTGTAGGGTATCTTTGTGCATTTTTAATTATCCACGCGAAAGTCCTTTTATATGGCATCTTTTCTGTGCTGGCAATACAGTGATTATTTTTATTGTTTTGATAATCGTTCAACGATAATTCTATACAGTCTACTAACACACATTTGCCGACCACTAAACCACTGCCATCTTGTATTAACTCAATTTCTCCACGAATTCGAGTATTACTACCACGAATTTCCCAAATTTTCTTGCCGTCAAGGATGTAATCAATCCAAGGCTTCTTAATAATCAACGCTTTCATATTTTCATTATACCATATTTCCTTGATTTTGTTATTCCTTTTAATCATTTAATAGACTTTTTTAATTTAGTTTGATATACTTCATATGTAGGAGAAATGCATATGAAGTCATTAGTTTTAGATAACTTATATAAAGAATATAATATAGCCAATTTATCTTTTGGTGTTTTACAAGATAAGTTGGGTGACGTTTATGAAAAATTTGTCGTTAATACACTTGAAAATGTAGATTACATCTCAGCATATAGAGCATCTAAACATATCAAAGACTGGGAATATGTTTTATTCTCGGACATTTTGAACGATTATAATATAGATCGTAATGTAGTTAAAAAGATTACAGCAACAGACCCAGTGCCTGTAAGAATGTCTCATGGATTATCTAAAACCGATGTTATTATGACATTAAATGATGACAAAAAATTCCCTATAAGTGTTAAACAATCTACAGCGAAGAAAGTTGCTTTTGCAGAATTCGATGTTGATACAATAGTTAAAGAAGTAGGAATAACCGATCCAGAATTAATTAGATTATTGAAAAAACACCAAACAGATGCATCAGCAAAAAATTTCACAAAAGAAGAAAAAGATATATTAACAGAAAAGTTAAAACCGATTGCTAGAAATTTCGTTAGATGGGTCATCACAGGTTCTCCTGTTGTTAGTAATGACATTAGAATCCCAACAATGATAGTCAAATTCGATATTAATAAAAATGACAATTCTTTGAAGTCCTATAAAGTTTATGACATTGAAAGTTATATTGATTCGATCATGTATGATAAACACGGGAATTTAAAGAAAGGTGGATTTGGAACAGGTTTAAGTTGGACGTATGCAACTGGTTCAAAAGGCAAAAAGATACAGTTTAAAGCATAAAAAATGGAGTTCATTAGAACTCCTATTTTTTTAATTTCTTTATCGCCTCAACAAAACTTTTTGCAAGTGCTTTTGCCATAATTACTGGAATTGCATCGCCAATTTGTTCATATTTATCTTGCTGTGGGTCACTATGGAATTTAACGTAAGGGCCTTCAAATGTATACCAATCCGGAAATCCTTGAAGTCTTGCAACCTCTCTTGGCGTCAATTGTCTGTTTTCTGTTGGATGAACCATTTCATCTAGACAATGCGATGTCACTGTGTAACTTGGTTCGTTTTCTTTTAGACGCCTATTTCGAGAACTGTATATCTTATTAGGAAAGCATTCTTTTACGACATCAGATTTACCTTCAGAGATCAATCTATCAACAGCTGACTGCATGCCTTCACCTTGTTTGATATTCTCAAAGCGTCTAATCATTTTTTTACTATGGTTTAGAGACTTTTGATATGTGGTTTTTTGTTTGTCAAATCCTGGTTTTTCGCAATAGTCGTCGCCATATATAAATTTGTAATAGAGATAAGCCCCCTCTGTAATTTTGCCATTTCTATAGTCTTCCTCGTAGCTTGGTTGAGAAACCATTTCTTCAGCGCCATCATTGCTATGGATAATAGGTAAATATCTGAATGCATCTTTTACAGTTATGTTGCTAAATTTTCTGCCTTTACCATGTGTTTTTTCTGGGTATGTAAAAGTATTCTCCTTGTATTTACTGTTACAACCAACAATAAACAATCTTTCTCTTTTTTGCGGTGTACCATAATCTGATGCAAGACATTTATATACTTCTTTATCCTTACTAGCCAAATTATAGTGGTTATGAGTTGTTGGATCGTCTTTTTCAAACTCATTTATGACATATTCAATCTGACCACCAGCTTTACCATTACGTTTTTTTGTTAGTAATCCTGGCACATTTTCAAACATGACAAACTTTGCATCCACACAATGTCCAATTCTTAATATATTTGAGAATAAGTCATTTCTTTTATCGTCTTCTAATCGATTCCCAGCCATTGAGAAACTTTCACATGGAGCACCGCCAGTAACGATATCAACTGAATCTTCATTAAATTTTTTGTTCAAAATTTCTTTTATTAATTCGTTGGAAACATTGTTTATATCTCCGTGAATCACGCATGTTTTATCTGTCTTAGATAAAATATTTTCTAGATGACCAATGTTTTTTATTAAATCTTCTAATTCATATATCTCTGCACTGTGAGAGGCGGCATAGGTTTTCACTGTAAATTCACTAAAATCCACTGCGATTCTAGGAACTAGACCTTCGCTTTTAAAACCTGTGCATAATCCACCAGGTCCAGAGAATAGATCAATATATGTTATGTTTTTTTTCATTTTGTCTCCTTTAATACACGGTGCATTGCAAGTTCACAATATTGCAGTTCTTTATCAATTCCAATACCATTGCGTCCCAACAGTTTGGCCGCAATTACAGTAGATCCGCTACCCATAAAAGGATCTAAAATATTATCTCCTTTATAGCTGAAAAGTTTTATACACCTTTTTGGTAATTCTACTGGGAATGGAGCAGGATGTCCTATTTTTCTTTTGCTTTCACCTTTAAACGTCCATACTCCGTTTGTCCATTTAACAAACTCTTCCTTTGTAATGTCGTTTATTTTACTTCCAGTAGTCTTTTTCCAATTGTCTTTATACAACACTACAATTAGTTCTACAGGAGCTATTACATAAGGACTAGATGCGCTCAACCAAGATCCCCAAGCAGATGATTTTGATATATTACCTTCATTCCATATTATGGTAGAATGATATTTCCATCCAACCTCTTTTGCAATAGTTGTAATATCCGCACCAATACTACGATGTCCACCTTTATTTGTATCAAGTGGAATATTTAGGCACATTCTACCATCACTTTTAAGTAAAGACAGACATTTTTTTAACCATCTTTTCGTAAATTTAAGATATTCTTGATATTCAAGTTTATCATCATGTGACTTGTAATCTATATCTAAGTTATATGGTGGCGAAGTGACAATAAGATCTATGCTTTCTGGTCTGATCTTTTTCGTTGTCAACATATCATCGCAAACTATAGTAGCGTTGTCTTCTCTAAAATAGATCTTATTTTGCATTTTTGCCTCCACCTTTATTATAACACATAAAAGTCATTTCTGTATCTACAAAACACAAATTTTTTAACGCTTTTAATGTTAACATGAATAATACTTTAATAAATCATATAAGTCCAGGGATTTTTATAAATTTTTAATGAAACACTGTTGGCATTAAAGCACTTGGGTTATCTGAATACAGCAACCCCTTAGGATAGCGTTGTAATATCTTTTTAGAAACATTTGCAAAAGACTTGCAAAAAATATTATTTTACGGTAAAACACACAACAACCCGAGGAGGTGTTATGAAAAAAATAATTGATTTGGTTAATAAGTCGTTCGTAGGTTCAGATGAATTGAATAATAAAATGGCAAAAGTTAATGAATTGAAGATGCAATTTGTTTCAAGCCTAAACGATGAACAATGTATTGAATTTTTAAAATTTTGTGTTGAGATTGGAGAATTACAAAAATCGAATCGAAGGAATACATCAATCACACTTACAAAGTTTGTAAAGATGCGTTTTCGTTAAGGTAGGCATCCATGAAAGCAAGGTTTTTATTCGATATGGCAAATGCACGGTTGCTAAGAAATAAACTCGACAGAGGCGAAGGTTTGGAATGTGAATATGTAATTGAAAGAGTTGTGTATTTATCTAAGCGAGACTTTATTCCTTTTCGTGAGCATCTTATGGAAGAAATGCCTTTTGTTTCTTGTCACAAAAAAGATATGTTTATTGATACACAAGGGGTTTGGCATGTATTAATGTTTTGCTGTTTGCAATCGGACATTATATTGCTTGTAAATAGCAATGGCGAAGACTATGCAAAGTATTGTAGCATTATTTCAAATGGAGGTGAGAAAGTTGAACCACGTTTTACAACTAGTCAGAGATATACTAGAAAATGAAAAAAGAACTGCCGAAGAGCAGTTGCAATTAAATAAGATTTGTGAACTTAAAGACAAGTTCGTAAAAGGCTTTTCAAAAGAAAAGTGGAAAGAATATTTCGATTTGACATAGAAAAAGGTCAACTCCAATCTCTTGAAATTGACCGTGTGATCAAGATTACATTTAAGATATGTTCTGAAATTTTTAATCAACATAATCTATAAAATCTTTTATCTCTTTTATGTCTTTTGATTTTAACAATATGTGAGTATATATCCCGAACTTATCTTGAATTAGATCGCTTACTTCTGGTATCTGTTGAACAGTTTTATTTCTTAAAGGTGTATTAACTCTAGGCAACATTTCTGCAACCGTTAGCATAGCTAATATTTCTGGATATTTTTCAAATAATTCTTTATGCAAACTCTTTGCATTCTCGATTCCACCAAATTCATATATATGTGTAACGGTATATTCAATTTTTGACAAATCCTTAAATGCATCTGCATACTCTTTAATTGTGTGTAGCAAATCTGCTTTGTTTCTTAACTCTTCTTTGAAGTGAATCATATTTTGCCTCCTTTTAAAAATTATATCATAATGTAGAGTAATAAATCAATATCTCAATGTGTCATAAAAGTGCCAAATTGTACCCAAACCTTAAAATTGCTCAAAAAGTCACCATTTCTGTACCGTGGATTTGAATTGGTTTATGTTTATGTTTCAAAAGATAGAAAAGTTGGTTGGAATTTTGCAAGTTAGGTGTTATAATGTTTGTAATAATCGCGAAAGTGAGCGATAAAAAAGTTAAAATGACAATATTTTGTTGCTCCTAAGCGATAGGTCTGCAGTTCAAATATGCATAGTCACACCAATTTTCAATAAAAAAGACGCTAGCATGGCGTCTTTTTGTTTATCAAAATGTCATCTCTAACATTTCTTGACACACAAGGTCGATACGGGGCTACCCATTTCTTGCTAATTTTTTTAAATGTTTCTTTAAAATATTTGCGTTTCAATTATAACGAGATATATAAAGTAAGTTTAAACAACCACTATATTATGTTCAGAAAAATAATAAATCAAGATTATAAAGGAATGTTTAACTACTGCCGAAAAATTTTATTCTGGTTAGCCACAAAATGGAGCTGTTAATTTTGTGACATTTTTTGATTAAAAGCAAATATATTTTACAATTTTTTACAAATATCTGTACTTTTTAGAAACTTTATGGTATAATGAATCCATAATAATGGAGGTTTAATGAAAAACACCGATGAATTGAAAGAGTTCTTAATAGAACTAAAAAGCAAAATCCACAATTTGCCAAATGGTTCCGCAGAAATGTCGGTTATGGCTTTTTTAACTAAATATAGCGAAAAAGAGGCTCTCTTTAACTATCCTTGTTACAGAATAAACTTAAAAACCAGCGACATTAAGGAATATATTGAAACCCTACTCAACAAGGCCGAGTCATCTATTTCGAAAACTAGCGAAATAAAAGAATTTAATTACAGCAATAATAAAACAACCATTGATTTTATTGATCTCAATTTGGATAATGGAAATTCAAGTAAAATAAAGAATTGTTTAAGTCAGTTAGCCATTTCAAATACAGAAAATGTTTCTTTAGCAAAGAAATATGCGAATTGTTTGGCTATTTACACTAAACTTGAAGATAAAGATGTATATTTATTTTGCAAAGGAACTCCATTTGTAAAATGCAAACAATTTATATTTAGCATTGATAATTCAGGAACTGCAAAACCAGTAAAATACGACTTAAAATTTCCTTTATCTTTGTCTGCTTGTATTTTTGACAATGAGGTATACCTTTTTAGCAATTTAATTGAATCAGTGTTTGGACTTGAAAATAGTTTAAAAGAACAAATGATAGAAGCGATGAACGACATAAAATCAGCAAATCTTTTTAGCAAAGATTCAATTGCCGCATTAGAGTCTTATTCTTTAAAAGGCAAAAATTATTATTGCTACAACAATTACGATAAGAGAAAATTGATTGCCCTCAAATCAGAGAATAAATATGCACAAAACTTTTTGAAAAAGTATAACATTCAAAAAAATAGTCAAGGAGACTTACTCCTCGACTCCGAAGACAAACAAAAAATAATTAGTAAATTTTTGTGCAATGATTTAAAAAGAGATTACATTGATATAGACCAAATTTATAACGCCCCTGGAAACGAAATTATTGATTAAAAGCAATGTCATCTTCAAATTCCTTGATTCTAATATTAGAATTTAGCGGAATAAGTTTACTTGATATTAATGTTTTAGAAACCACATTTTGGGTGGTTTCTTTTTCATTTATCTCTTCTAGTTCAATATTATATATTCTAAATCCCCAAATTTCGAGTATTGGGTTGTAAAGATATAAATTATTTTTGAAGAAAAGTATTATGACGATGATAATAGTTATTATTGTAAATGCTATCATTCCATAATTGCTTAAATCCAGTGAAATTAATGGGAATATATTTGTTACTAAAAAATTTAAAGATGAATTTCTATCTCTTGTCACTCTCACAATTTTGTATTCTTTGCCCGAATATGGGAATTTTGCGACATATTTATTAATTGTATATTTTAACATTAAAACACAAATAAACTGTATTAAAACAAGACCAATAAAAACGCCACGAAGAACCCAACTAAAATTGGAAACAAAACTTAAAACTAGCAAATAAATACCAAAAGGTAAAAAATTGCTCAATAAAGAACACACTTTACTCCACCACATAACTCCTCCTCTATTAACATGATAGCATATTTTATATAGTTTATCTAAAACTTACAAATAAATTTTTACAAATTCACAATCTCTCACAGATTGTATTTATCGTATTAACCACTTAAACATATTAACCAACAATGACGATAAATTAAAAACAATTTTTTGTATGTATGTCAATTTCTAAATAGACATTCTTTTTTATTCTGCACAACATATTGGTGACATAAAAACATGTTGCAAAGTGATTTAATTATCATTGACAGGATAAACGAATTAAAACTAAATTCTTTAATACAAAATATTTATATCATAAATTATTTTAAAATTCATCTATAAGTGTCAAAAAACTAATAAAAATTGAGTAAAAAACGAAATTTAGTTGGATAACAAGTTTATTTTAACCTTTTTCTTTTTACGATTTTGTTATTTAATCTTTTCAAAGTCAATTTTGTCAATATATCTCAATGCAAATGATTGCGTAAGAAGAACAAGCGAAAAAACAAAATTTATAACACCGCCTATACCCAAAGTATTTTGTGAAGACTGCCCACGATTCAATTCAGTCGTTTTCAATTTCAAACATATTAATGTTACAAACGTCAGTGTAACTAAAAACAACGCTAAAATAAGTTGAAATTTTACAAGCATATCCAATGTTTTTTCATTCTCAATAATTTCAAAGTCAGCAAGAAGGAGACAAAAACTCACAATTCCCATAACAGCAAGTATGGTTATCATAAACACTATCGAAATTGAAATCGTTGAAGCTATTGGGTCTCCATTAGGGGCAATTATTAAATTTATCCCCGTAAGATTTTCGTTTCCCGTAATAAAATTTGATGCACAAAAAATAAGCATCAAAAGGCATAGTGCCGTTCCTACAATATGATTTGCAAGCATAAACTTGTATTTTTTATCCATTTCGCCTCGAATTCTATAACAATTTTTACCAAAAGACAAAAATATAAACAACGGAAAGTAAATATTTTGATTTTAAATGATTTTTATGCTAAACTATTTTTAGGTGAAAAATGAAATTTTTTGATGTTATAGTTTTGGGCGGTGGTGCGAGTGGTTGTGTTTGTGCAATTAGTGCAGGACGCAAGGGCCAGAACGTTGCCATTTTAGACAAAGATAATAGACCTGCGAAAAAAATTTTAGTGACAGGCAATGGCCGATGCAACTTGACAAACCAAAATATGTCAAGCATATTTTTTAATCAAAATATTGACAATTTCCTAGAACGATTTTCAAGTGAGGACACTATTAAATTTTTCAAACAAATAGGCCTCGAATCATATGTTGACAATGAAGGACGAATATATCCATTATCTAATAGTGCAAAATCGGTTACAACAGTTTTGGAACTTGCTCTTGAAGAAAGCGGAGTGAAATTTTTTGGGAATACAGAAATTCAAAGTGTAAAAGAAGGAAATGGAAACTTTATGATAAAAACTAATGATGAAGATTATTGTTGCCATAAACTCGTTTATGCTTTGGGAGGGAAAAGTATTGATTTTGCAAAAAAACAATTTGACGTTGAAATTTCTAATCCATACCCTAGCCTAGTGGCACTTAAAACAGCACCCACCCGTTCACTTTCTGGTTCTAAAATCACAAATTGCGAAGTTTCACTTTCATTGCCAAACGGAAAAAAATTTAAAGATAATGGCGAAGTGCTTTTTAAAGACAGCGGATTAAGTGGAATATGTATCTTTAATCTTTCGGCAAGACTCGCAAGAATTAAAAACTTTAAAGGAACTATTTCGATTGATATTTTCCCAAATAAAAGTGAGAAAGAAATCGAAAATATCTTATTATCTAGGAAGATGCTTCCTAGAAAAATAAGCCATATTTTTGATGGTTTTATTCTTCCAGCCATTGGTTACGAAATTTTAAATCGCGTCCGTTTAGACGAATCACTCCCGCTTTCAAGTTTGTCAAATGACGATGCTAGAAGCCTCGCTAAACACATAAAGAACTTCACTTTTGAAGTAAAGGGCACTTATGATAATAATCAGGTTATTTCTGGCGGAGTTAAACTTCAATCGTTAACAAAAAACCTCGAAAGCAAGAAATTTAGTAATCTTTATTTTATTGGCGAAGCATGTGATGTAGACGGCGAATGCGGAGGATACAATTTGCAATGGGCTTTCACGAGTGGAAAGATTGTAGGAGATAACTTATGATAAAACTTGATAATTTAAAAATAATTCCACCTTATACTGATGAAAAATTATCAATAATTTGTGCAAAAACGCTTAATTTACCTCAAAAAACAATAAAAAAGATTAAAATTTTTAAAAAATCAATCGATGCAAGACGGAAGCCAAATGTTTATTATATGATTTCAGCAATCGTAGAACTAGAAGAAAATCTTGAAAACAACTTCAAAGATTTGAAATATGAAGAGGAAGACTTTTCACTTCAATACGAACAAAAATCTATCAATCCGTCTCCTGTAATAATTGGTTTTGGTCCAAGTGGAATGTTTGCAGGTCTAGCACTCGCTAGAATGGGATTGAAGCCTGTAATTTTGGAACAAGGGAAAAAGGTTGACGAACGAGAAAAAGATGTTTTGGAGTTTTGGGGAAAAGGAAAGTTAAACATTTTTTCTAATGTTCAATTTGGAGAAGGTGGTGCGGGAACATTTAGCGATGGAAAATTAAACAGCAACGTTTCAAATAGGCACTGCAAGGCTGTTTTACAAGAATTAGTCAATTTCGGTGCACCACCAGAAATACTCTATGACGCCAAACCTCACATAGGGAGCGACAAACTTAAAAATGTTGTAAAATCTCTTCGCGAAGAAATTTTAAATTTGGGCGGTCAAATATATTTCAGCCATAAGATGACTGATTTTGACACTAATAATGGGCAGATAATTTCGGTCACTGTGCTTGACCTCAATAGCGGAGAATGCAAGAAGATTGCAACAAATCACCTTTTGCTTTGCGTAGGTCATAGCGGCCGAGATACATTTAAACTTTTGTACGAAAAAGGCGTAAAATTATCTCAAAAGCCTTTTGCTATGGGTGTAAGAATTGAACAAAAACAGAGCGACATAAACATTGCTCAATATGGAAAAAGTGCTCACCTTTTGCCACCAGCAGATTACAAACTAGTAACACACCTGCCAAGTGGAAGAAGTGTGTTTACATTTTGCATGTGTCCCGGGGGACAAGTCGTTGCATCTTCTAGTGAGGAAGGCAGAATAGTTACAAATGGCATGAGTGAATTTGCACGAGATAAAGAAAACGCCAACAGTGCTCTTCTAGTCAATGTAACACCAGAAGATTATCACTCCTCTCACCCACTTGCAGGAATTGAATTTCAAGATAAATATGAGCGTCTCGCATTTGCGTTGGGTGGGAACAACTATCATGCACCAGCCCAAAGCGTTGGAGAGTTTCTTGGGAAAAGAGTAAACTCTAATATAAATCCATCGTATAGACCAAACATAACTTTAACAAAGATAGAAAAGTGCTTGCCAAGTTTTGTGACAACAGCCCTTAAAGAAGCTCTTCCAATTTTAAACAAAAAACTAAATGGTTTTGCAAAAGATGAGAATCTTCTTATCGCTGTAGAATCACGAAGTAGTTGTCCACTTACAATAAATCGTGACGAAAACTATGAATCTTCAATTCATGGACTATACCCCGTTGGGGAAGGTGCGGGTTATGCGGGAGGAATAATCTCTTCCGCCCAAGACGGCATAAAATGTGCCGAAAAGATTTACGAAAATATTAAAACAAAACAATTTTAAATGTAATATTTGTTATTAAAATCATTTAAAAACTTCAAATAAACACAAAAAATGCTTAATATATAAGCATTTTTTTGTTTTATTGTTATTTTTCTCAAAGAGTGTTTTCAATAACACGTTTACATTTTAACATGTATGATTACTTATTTAAATTAATTATAAAATAATCAATCTTCCCATTTCCAATTTACAATTTCTGGCATATCAACTCCATACTTTGCAATATATTTGATATGCTTATCAAGCAGTCTATCCATTTCTTCAAGAACGAGTGAATATCTTTCTGTAAGATTAAGTTTAGTTATTATTGCCTTGACAAGGTGATAACGGTCAATTTTATTTTGCACTCTTATATCAAAAGCAGTGGTAATTGTTCCCTCTTCTTCATAGCCATGAATTTCTAGATTTTTATTTTTTCTTGACATTAAAAGACCATGAACAAATTTTTGATAACCATGGAAATTGAAAATAATAGGCTTGTTCTTCGTGAAAATCTTATCAAATTCTGCTTCGGTAAGTCCATGAGGATGAGCGGAATTTGATTGCAGTTTCATTATATCCACAATGTTTACAAATCTCACCTTAACATCTGGCATATACTTTTTCACAAGAGAAATACAAGCGAGAGCCTCAATAGTTGGTGTATCTCCTGCACATGCCAGAACTAGGTCAGGAATTTCTCCTTCTTTGCAAGTGGAAGCCCACTCCCAAATTGAGAGCCCCTTGGTACAATGACTAACCGCTTCATCCATATTTAACCACTGGTAAGATGGGTGCTTTGAAGCAACGATGACATTAATATAGTTTTTGCTTGCTTGACAATGGTCGTAGCAAGAAAGAAGACAATTTGCATCTGGTGGAAGATAAATTCTTACAATTTCCGACTTCTTATTAGATAAGTGATCAAGAAGTCCCGGCTCTTGATGTGTATAACCATTATGGTCCTGTTGCCAGATATTGGAAGTCAAAACCAAGTTCAACGATGAAATTGGTGCACGCCAAGGAAGTGCCCTTGTTATTTTTAGCCACTTTGCATGCTGACTTATCATAGAATCAACAACTCTTGCAAACGCTTCATAAGTCACAAACACTCCATGCCTACCCGTCAAGATATAGCCTTCAAGCCAGCCCTCACAAGCATGTTCACTTAAGTACGAGTCCATTACGCGTCCATCAGGAGCAAGAAAATCATCTGTTTTATAAATTGTTTCTTGAAAATTTCTGTTTTCCACTTCGAAAACACTTCCAATTCTGTTTGAATTTGCTTCATCTGGGCTAAAAATGCGGTAATTATGATTATCTTTATTCAAAATAAAAATGTCTCGCATGTATTTGCCTAGTTCAAGCATATCTTGTCTTTTAACTTTGCCATGCCCTTCGGTGTCCACTGCATAGTCATAAATATTCGGCAAAATCAAGTCTTTTAAAAGCAGTCCGCCGTTTGTGACTGGGTTTGCGGAAATTCTTTTGTCCCCTTTTGGTAAAATATCTTTTATTTCTTGTAAGAGTCGATAATTTTCATCGAAAAGCTCGCTTGCATGATAGCTTTCAAGCCATCTTTTTAAAACTTCAAAATGACCTTCCTCTTCAAGTGTTATTGGCACTTGATGAGCCCTATACGAGCCTTCCATTGGTTTCCCGTCCACAAATTTTGGTGCGGTCCACCCTTTTGGAGTACGAAGAACGATCATTGGCCAAATTGGACGGCTATTTAATTTTCCATTTCTTGCCAAGGTTTGAATCTTTTTAATATCTTCAATGCACTTATCCATTGCTTTTGCCATTACAAGGTGCATTTTTTTAACATCTTCACCTTCTACAAAAATTGGATTCCAACCATATCCCTTTAAAAGATATTCAAGTTCCTTTTTAGGCATTCGAGACATTACCGTAGGCCCAGAAATTTTGTATCCATTTAAATGCAAAATTGGAAGCACTGCCCCATCGGTTTTAGGATTTAAAAACTTATTCAAGTGCCATGAGGTTGCAAGCGGACCAGTTTCAGCCTCACCATCACCGACCACAACAGTTGCAATAAGGTCTTTATTGTCTAGCACTGCCCCCATACCATGGAGAAGGCTATAACCAAGCTCTCCACCTTCATGCATTGAGCCTGGCGTTTCGGGAGCAACATGGCTCGATACACCACATGGGAAAGAGAATTGCTTGCAAAGTTTTGTCATACCCTTTTCATCTTCACTTACATCTGGATAGACTTCGCTATAACGCCCTTCCAAGTAACTGTTGGCGATAAAAAAGTTACCACCATGCCCCGGCCCAGAAATATAAATCATATTAAGGTCATACTTACAAATAACCCTATCCATATGTGCGTAAACGAAATTTTGTCCTGGAACAGTTCCCCAGTGCCCAACGATTTTCTTTTTAATTTGCGAGCGGGTTAATGGCTCTCTTAAAAGTGGATTTTTAAGAAGATAAAGTTGTGCCACGGAAAGATAATTAGTTGCACGAAGATATTTGTCTAAAAGATCAAAGTATTTTTTACTATCATAGAAAGTCTTTCCCATTTAGTCACCTCAATTTATTATACAATTATTATACATAATTTAATTTTATTAACAAAACAAAGATTATACATTTTATAAGAGAAATTTTATTTTAGATAAAATTATATTGGTATGTAAATGTGCTGTCCTAATTAAAGAACAAAAAAATAATTGCTTTATTGTAATTCGTATTGTTCTCACAAAAATAAATAAGTAAAAAAAAACGCCATAAAATGGCGTAATTTTTAATGATTTATGGTTTTCTACATTTTTTTTGCTAAAAAATGCAAATTTTTAATGACTTTTAATGAATTATTCTCTTTCACTTGGATCAAGGTCATAGTGCAAATGCATCGCCCTATCCCTCATTTTTGCTTTCTTTTTGGAAAGTTTGCGTTTTTCAAATCTTTCGCGTTCAGAATGAAATTTCCCACCTTCTTGTGCAATATGATGGCTTCTTGCATTAATGACATGACCGCTTATTGTCAAATCATCATTAACTTGAACTAAAAGTGTTTCTTTTTGCCCTAGAGCAGCAACAACATCTCCATATAAAGTAAATCCCCATTTTTCTTGCTCGACATAAAGCCCGTGAGAAAATTCTTCCATTGGAACATTTATTCTAAATCCTGTCGCATCATCTTCAAATATGCAGTATCCGTTTTTGCTATAATCAAAATCACATAGAGTTGCACTTACAATGCGTTCCTCTCCGTAGTAATGACCAGCAACAATCTCCATGAAATCCATTCCCGCTTTGTCGACTTCAGCGCAAGTGGCGTTTGCTTGCATGGCAACTTTTGCCACTATTTCTGCCAAAAGAGGCTCTTTGCCTTGCACAAAAGCAAGAATATTTTTTATATTAACATAGTCAGTTATTCTTCTTATTGGTGATGTGATATGCATGTAGCAATCACTTTGAAGCCCAAAGTGAGAGTATTCATACTTACGTCCGCTTATATAGTCATAACAGATTGATTTTGGAATATCCAATGAACTTTCTGCTCTTGCTTGGATGCGAGACAGAAACTTTTTGTATATTTCATTTTTTGCCCCATTTTCACTTTTAACAAGGTCGAATATTCGATTGAATGTTCCTGGTGTAACTTGTGAGATAGACTCAATACTTTCTTCGAATCCATGAAGAGGCATAATTTGTAAAAGTCTTACAAGAGAAAGAATATCTTCTCCACCATTGTTGCTGTTTGGAGATGCGTGCACTCTATAAATGACATCTAGCTTCTTCTCACGAGCAAATTGGGCGTTTGCTTCGTTTGTCATAATCATAAATGCCTCAACAACATCTTGATAAGGAAGTCTTTTTTCTATTTCTACCTTTATTTGTCCGTCTTCAATGCTAATGCTTCTTTCTTCTTCATCAGGGAAACGAACCATGTCACGGCTAGCAAATCCATTTCTTATTGAATCAGCAACCATTTGTCCTATCAAAACCTGTCCAATAACAACTTCATTAGCATTTTCGCTTCTAACTTTTGACATTTGGCTGTCAACAATGGCTTGAGCCTCGTTATAAGAGAGTTTTGCCCTACTTTTTACAAGTGCTTCCATAATTTTGGGCTCACCTTTCTGCTTGCCTGTCACAGGATCAATCACGATTCTTGTAACAAAAGCAAGCCTGTCTTCGCCTGCCTTTAAAGAGCAAAGGTTGTCACTCAACTCTTCTGGCAAAATATTATAAGCTTTAAATGGGCTATACATTGTATACCCGCCATTAAAATACACCTGCCCAATGCTGTTCAAGTCACCATTTGCAATATCTTCCGTCAAATCAAAATATCTTGGAACATCTGCGATAGCAGTATATAAAATATAATCGCCATTTTTCGCAATCTCACAACATATTGCATCATCCATATCTTTACAAGATTGTGGATCTACTGTTATAAATTCAAGGTGTCGAAGGTCATCTATTACATCTCCATTTGGGAGTCTAACTTTACCTTTGCCATATTCTTCAAATTCAACTTTTTTAGGAAGTGCTTGGATTTGCTCCCTCAATGTTTGAGGACAATCTATCCCCCATAAGTCGCGTGGTATTCCGCCATGCATGGCGACCACATCATCAAATTCCTTTAAAAGGTTCTCTATTGTAATTTGTTTTGGGGATTCAGTTGTCATAATACCTCTTTTGTAGTTTTAGTTTAATATATTAGAAAGATTTATTCAATAGTTTTTTTAAAAATTTTATGATTTTTATCAACTTTATTTACCACACTTGAATTTTTTAAATGGATATGCTATAATTTATATAGAAGATGCAGTATTCTAGTCATCTTGTCATGTTAGGAAGACGAAATTTTATGGCGTCGATTGGCATATCTGTGAAGTTTCTGGTGCTTGCTTTGGTTGCCCAAACTGGGGCTGGTGCTGGGAGTTAAGATTATTGGGCGAGCTATAACGGCATATAGCAGATGCCCCAATTTTCGTGGAGACCTGATAGGGTGCAAAATTTATTTTTCCACTCTCCAGGAGAACCTGCATTGCGGTAAAAGTCGTGTGCAGCGTAGCCTACTTTGCGTGATTATATGGGGATAAGGTTTCATCGAGGTTTATTCGCGCGCGAGAACAAATCTCGCCTTGCCTTTGAAACTATAATTGCAAAACAAGGGAATAACATAGATTGGTGTTAAGGAAAACTTCTAGACTGTTGCATTTGCAGGCATTATAGGGATTATAGTGTGTGCTGAGTGGCGATTCGGTGTTGCTCCTCGCTTAAAAGGAAACTGCTGGCTTCGGTGACGAACAGTGCGAAGACGGGAAATCCGACCGAACCTATGACACAAGGTTTACTTATAATGCTGTCTTCAAAAGAGTCTCATCAGGGACTCTTTTTTGTTCCACAAATTCTTGAAATTTTGGTAAAAATGTGCTAATATATATCTATAAGTACATTTCGCATAAAAGTAACGCGAAATTCTTTGAAATTCATATAAATTTAAAGCGGGAGTTTCCATTCAAGCACTGGTTATTTGAATGGAAACTCCCCTAAAAGGAGCATCTTACATGAACCCCAGCCCGAGGAAAAAGAAAGTAAAGGGAAAAGTCAAAAATCATTCTGCAATTAGGTGGCCACTGGCAGTGCTTGCAATCTCATTTGCAATCTGCATGTGCTTTGGTGTATTAAGCGAAATATCTTTATCAAGTGCAGGAATCGCTGTGTCAATAGTTGTGATACTTGTTTTCGTTTTTATAGCAATAGTAGCAGATATGTTAAGCGTTGCGATCACCGCTTGTGACATGAAACCTTTCAGGGCAATGGCGTCTAAAAAGGTGCGAGGTGCAAAAGACGCTATAAAACTGAAAAAAAATGCTGATAGGGTCGCAAGTATATTTGGTGATATTGTTGGTGATGTATGCGGTATTCTTTCGGGTGCGGCAGGAGCAACCGTTACAAGTGCAATTATCACAAACAAAATAACTGGATTTTGGGGAATCGTGATTGCCTCGCTTGTATCGGCAGTTATAGCAGCCATAACCATTTCTGGAAAGGCCTTTATGAAACGCTACTCAATGGATCATGCAGAAGCAATCATTATGCGATTTGCAAAGTTTTTAAGTTTATTCCATTCAAATAAAGATAAGAAAACTGCTAAAAAGCCAAAAGACAAGGCAGATAAAAATCAAAAGCATTTAATTGTTGTAGAAGAAAGCAAAAACAATTCAAACGTTGAATATGAAAATAACGGCATTCAAAATAATGAAACGCTTGAAAAAACATTAACCACTGATAACGAAAGCGAACCTCTCAAAAGCGAAGCTTCACAAGATTAATAAATATCGAATTTCATTCTAAATCAACTTGATAAAATGCAAAAATTATATTTGAATAAGTAATAAAAAAGACATATATCGATAAACCAACATATGTCTTTTTTTAACTTTTAAATAGTAGTATTATTGTCTTTCAACATGCCTATTTGCAATTTCTTTTTTCTTTAATTTAAAAATTTCTTCATTTAATTCATTAAATGCTTTTTCGGTTGAGCGATATAAATAGCGTGCTGTTTTGTCCTTGGTTGCTTGGCTGGACATGTCCCAATATGTTATTGCTCTTAAATTTTCTTTTACATATCCATCTCTTTCGCCAGTCGAAAGATTGAGCATAAGAACGGCTTGCATTGGCAAATACTTCTCTCCTTTTCTACGGAAATCAAAGTATTGTTCAAGCGAATTTTCATATATTCCCATGAATAGTTTTTTGTTTTCAATCTTGATAAATATATCCCCATGTAAGTATCCATGCATTTGACCAAAAAATAATGGTTCTTTCCCTTGCTCAATAATCATGCAAACACTTTCATTATCACCGATAAGTTTACCATAAGAGACCAAGTAGTTTTTATTTGTAATCTTGTCTTTAACTTTCTTGTGGGTAATTTCTTCAAAACAAACTCTCCCCTCTCTGGTAGAAATAAAAACTTCGTGCTCGACATTCATTTTTTCATTTGCTGTAATAGGTTTATTATTTTTTATCATTTAGCCTCCAAAATGCTTGGCTATTTTATCACATAAAGTTACACATTGTCAATATTAAGCAAAAAAAATAAGGCCTCTTTGATAAAAATTATCATCAAAAATCATAGCCTTATCTTATATAATCTAATTTGTTTACTTATTACGGTTTACTAGCCAGAATAGTCTACCAAGCCCATATACAGATTACAGTTCTTTACCACACTTTGTGCAATTTCTATCGTGATCTCCAACCTCGGCTCCACAATTTGGACAAGTCTTTTCCCCTGTCAAACTATTTCCGCAAACTGGGCAAAAAGTTTCATCACCTAAAATTTCCGCCCCACAAATTTGACATTTGTGCATATTAACTGTGCCTTTCCCAAGGTTATCTTCGGCAATAGAACCTTGTATTGCTTTTAGTGCACTTCCTGTCCATGTCGTAACAATTCCAAAGCAAACACCGACAAGACCAAGCAAAATCATTATGATACCAAAAACTAGTTCGACTATCGCCCCTGCCTTTGCACCTGATTGAGCAAGCCCTCTACCACCAAACACTGTAAGCATGATACCTACGGCTTGGAAAATAACGCCTAACACAATGATTCCAATAGACAAACCAATAAGGGCTTTTTTATTTCTTTCAATTCTATTCATTTTTTCTCCTTTTAAAAATTAATTTATAAATATAAACAAAAGTACGAAAAGTATAATTGGCACAAGAATTCCCAATACTAGACCAAAAATTTTCCAACCGCTTTTTGGCATGTTGTTTTGTAGTTCTCCCGTTTGACCATTCATGCATGTGAGATACTTTTTCTTTTTGTAGGTGTATTCAAACTTGTATACTGGCAAAAGTTTGTAAAGATAATGCTCGTTTGAATAATTTGAATCAATGTCAAGATAGCGAACTCTATCATAATGATATTGAGACAAAATATTGCGCCTAATTTCGCTATTCATAACATTTCGAGCCTTATCATGACTTTCATCAAGAGAATCGCTGTAATGTTCCACATAAAATCCTCTCAAAAAACCTTCATCAAATTTATACGCTTCGTTATGCCTATAAGGTAGTATTGAGCCAAGTTCTGATTGCGTCATTTTTTGGCTTGCTTCAATTACTACATTTTTAAGATTAAGATTTACTGACCCAGAAATTGGAAAAGGTCTAGTTTCAACAATAGTTTTTCCTTCTCTATCTGTCGTAGTGTAATTTTCTTCAAGAACACCCTTATAGGTTGAATATGCATCAGCATCAAACGAAAAACATGGAATATACAACCCATATATCTTGCTTTCTGGTAAAGATTTTTTAAATGTCCCCGGCAAGAATTTCTTTTTTTTCGCTTTTTCCTTAAACGTTTGCAATGCGACAGATTTATCAAAAGCGAATGGAATAACACAATCTGGTTTTAATCCAGGCAAGGACTCTACTTCACTCACATATGTGCTTCCACAATATGGACAAATTTTAGTGATTTCTAGTCCAGACAATGATACTTGACCACCACAAGATTTACATCTAAACGAGCGTCCAATCGCTTGCCAATCACTATTATCTTTTGAATTTTTGCCTATTTGGTAAACATGAAGCGGAATATCATTATTTTTTTCAATTCCAACATGTGCCAAGCATTTTTCACACACCAAATCTTGACTATTGGGCGAGAACAAAAGGTTTCCACCACAACCTGGGCACTTTGATGACACTTTCTTTTTAGCAGTCGCCATTATAATTTTTCACCACATTCTGGGCAGAATTTTGCTGTAGACTTAACTTCGCTTCCGCAGTTTGGACAATGCTTTGTAGTTGCCATTTTGTTTCCGCATTCTGGGCAGAACTTTGCTGTCGCACGCATTGAAGCGTGACAAACTGGACACTCTTTTGTGCCTTGTTTCCCACTCTCTTTTGGCTTATCTTTTGCAGAAGCAAGTGCGTCAGCAAAAACATTCCCGATGCCCACGCCAGCACCAAGGCCTACGCCAAGACCAGCGAGATTTCCACCGCTTGTATTTTGAGCTGCATCGCGGAGTGCTTGTGCGGCTTGAAGTTGAGTATAAGTGCCAACTTTGTCTTCCATAACACCAACTTTTGTGCGTTCGTCAAGTGCCTTTTCTACCTCTTCTGGAAGAGAAATGTTTTCAATAACAACAGAGCAAAGTTTAAGTCCAAATCTTGCAAACTCGTCTGAGTTCTTCTCAACAATCATGCTTCCAAGTTCTTTATAGTTTGCAGCCAAGTCAAGAGCATTAAACTTGCCTTCACCAAGAGCATCAGCAAATCCTTGCAAAAGCACTGATTTCATTTGAGCGCCCACATCAGCAGTTGTGTAAAGTTCGTTTGTACCAAACATTTCTTCCATAAACTTTTTAGGATCGTTTACTTTGTAACTATATACACCATACGCACGAATTCTAACATTCCCAAAATCGTTATCGCGCATCATAATTGGATTTTGTGTGCCCCATTTAATGCCAGTCATTTGCTTTGTGTTTATAAAATAAACCTCAGCTTTAATTGGACTATTAAACCCTGTTGGGAGCGACAAAATCTTGGTAAGAATTGGAATATTCTCTGTTGCAAGTTTATATGTCCCCGGTGCAAAAACATCACAAACTTGACCTTTGTGAACAAATAAAGCCACTTGTGATGGGCGAACAACCAATGTCGAACTATTCATGATTTCTTCTCGTTTTTCGAGTTTAAATCTATAAACAAGGGTGTCCTTTGAATTGTCATTCCATTCAATGACAGAAAGCAATTGTTTTTTTACAAAATTAAAAAGTCCCATACTTTTCCTCCTGATTAAATATTATCATTTTACGCAAATATTGTCAACAAAATCGCAACTTTTTGGATTTAGTTTAAAAAAAATAATTTAATAATATAATTTGATTAGATTTCTTTAAAAAATTGATTATTTTTTGACAAAAACGAATAAATTTTCGATTTATTTCTTATATTTGGGAATTTTTCAAAGCCTTTAATATAAAATTTTCGATTTTTAAAACAAATTTTCTTTTTTGTTTTTAATTTTTGATAATTAATGCTATACTAAAAATGAAATGGGCTCTGCCATAAAAACTAATAAGGAGTGATAAACGTGCAATTTACCAAATCTAAAACTATAAGTTTGTCTTTTCTGCTATTTGCTTTATTAAGTGTTGCAGTCTTTTGCATGCCTAGTTTCGCGACTATTACACACCTAAACTCAAATTCTCACTCAAGTGCGACACAAGACGTAACTCAATGCTCTCTTCTAGACAACACTGAAAAACTTGATTTTGACGAGGAAAAAATTGAAATCGACACAACTCCGCTTAAATACAATAAGCATGGTCAAGTTTATAAAGTGAGTTATAACGACCCTCTCATAGCTGATGCAGTAAAAGTGACTTATTCTCGTGACAACGAAAATTTCTACACCGAAGATGAAATTAAAGAGAACTTTGTGGACTATGCACAAACCTATACTGTATATTACAAACTATCGCATGACGACTATAACGAAAAGATAAGCTCATACCAAATGACAATTTTAAAACAAAAGATTCCAACTCTTGATGGAAACCAAGTAAAAATTAAAAAGAACGCAAAATCACTTGCTGATGTTATTCTCCCCGCCGATTGGGTTTGGGTTGTACCTAGCACCACACTCAAAAATGGAGTTCAAAGAGTTGATGCACAATACGAAGGCGAAGACAAGGACAACTACGAAAATACCATTGTTCAACTTGACCTCAACATCTACACTCAAAAAGAGGTTTTTGACCCTTGGCAAATAGTTATCTACATTATGATACCAATCAATATTATTTCTACCATATTGTATATACTGTATATGAGAAGAAGAAAATTCAATAAGAAATATATAGAACAATAAAAAATAAAAAATCGTCACAATTTGTGGCGATTTTTTATCTATATTTATTAAATCTAGCAAGTATCTTTGTTTCATCGAGCATAGCAACTCGATAAATTGATTTTGTTGAAAAAGCCTCTTTGCTTTAACATGTTTTATTTTATATCTTGATTACAATTTAGTTATCACCAGCGATACCATAGGCACAGCAAAATATGAGTTTGATAAGGTTTGCGTAATGTTTGCCCCAACAATATATATACTCTTTTTTTGAACATTTACAAGTTCATATTCTTTCTCGGTATCCGCCACCGTCAACATGCCTTGACCAAACATGTTAGATGCGGTCTCACTATTACTCCAACTATTGACCGCTCCATACACATCGTCCGTTCCTACCGCACGGAATGCTACTGCCACAAAATCGGTTTCATGGCTAAAATCGGCACCAGTTTTCTTTACATAAGCATTGATTGAAAATGTAAATTTGTAAACTCCCGTTTTGGTGAATTTTAGTGTATTGTTTGCGTTATCAAGCGTAACAGCAGAGCCGTGGTTGAGTTCAAGACGACTTAATGGCAACCTTGCGTTAGACGCAATCTCTTGACCATCAACTGAAAATGTTTGAGGGTCAGTATATGAAACAATCATCGCGCCTATTGTTTCAACTGCACCTGTCGGTCCCGTTGGCCCTGCGGGCCCCCTCTCACCAGGTTGCCCCTGTACACCTTGCGGACCAACCTCTCCTTGCAATCCTTGCGGACCTCTTTCTCCAGGATCTCCCTTGTCGCCCTTTTCCCCTTTTTGGCCTCTTTCTCCGGGAAAACCTTGTTCGCCTTGAGTCCCCGCTTCACCACGCTCACCTTGCTCTCCTTGTGGACCGCGTTCACCTTGGGGACCAGTATCGCCTTTAATACCTTGTTCTCCCCTTTCACCTTGCATTCCCTGCTCCCCTCTTGCGCCAGTATCGCCACGAGGAATTTGAAAATCTAGATAATGCATTTCATCTATGATTCTATCCGTCACAAGTGCTCCATCTTCCGGTTCTGCCGTCACGACAAATCCGACTTTCACTTTTTCGCTGTAGCCATTACTCCCTTTTGGAATAAAAAAGTTAAGGTAAGTTTTATCACCTTGGTGAGTTGCCGTAACCATAGCATCTTCGCCAGGCTCAATGGTCACTGTTTGCCCTGCAATAATTTCTCCGCCACCAGCTGGCCCCGTCGCACCAGTATTCCCGGTGGCTCCAGTAGCCCCCTTTAGATATGCAGGATAAATATTTTTATTATATAAGTTTACCATGCTTGCATCTTTAAAAGTTTGCGACATAATTAAGCCATCATTTCTACCAAAATTTGTGCAAAAGCAGTCGTTGTTTGCTCGTCTAGATTTGCATTTAAAAGTAAAAACATTTCGTTTTATCATAAAAACCTCAATTGTTATTTTTTTAATTTTTTATTTCAAATAGTGCACGATTAACAGCAAAATTATGCTTTCTAAATATTTTGCAAAATCGCACACTTCGCACGCTTTAATGCAACATTTTGCGTAATAAGGTTGTGTTCTCGCAAATTCGAAGTCACCTTTTTCCTCAAAACAATCTGCTCCAATTTTGATTGAATCTTGGAAAATAACATATTCTTCAATAACTTTTATTTCAACTTCATTGCTTTGAAAAGATAAATCACTTCCATCAACTGTGCAGTCTACTCTTGAAAAAAATCTTAAAGTTTTTTCCATTACGACACCTTAACATCAAATGATACCTTTATTTCACCACCAACATTTAGGTTGTTTAGACTAATCCCCTGCGTTGGGTCTGCATCCGGCATTGATTGATTATCAATCGTAACACTTCCTGCAACAAAAGTAGCCCCTTCTGGAATTACATCAGTAAATTTTACATTAGTCGCTTCGAGGTTCCCATTATTTTTAATTACATTATCAAAAGTAATAGTATCCCCTTTAATAACAACCGATTTGCTTGCGGTTTTGGTGATGACTATGTTTGCCAGTTCTACTTGTATATTGACTACATTAGTGTTTTCTTGCAAGTCTTCGGTGCCCTCAACCGTGTAAGATATACTTGAAAGTAAATTTATTATGTCGGATGTGTGAGGGTCGTCAATATCAATGTTGTAAGTTATCTCAACACTTTGCCCCGCATTAATCACTTCTGGCAAGGCATATCCAGTTGTGGCATTAAAGTCAGCATGCGGTGTCCTGTCAATCTCTAAACTACCTTCTTGAAATGTTGCACCCGAAAGAGAGTCTTTTATATGAACATTTGTTATGTCAAATTCACTTTTATTATTTAAAGATAGTGTGATTTTAATTGATTCCCCCGGAAACCCAAAGGCCTTGGCGCTAGATAATACTTTTTCAAATGAAGTTGTCATATTTTCCGTGGCGGTTGTATTGCTGTTTATATTTATCTCACGCTCTGACATGTCGGGAAGCGTGTATTTTGCTGATAATGATGATGTATTTAAAATTTTACCCATTGCTTTTCTCCATTGCAAGTATCCCTATCACATTTTATGGGTAAAAATGCAAGTTGTTACCTTGTTTATCATAGCTAAAGCAACAAAAAATCTTGCTTTGAAGAGACAACTCTCTTTTTAAGCAAGATTTAATTTTTAGTTTCTTTCGTTTTGTGACTGTACTTTTTGTGCAAGTGCTTTAAATTCAGCATAGATTTTTGAAGGTTCTATGCCTGTTGTATCAAACCAAGGTGTATAATTTTTAAAATATTTTGAATTAATGAAATCTTCACGGTCGCTCTCTTCAAACAAGATAAATTCTCTAACTTTGCCTTTTACTTCACTTTCGTCGTAGGCTGGTTTAAACCCAAATTTCTCGATGAGTTCATCGCCAAAAGTGTAATAAGCGAAGCATTTGTTAGCAAATCTTCTTTCGCTTTCACCCAGGTTAGGATTTACTGCTTTCATTTTATAAATAAATGCACCATATACGCATGTCAATAATTTTTTTATTTGTTCATCGCTTGCACCCTCTGGAGCAATATATGTTAAAGAAGTACACGGCATAAATGTCTTGCTAATTTTTTCGTCGGCTTTTCGTCTCTTAATATCGTCTACACTTGATTCATAAGCAAAATATGTAAATCTAACAAACTTTATTTCCATTTCATACCCCTAACATGCAAAAATTTTATCACAAGTTTTATGTGTTGTCAAGACAACTTTGATTTATTTCGAACGTCAAAAATGTGAAATGTGTCATTTTTTTGCACAATTTTCTAATTTTTTTGTTTTATGCTAGCAATTCTTATTTTTAGTCTAGACTTTGTCGGCCGATTATGATAGAATATATGCAAGGTAGGTCGATATGAGTTTTAACACAGACAAGGTTGTAATATTTGATTTTGACGGAACTCTAACCTTTAACACTCCCAACCCCTATATTTCACTTTTGAGGCGTGCGGGTGTTTCTCAACGCATTTGTAAAAAGTTACTAAACAGCAAACTTGTAAATTCTCCTAGATTTTTAAAGATTGGCATGCGTATGTGTTCAATGGTTATAAAAAACGCTCAAATAACAAAAGAAGAATTTAAAGATATTGCCGAAAAGACACAATTAATGCCCTTGGCAAGAGAATGCCTTCGTTCTCTCCATGAAAATGGCTATAAACTATACATTGTAAGCGATAGCATTGTTCCTGTAATAAAAAGCGCTTTAAGCGAAGATAATGACATTTTTGATGGCGTGTATGGCTTTGATATAGAATGGACAAACCAAAATACCTTTGCTAAACTTAAAAACAGCAAAGGCAAGGTTGCCCACATTAAAGACATTTTGATTGACAACAATTTACCCGCAAGTCATGCACTCTACTTTGGAAATGGTGCAAATGATTTATGTGTAAAGCAAACCGGAGTTCAAACTTGTTGCCTTAACCCAGAAAATTCACATGCAAAACCAGAAAATTCCAAATTTTGGGATTATAAACTAGAAAATGTAAAGAATTTTTCAATCGTTTATAATTTTATTACGGAAATGTTTAGTAGTCACCTTTATTTGCCATCACATACCCAAACGGCTGAACCTTGCGAAAAAATCTAAATTAATCATTTTTATATAAATGCTAACCATGATAATTTTTTAATTTTAAAACTAATTTAAAAAACTAAATAAAAATAACACAAAAAAGACTGCTTAATTGCAGTCTTTTTCATAATTTACATTATTTCCACTTAACATAGAATCTTATATCTTTTGGCGCCTTACTACTTTTCTCTTGTGTTTTTGTTACTTTGATAACAAGCGTATAATCACCGCTTTAGAAATTGCAAATGTATTTACACCGGCTGTTGCAATTGTTTTTCTAGTTTCTGTGATTATGTAAAGAAAAGCACAAATCGTTTAAACAAAAGACTAAATGAAAATGAGATTTAAAGAAAGCAAAACAATCAAAATAAAGAAGAACAAGAAGAAAAGAAATCTAATCTAGAAATTTGTCTGATGAAAATTTTGATTTAATGTTAAAAGAAATGCTAAAATAGCGAAAAGAAAGAAGACACAAACTAGAAAAAGATTTTGAAATGTAAAATTTACTACACTAGTTTACACCTATTACACTAGTTTTAGGGAGATTTAGAAAGAATTAGA
Organism: uncultured Clostridia bacterium; assembly: GCA_934793215.1. Classification (GTDB taxonomy): domain Bacteria; phylum Bacillota; class Clostridia; order Christensenellales; family UBA1242; genus Caccovivens. The sequence goes on along the minus strand of CAKVOP010000001.1, from coordinate 155,223 downwards.
CCGAGAGTTTGAAAATTGAACTCTCGGTCTTTTTATGCAATTTTACTACACTTTTTGGAGCAGTTTACGTTCGCGTTTTGTATTTTTAGCCTAAAATTAAGCAAAATTTTTTGCAAAAGAAAAACCCTTGAAAGTGCCTATTTTACTAGGATTTCAAGGGTTTTTAATAATGGAGCTGGTGACGGGAATCGGACCCGTGACCCCCGCCTTACCAACACACGAACCTTTGCTCCAAACTTGTGCCCACACCCCAAAACCACCCATAAATACTAGCACTTTCGCTAGTATTTTTTTATTTAGGTACACAATTTCCAAAACCCTATGTACCTAAATGTATTAAACCCATATTTTCATTCATTCTTTTTCTTTCCATAACGCTTTAAAACGGCTTAGAACTTTGTGGACTTTTGTAGTAAAGTGTTATATCATTAATATCTAATCACTACTGCCATATTTATTTTCATACTGATTTTGATAGGTGGCTTTAAAAAATATTAAAACTTATTATTTAACTTTGACCTATGTTTTTAATTAAAATGTCTTGACATTTGTCTTGACATTTTGATATCATTTCGAATGCGGAGTTGTGCTGTTTGGTGGTGTGTAGGATAATAGAGTGTCAGGTTGTAAAAGTAAAAGAACTTAGTTGTGAAGATTAATGAAAAAAACTTTATTTTTAGACAAAGATAATGAACAGTGTGAAAATAAATTAGTAATTTTAAAATTTTAAGTAAAGAGGAAATAATTTATGTTGCCGCATCTTATAAAAATGTGATAATATATACATTGTATAATGTAGGTAAATGTGTTAAAAGCCATTATATTTGATTTAGACGGAACTCTGCTTCCAATGAATGAAGATGAATTTACAAAAGGGATTTTTACGCTTTTGTGTAAAAACTTTCAAAATACGGCTATGCCCCATCAACAAAAGTTGGAATAAAGTGCTTTCTTGTTGGTGAAAATGTTTCTTTGGTTAATAAAGAAGAGCAGATAGAAACTTTAAAGTACGAAGATATTTTAAATATTATTAGAGAGTATAAAAAAAATCTTAAATAATAGAAGATAAAAAATGTATAAAACAGAAGTTATAGGTTATACACCAATAGCAAAAAAATTGAGGACAAGTACAATGAACTGGAGAAAAAAGAATTTGTTTTAATTTCTACAATAATTACACTTGGCGCTAAAGCAATCTTAATTTTCAAGAAAAAATGAAGTATACACTTACTATTATGTAATGAGACAACAAAAGAAAAATTGGTAGATAGAGGTAAATAATGTTTAACACGCAACACATTTTATTTATGGTGATTTCAGCTATTCTTACTATTGCTGGATTAATACTTTGCAAGTTGTTTATAAAAGAAGAAAAATGGAAAAAGTTTGTTTTAAAAGTAGCCGCCATACTTACAGTGTTGATCCATTTTAGCACAGTATATGTTGATTTTTTTGTTAATAAAGGAACAGCGGTTGTGGAATCAACGCTTTTATTGCCAATTTATCCTTGCAATGTTTTAATGTGTTTTTTGGTGATATGTGCTTTTTTAAAAAATTCAAATTCAAAATTTGCAAAAGTTTTGTATGAATTCACTTTTTATGCTGGTGTTGTGTGTGGTTTAATAGGTATCATATTTAACGAAAATTACGCAAGTAATCCAACTCTTGCAAATTGGTTTTCTTTAAGAGGTCTTCTAAGTCATGTAATGATGGTATATGGATGTTTGTATATTTTGGTTGGCGGATTTATTAAAATAGACCTAACAAATTGCTTTTCGTGTTTTTGCGGGTTGGTGTTCTTTTTGATTAATGGCTTTGTTATAAATGGGATATATAAAATATTTGGGCTTAAAAGTTGTAATTCAATGTATTTAGAACAGTTGCCATTTCCAGATCTTCCTTGGCTTAATACTTATGTAATGGGACTAATGGGGCTGTTGTTGGTGTTTGTATTTGCAGAGATTTTTGAACTTATAACCAAAAAGAAAGAAGATAGAAGTTTATATAAATTATTTAAAATAACTCAAAAGAAAAAGGAGAATAACAAATGACAGAATTTTTAAGAAAAATTTTTGGTTGGAAGGTGGGCAGTGTAAGCATTGAACTATTTTCAATATGGCACTTTTTGTATATTCTTTTTATAGCTGGTGCTATTGTAGGCGGTGCATTTTTATTAAAAAACAAATCTAAACAAACAAAAGAAAAAACTTTAAGAGTAATTGTTATAACAACCTTAGTTTTATATATAATGGACTTTATGTTGCAACCTTTTGTAACAAGTGATTTTACTTTGGATATTGATAAATTACCATTCCACATTTGCACGCTGATGTGTATTGTAGCAACTTTTGCTCAATTTTCCAAAAAAGATTGGTTTAAAGAAGTTGCAGTAACGCTTGCGATGGCTGGTTGTTTGATGTATCTTGTATATCCAGGCTCGGCACTTGGTGGAGTTTCTCCTTGGTGTTATAAAGTTGTTCAAACAATGCTTTATCATGGGCTTTTGCTTTCTTGGGGTGTGCTATCCTTAACAACTGGAGAAGTAAAACTTCATGTTAAAAAAATGTGGCAACCGCTTATTGGGGTTGTTTGTATTGCTTTGTGGGCAGGGCTTGGAAACCTTTGTTTTAATGGTGGACCACACCATTATGATTGGTTTTTTATCACAGGTTCAACATTTCCATTTGTTCCAAAATGGCTAATGCCTTTTGCAGTTATAACAGCAGTTTATGGGGTTGTGGCTTGTTTTTATTTAATATATTGGTTGGTTACGAGAAAAAAAGATAAACAGGAAACTATTAATTTCACAAAAGACGAAACATCAGAAAAATAAATAAAAAACTCGGGAATTAGCCGAGTTTTTTTATGTTTTTAATTTATTTTCTCTTCTTAAATCTAATAAAAATAAATAATGATGCTATTGTTAAACCAACAAAACTTGTAACAATAATTATTGGAACAATATATTCATTGTTTGAAGTTGTATTGTTTGTGTTATCATTTGTATTATCTTTTTTATCGTCAGGTTTGGTATCATCAGGGTTAGGGTTGATTGGAGTTGGGTCAACAGAAGTCTCTTTTTGCAACATTATTATTAATGTTGTATTTTTGTAGTTATCCTTATTTTCGCCCAATAAACTTGAACAATCTCTTATTTGTACAACATTTTGTAAACATTTTATATATCTATCAAAATCACTATCGTTGTTATAAAACAACATTTCAACTCCATCGAAGATTTCTTTAAAGAATTAGATAAGGATAGAAAAGAAAAAAATGTGAATATGCTGTACCATTATCTCTTCTTGAAAGAGATAATGAACTATATAATCAAGGCATAGTTGATGTATCATATAAATATGACAAAATGTATGTTATTCGACCTCAATTTTTTATCCCACTTTTAACTTTACTTAAGAATATATCATTAAATAGCGCTCAATATCAAAAGCAACTAATAGAACTAAAAAGTCAAAATATCGATATTTCAAATTTTGAAGAACAAATGACAGACTTTAAAAATCAATTTGGTAGAAATTACGAACTGGCTACTAAAAAATTTGCGATGGCCATTGATGAAATAGATAAATCTATCGATCATTTAAACAAAATAAAAGAAGCCTTGCTGGGATCGCAAAATCAATTAAGATTGGCGAATAATAAAGTTGAGGACCTGTCAATAAAAAAATTGACAAAAGATAATCCGACAATGATTGCGAAATTCGAAGCTGCGAGAAAGAAAAAAACGGATTAAATCGTGTACCTAAATGCACCTAATGTAGTAGTTTTGAGCAGTTTTAGGAAGAATTAGGCCGAAAGTTGATGAGTTCAATTTTCGGTCTTTTTTTATGCAATTTTTGTGTACCTAAAATGACAATTTTGTGTACCTAATGTATTTTTTGAAGAGAGTCGTGCCATAAAAATTTGCAAATAAAAAATCGCTAAAAGCCTGTGATTTTAAGCGTTTTAGCGACTTTTGTTTAATGGAGCTGGTGACGGGAATCGGACCCGTGACCCCCACCTTACCAAGGTGGTGCTCTACCGCTGAGCCACACCAGCATAGTGCTGTTTTTGATTGAATTTTGCGGTGAAATTTAGTAGTGAAAAAGTGCTGTTTTTGTTTTACCAAGGCAGTGCTCTACCGCTGAGCCACAGTAGCATATCTATAAAAATAGGCTAATTTATTAAGTTTTTAAGTCGGTAATTTTAGGCATTTCAAATCTTACCAAGGCAGTGCTCTACCGCTGAGCCAGCGGTAGCATGAAACGAAATTTTCTGCAACTTTTATAACATAGATTTAAAAGATTTTTATATAATTATATGTCTTCTGCTAAATTTACAAAGCGAACATTTACACTCAATCAAATTGAATAAAAACTACTCTACCCTCAATGAGTACAGGTAGAGTATAGCAAGGTAATATGATTTTGTCAAGCATATCGCTAATTTGAGTAATAATTTATCAAAAATGCCTAATAATTAAATTTTCTCCCATCACTTCTTTTCAATCATTCGAGCAAGGAACTCAATATCGCCAGCACCGAGAATTAGCACCAAACAATTATCTTTAATTAAGCGAATTTCATCGTAAACCGAAGAAAAATTTGCAAAATATCGCGTTTTTTTGCCATTTTCTTTAAGTTTTCTGTAAATTTTATATGAAGATACATTTTTAATAGGCTTTTCTCTTGCAGGATAAATAGGCAAAAGCCACACCTCATCAGCCAAAGAAAGGCTTTCACAGAACCCGTTAAAAAAGTCACGCGTACGAGAAAAAGTGTGGGGCTGAAACACAACTATTAATTTCCCTTTTTTTAATTTTCTCCCCGCTTCAATGGCTGCTTTTATCTCGTCTGGGTGATGAGCGTAGTCATGAATTACTATTTTGTTTTCATCATCATACACTTTTTCAAACCGACGAGAAATGCCCTTAAAGCTTTCTATGCCTCTTTTTATCTCCTTTACGCTAACACCTACGCTAATGCATGTTGCCACCGTGGCAAGGGCATTATAGATGTTATGAAACCCATATACTGGAAGATTTATTACAAGTCTTCCATTTTTAGTTTCACAACTAAATCGATATTTTCCAGTGCTATATTCTTCCACATCGGTCGCCTTAAAAACGCAACCATCTCCCATTCCAAATGTCACTAATTTACATTTACCTACAAAAGAATCAAGCAGTTCTTTGCAAGAAAGATCATCTCCATTTACAATAAGAGTGCCACCAGATTTAATATTTTGTGCAAAGTTATAGAAACTTTTTTTCACATTGTTGAAATTTTTGAAATAATCCAAATGATCTGGCTTAATATTTAAGATAACCCCAACCTCACTAGTAAGTTTGAGAAAACTGTCCTTGTATTCGCAAGCTTCTGTGACAAAATATTCACTATTTCCTTCATATACATTGTCATGAATTTGTACCATAAGTCCGCCTATATGTATGCTGGGCTTCTTTTCCAAGCCTAACATAACAGACGCAATCATTCCCGTTGTGGTTGTTTTCCCATGACAACCAGACACGGAAATAGTTTTATAAATTTTTGATAAATCCCCTAATGCTTCAGCCCGCGTTATGATTTTTTTGCCGAGTTTTTTTGCAAATATCAAATCTTCATCATTTTCTGGGACGGCGGAAGAAATAATAATTTCATCAGCCCATGAAACAAATTCACGGCTGTGACCGACAACGACTTCAAAGCCTTTCCTTTTCAACGCCTCTACCCTTTCTCCGTCAGTAAGATCACTGCCCTTGACAGACGCGCCTCTATCTCTTAATAGAACCGCAAGAGCCGACAAACTTATTCCACCTATACCAATTATGTAAACTTTTTTTGAATAATTCATGTTATTGTATATGCTTATTATTTCATGTTTGCTTTCAACAAAAATGAAATTAAAACATATTAATTAACATGGATAATATTTTAAGTTCAATTTATTTTGTTACAAACGAAAATACCAGAACATTAAGTTTCTATGGAACAGAGGGAAAAGTTAAGGGCGTTTTTTATCCAAAGAATGAGCGGGAGCTCATAAATGTATACAATTATCTTAAAATTAATAATATGCATTTTAAAATAGTAGGAAATGGCAGTAATTTGCTTTTTTCACCTAAAAGTGAAGATATTGTTGTTTTGTCAACCAAATTAATGGACAAAAAAATCAATTTTAAAGGTGATAAAGTATATTTTTCATCTGCTGTTTCCATGCCTATGTTATATCGTCGTTGTTACGAAAAAGCACTGGGTGGCCTTGAAGAGCTTTCTTGCATTCCAGGCACAATGGGTGGACTTATAAAAATGAACGCTGGGGCTTATGGAAAAAGCATATTTGATATTTTGGATAAAATTAGAGTTCTACAAAATGGAAAAGTCAAAACTTTGAATAAGACGCAAGTTGAATTTGGCTATCATCAAACAAATCTAGGCGACAGTCTTATTTTGGGTGGGTCGATTTTACTTACAAAAACCTCAAAATGCGAGATCATAAAAAAGCATACCGCGATGGTAAACGACCGCCTTTTACACCAACCTTCCGGAAGATGTTGCGGGAGTGTGTTTAAAAATCCGCCTGAAAAAAGTGCAGGTTGGCTAATTGAGCAATGTGGGTTAAAAGGAATATCTAAAAATGGAGCAATTATTTCAAACAAGCACGCCAACTTTATTATAAATTCTAATAACGCAAGTTTTCAAGATATTTATGATTTAATTTTGCTTTGTGAAGACTGTGTATATCAAAAATTTAACATTAAACTAGAAAGAGAAGTTGAAATAATTTAAATCTAGATATATTTTTATCTTTTATACATTAAATGTTTATTGCAAAAGACATATCTCACCATTTTACCCGTTAAAATAAAACAATGTTATGAGAAAAAAAACGCATTTAAAAATGCGTTTTTTTAAAGCGTTAATAGCCTAGATTTTTGACTTTTTGAGGTTTGTTTCTCCAATCACTTTCTACTTTAACAAATATTTTAAGCATAACTTTTTTCCCTAAAAGTTCTTCAGCAAATTTTCGTGTTTTTGCCCCCATATCTTTTAAGGTAATGCCACCTTTGCCTATAATCATTCCTTTATGTCGCTCATTTTCACAAATTATATCTGCGTCAATCTCGACCAATTTGTCTTCTTCATAAAATCGAATAATTTCGACTGCAATGCCATGTGGGACTTCTTGATGAAGAGACAAAAGTGCTTTTTCCCGAAGTTCTTCGGCAATCAAAAATTTAACTGACTTGTCTGTATAGTACTCTGGATCATAAATGTAATGTTTGTCATCATAGCTAGGCAAAAGAGCCAATATCTTTTCTTTTAATAGATTCAAATTTTCACCATTAAAAGCTGATATAGCAATATCAAAAGAAAAATTCTTTTGTTGAGGCAAATCTGTCTTTGTTTTCACTACCAGTTTAGGAACTGATAAATTTTCAATATAAGCCAATTCTTCCTCATCTGGCTGACTCGTACCATCAATTAAATACAAAACCAAGTCCACTCCAGCGATAGCACTGCGTACATTTTTCATCATTGCTTTATCAAGAGAATTTTTTGACTTGTGTACGCCTGGGGTGTCAACAAAAACCATTTGAAAGTCGTTTGTGGTTAATATTCCAAGAATATTATCCCTTGTGGTTTGAGGTTTTGGTGATATTATGGCAACCTTTTCGCCAACAAGTGCATTAATTAAAGTACTTTTCCCTGCATTGGGTTTGCCAACCAATGCTATAAATCCAGCCTTAAACATTTTTGCCTCTTTTCAAGCCCACACTGTTTAAAATTTTATCCGCTGTTGAAAACATAACCTCTTCGTCTTCTTTTTCAATGTGATCATATCCCAAAATGTGCAATAATCCATGCAAAGCCAGGAAGCCAATTTCCCTCTTTAAACTGTGTCCATACTCTTTCGCTTGTTCTTTTGCACGCTTAATGCAAATTACAACATCTCCAAGGTATAAAGTCCCGTCAGGGTTTACTTCTGCCAAAAATTCATTTACTTTTTGTGGATATTTTATATCAAGCATAGGGAAAGATAAAACATCAGTAACTCGGTCAACATCTCTGCTAATTTTGTTTAGAGATCTTATTTTTTCTTCATTTACAAAAGTCACACTTGCAATAATGTTCATATCATCATTTTTAGTTTCTTGAAGTGCCCTATTATAAATTTTGCGTATCAAATTTCTATATCCTAAATGTACCTTATTAAAATTAATTATCATTTATCCTCCAATGTTTCGGCAAGTGGTTATGATGTAATCAATAAAATAACAACCGCCACCTTCACGCACGAAATACTTTTCATCTTTAATTATCTCATTTTTCTGCAAAAAAATCAATACATTTTCGCGTGCTAAATTCACAATTTCCTCTTTATTGTCTTCAAAAGGGTTATTTATTTCAACCGTTTCAAGCTCATAACGCGTTGTTCGCTCAAACTTAAATGGAATCAAATTGCTTGAAATCAAATTTTGATAAGTTGTCTCCTCTTCATAACAATCAAATTTTGTTTTACTTTCATATTTGTAAATTTCCTTACCATTGAGAAGGACTCTATTGCAAACCGCTTTTTCGCCTGTACGCTGGGACTTAACCACATAATCTTTGTGACAATATTCTTTTCGCAACCAAACCTCCGCCTCTATATCAGCCTGTGGTTTAACTTTTCGTTCATTTCCATCGGCATCTATAATATAAGGAAAAACAAGCACATCTCCCTTTTTGACAATATCTCCCACTTTAACGTTTAGAGTTCCCTGAATCAATGTAATTGAAGTTACCAGCCCCTCTTCATTACTTATAATAGGTGCAAATTCATCTTCCATTTCTGGTGGCAAAATTCCTTCATTAAGGTTTATAATAAGTGTTTGTCCAACAATGGCAACGCTTACACTGCTTGCAAGATTAAACTTATTTTTTATTTTATTCTCTACCTCTTTTGTATCGACTTTGGATTTAAAATGACTACCAAGCAGGCTGTCTGCGTAATCTTTAACCACGCTAGCAGAAAGGTTTTCATTTCCCCAGATTTCTATTTTTAAAATGAAATTATACTGCAAAATATAAAAAAGTATCGAAATCACAATTCCACAAATAATTCCATAAAAAGAAAAAAAACTTTTAAGTTTTTTAACAAATCCTTTGTGTCCAACCACAGTGACTTCAAGCCCCATAGACGATAAAATAGAATTTGCTTTCTTTTCGTTTTTACTATCCACTTCAAATGTGGATAAATTATATTCAGGACGCTTTATTTTGTACACTTTTATTTCTTTTGAAAGGTTATTAAATGCCTTTTCTTGATTTAACCCTTTCACAACAAATTGACTTCTATTCACCCTTTACGCACCTCGCAAATGTTCCCTTCAATAAGAAGTGTATTTTCAGTCAATTCGGTTATGCTTAATTCCTGCCCCTCTATTTCAAGCCTTGAACCTTTAACTTTTAATGCCATCAAAGTAGGGCTTATAATAGTAAGTCCAAGATGTCCCTCTATATACAAAAGTCGTCCCGAAACGAGGATAACATTGTAATCGACAGCGAGTTTACTTTTCCTCGCTTTCTTTTTAATCTCTTCTAGGAAATTAAACATACCCCTCCAACGCAATAATATATGTTTAATTCACTGAAAAAATATCAAATATTTAATACGCCCTATCAAATTGCAAAATTTAAGATTCAAGTCTATTCATAAAAATTTCCATTTTTTACAGCAAAACCTTATCAAGGTGTATTTGATTCTTGATCAAATAACGCAAGGTTTCAAACACAAAAAAAGGACGGTATGCGTCCTTTTTTTAATCTTGTGGTCTTGTGAATATATTTGAAATTACAATCGCCTTTATTTCTGGTGGAAGTTCTTGTAATTTTTTTAAGAGGTTTTTATCTATAATTCTTCTCGTATATGAGTGCTTATCAAGAAATTTTTCAAAATCGTCAGTTTTTTTGCTCTTTTTGCTTGCTTTTTTAGGTTTATAATCATAGTCGTCATCTAATTCTTTTAAAAAATCTTCAAGGGCTTTGTCGTCCGCGATATCAAACATTTCGTTATCAGGTATCTGCATATCCAAAGCGTTAGAATTCTCAACTTCCGTCTCCACAGGATTTTCGGCATCTTTACTGTCTATATCAATACTCTCAATAGTGCCCCCCTTTGGCACATCAGTTTGCACTGGAGTCTCGTCACTTGCAATCGTAAGTGAACCAGCATCATTAAGGCTTTCCTTTTCTGCTTTAAGTTTTTTGATATTTTCATCTAGTGCACGATCTTTCTTTTTACCACGAACTACAGCAATAACAACCCAAAGAGTGATAAGTGCTATTGCACCGCCAGCAACTGATAAAATAATGGTTAACATAATTATTCTCCTTCACCGTCCTCATCATCACTGTCGTCATTATCTTCTTCGTCATTGTCTCCAATAATCGCCCTACGGAGAGCAGTATCAGCTTGAAGGTTCATAAGCTTGTAATAATCCATAACAGAGAACCTTCCTTCTTTAATTGCTTCTGAAAGTGCACGTGGCACTTCTGCCTCTGCTTCAAGGACGCTCGCCTTCATATTTTCAATTCTAGTTTTAGTTTGAATTAAACGAATTTCCTCGGCATTTCTCATTCTTTCAGCTTCAATAGAAGCATAAATTTTCTCTTTTTCTGCTGATTTTATCTCTTTTTCTGCGTTCAAATCTTTAATTATTGAAATTGAACCTATTTTAATATCTTCAAGGGAGAACATTGATTTTTGTGCGATGGTTTTTAAGTCTACATTCTCAAACAGACTCTCATTTGGTTTCGCAAGCAACTCTTCATGATTTTCAGTTGAAGAAATCTTATCAATCACACAAGCTGTTATAGCATTTTTAAGGTCATCAAGACCAAGTCCACTTGAAAACTTTTCAAGATCAGCCTTAACAGAAAAATTAACACTTGTACTTATTTCATATCCATCTTTCGTTGTTGCAGATATATCATCAATATTTAACGCCTTGCTAACAAGACTATCTTTTGCAAGTTCTACAACATTTTTTGTCGCCATTTCAATAGCAACCGCCTTTTCAAAATCAAGTGGTTTATTTGCCGAATCAAGCAGTGTTATTGCCTCTATAACTGCTTTTATGTCAACCCCCGATTGTGATGCTCTCTCTATATCTTTAAGAGTAACTTTTATCTTTGCTTTGCGTACTGAAACATATAAAAGTGCAATTTCCTTAACATTTATTTTCCTACTTCTTAAACCAATAAGTTGTGCACTAGAAATGTAACAACCAGAAAAAACAACCATAAAATATGTTTTAAGTGGAACAAAACACAAATAGATAATTCCTAATAACGCTATTGTTCCAAAAACTGAAATTAATGTGATCTGCGCAACAGAAAGTGCGTTTAATAATGACATCATTCTCGCCTCCATTTACTTTTTTATTATATCACAATAACAAAAGATTGTAAATAGGCAAATCTTTTGTAAACTAGATTTTTAACAAAAATAACACAAAATACAATATTTTTTCGTTAAAAAAGCCAAATTTTTTATTAAAAATGATTAAAAAAGGCCATTAATTCAAAAATGACCTCTGATAATAAAATAAGTATTGTTGAGCATAACCAGAAAGAGAACCAAACATTTCCGTGAGGTTTTCCCTAATTATGTTTCTGTTTTTAAGTGGTATAAAATTCTTGTTATACATCTGTTCAATCCAAGTATCGACAGGAAAAACATCGCCTTTATGATAACCAAAAAGTAAAATGCAATCAGCAACCTTTGGTCCAACTCCCGCGAGAGCAATCAAACGATTTCTTAAAGCACAAGTTTCTAGTTCACTCCACTCTTCAAGCGTTTTTTCATCGACTTGCTTTAAAACTTTAACAATATATGAGGCTCTGTATCCCATTCCTAAACTTTTATAAAACGATTCATCTTTATCTAGCATTTTTTCTCTGGAAGGAAAAGAATATCCTGTTGAATTTTTGTCACCGAGTGCTTCTCGAAGTTTTAGCAATATCCCTTTAATTCTTTTTATGTTGTTGTTTGCAGAAATTATAAACGAAATTAAAGTTTCAAAAAGATTTTGGTTCAATATTCTTATCCCATACCCAAAATCAATCGGGTTTTTCATAATAGGGAATTTGATTAAGTCTTGTTTTATTTTTTCATAGTTTCTATCAAGGTCGAACCATTTTACGAAAAATTCAGGCGTTTGCGTCTTAATTAAATATTGACCATCTTCATTGTATATCTCGGCATATTTGTCTTCTGGGAACACCTCATAGTGCTCATTAACTTTTCTAAAACAAAAAACTTGCCCACACTCCAATATGTGCTCTATATTGAATGATGATGAGTCTAAAATTTTTATATAATTTTTCCCCTGTTCGTAAAGTTTCATATACTCATATTATCACACTAAATGCAATAAAAACAATTAATTTTTGAATTTATAATATTTTTCTTATCATAAAACTTTACGCTTATAACAATTTGCTGCTTCAGGTTAACATTCCTTAACCTAGAACTACTTTATTTAGCCAATAAAAAACGAGGGACTACCCTCGTTTGTGATATTATTCAGTTACAACTGATACCACTTTCTTTGCATTACTTTGACCGAATTTAACAACTCCATCAACAAGTGCAAATAAAGTATAATCTTTACCCATTCCAACATTCTTTCCTGGGTAAATTTTTGTTCCTTTTTGTCTTACAATGATGCTTCCAGCAGTTACAGTCTCGCCACCATAAGCCTTAACGCCAAGGCGCTTACTTTGAGAGTCACGACCGTTTTTAGTGCTACCACCACCCTTCTTGTGAGCAAAAAGTTGAGCATTAAACTTTAACATTTTTTACCTCCAATTTTGCATATTTTTTTTCGTCTGCAACTATCGATTTTAATGATTGCAAACAACTTTCAAAAAGGAGTTGAACATCTTCGGCACTAGCGTCCTTTTCATTGAGACGAATTTTCAAATATCCATCACTGATTTCATGAAAATTTGCGACTCTTTTTACTTCATCTATTCCAACAATAGCAAGTTGAGCGATTGTTGAAATCTGACAGCAAAGCAAATCCTTTCCGTAGTCGTCCTTGCCAGTGTGCCCCGAAATTTCAAATCCTAAAACGATACCATTTTTTTTGTAAAAAGTAATATTTGTCATTTTAAACCTTACTTTTTAATTGATAAAATTCTTAATTGAGTGAATGGTTGTCTGTGACCTTGTTTCTTTCTTTCGTTTTTCTTTGGTTTATATTTGAAAACAACGATTTTGTCACCTTTTCCGTGAGCAACAACTTCTGCTTCACATACAGCACCAGCAACGACAGGGTTTCCAGCAACAACTGTTCCATTATCACTTACAAGCAAAACTTCAAGATTGATTTTGTCTCCAACTTCGTTTTCAAGTTTTTCAACTGTGATAACGTCATTTTCGCTAACCTTGTATTGTTTGCCACCAGTTTGTACTACTGCGAACATTTTTTATACCTCCTCTATCCAAACTCGCTGGCTCGGGTGTTACAATATGTAATCTTTAAAACCTTTCCCATGCGGATACGCCTATAAATATACCATAAACTGACAATTTTGTCAAGTAATTTTTGCATACCAATTTTTTCGTCTGTCATAAAGGATTTTTTCGTTTTATAAAAAATTATAGGCATTTTGGCGTAATATCATTTAAAAACATTACTAGCGTTGGCTATGCGTTTATTCGTCCATGCCTAAACTGCCTATTGAGCATATTTTTATTAATTCTACACAAACTAAACTAGTCTAAAACATCAATTTTTAAAAAAAATACTTATAAAGCCGTGTATTTGTTGACACATTTTATCTAAAAATGTATAATTAAAGCAAGATAAGGCGAATATGCCCGCAAAGGAGGAAAAAATGAAATTTTATGATAGAGAAATAGACGACAGAAAAAGTCCAAAACGCTCAAAAGCACTTGTTACTTGCTCGGTTGTTTTCATGCTTTTGGCTGGCGTATCTGCCATTGCAGTGGCATTAGCACTTTCTTTGTTAAATATTAATGGTGGAGGAAATTTTACATACGATGCAACGAATGTTTACGCACAAGTGACAGGTGCTCTTACTGGCGCAAAAACAGGACACACTTTTGAAGCCCTTAACTTCGACTCAAATTCAACACAAGAAACTGTCGCCCCAGATTCATGGCAAAACATTGATTTCACTTTTGTTAACAATCAAGAAATTGTTTTCACAATCACTTTTGAAAACAAAAGCACTGAAAATCCAATGTACATTCAATATACTGATAACCACACAGAGATTTCAAATGTAACATTTGATTACAAAGTAGGAACGGAAACTTTGACTACTTTCACAGTTGAAAAAGAATCAAGCAAAACACTCACTATAACAATGAAAGTTGCAAATCTTGAAAGTTCAGTTTCAGGAGCATTCAATTTCAATATTAAACTTTCTAATACAAATTTCTAAAATATTTTAGTAAATTTTAAGACAGGTTTTAAACCTGTCTTTTTTATGCAAAAATTATATAATTTAAACATCTTAACCTATAGAAAACAAACAGTCCCAACTTATTATTCAGCAAATTTTATATTTGGTTTTATATTTGAAACACAGAACTTCACTAGATGATCTAGTGAAGTTCTGTGTTTACAGCAAAAAAGAGCCTAGTTTAGGACAATCCCTCAACTAGGGCTCTCCAATAAAGGCTCTTTTTGTTAAATTATTAAAAGGTTATCTCTTTTTATAAGAGCGTTCTTTCTTGTCAAGTTTAACCTTACTTACAACGAAGTAGATCACAACACCTGCAAGAAGAGCGACTGAAACGCCGATAAGCACTCCACCCATAACTTGTTTTACATTTACAGGTTTGTTTTCTTTTGCTTTAACAGTAAATGAAACTTTTTCAGTGCTTATGTTTCCAGCTTCATCTGTAACTTGGAAAGTAAGAGTGTAATCACCCGCTTCTTCAAAAGTGTAAGCGTATTCAAACTGATTGTCACCTTCTGCTTTATTCTCTAAAGCTTCAGTTTTGTTTGGTCCTTTCAATGTCAATTTTAAAGTTTTAAGAAGTTCTGTGATGCTAGTCTTATTATCTTCCAAATTGAATATATCACTTACAGCAGAACCTGTGAATGCGATCTTCATTGAATCGCCAAGGGCATAATCTGTTGTGATTTTGCCTGATTTTACTTCAAGAGTTGGTTTAGTGTTATCTCCACTCTTAATTGTATAAGAAAGTTCTTTTGGATCGCCAACATTTTCGCCATAAGCATTTTGTGCTTGAATTGAGTAAGCAATTTTGTATTGTCCATTCTTCGCAAGGTTAAGGCTTATTTTTGTTCCATTAACAACAAAGTTTGAATTGGTCGATTCGATAGCCTTTTCCCAATCTTCTAGATTGATTTTTGCAAGTGTTTCACTGCTTGAAGAATTTGAAGAATAAGTGATTGTAACAGTTGAATCTTTCTTGTTTACAGAATAAGAACCACCGATTGAAACATCAGGTTTAACAATTTCAAGGCTTCCGCCAACAGTTGGGTAGTCGGTTTTTGCGTAAGCATTGTTTGGCATTGTTACATTAATAACAACATCTTTCACTGAAATTGTAATGGTTTTTGATTTAAGAGCAAAAGTCTTAACAATTTGATTAAGTCTTGTGTTGTCAGCGAGGTCTCCGCCAGTTCCATCTAATTGAGTGTTTGCATGGAGAACAAACTCATCACCTGTTTTAGCAATGTAAACATAATAGTTTACCCCACTAGATGTGAACACAAGTTTACCATTTGCATCAAGAGAAAGTTTATTTTCTGTTGCTGAATCTGCAAAATTAGCTTCTGCTTTGCTGTAACGAAGCAAGAAGACATTGTATTGAAGTTTATAAGTTCCCTTTGTATTTCCTGTGAAATATTGTCCATCAAGCTCATAATCACTGCTTGTTGCTGAAATTACTTGTGGGAAATAGTATGTTGCATTATTTGAATCATCTTCGTCTCCAAGCCCAATATAGCCATATTCGCTAGATTCACTAACGGAAAGCGTTGGAGTTGGAAGATATAAAGACTTACCAAGTTCAAGTTCTTTCGTCTCTGTTGAAACGTTTGAAATTTCTGGCTCTTCAACAACTGTTGTGCCTGTAACAGCGTAGTTAAAATAAGTTGAAAGAGTATGATTTGCAGAGTCAATAACTGTTACAACAACTTGATACTCACCTGCACTTGATGCATTGAAAGCACCTGCATCAACTGTAAATACGCCTCTTGTTGTATCATAATATGTTGTCATACCATTTGTTGCCAAAGTTTGTCTAGAAGTTTCTTCATTTTCTTCATTTCTTGTAATCTTGTAAAGGTCAACACGTGCATGCATTCCTTCTACTCTATCATCACTAAATTGAAGAGTTGGAAGAGAGATTGTTTCTGGTGCTTGATAAACTGTTCCAGTTGGAGCATTTGCAACAACTTTAAGTTCAGGAAGTGCCGTATCAGTCGAAGCAATTCTTATAACTTTGTTATAGAAACCAATGTTGCCAAAGTCATCGATGGCATAAGCAAGGATTTCAACATATTGTGCTTCGCTTGGACGCTTTGAAAGGTCAATCTTGTAAGATGAGGCTTCGTTATCAATGTGCCAGCCTTCCATAGAGAAAAGACCATTTGCATCTCTGTTAGCATAATAATATTTGTTCTCATCTTTAGTTGCAGTTTTACCTTTCGCAACATAAGTGAGGGTGTCAGTTGTATCTTCGCTAGCAACAGCAACTCTGCCAGATAAAGAATTTTTAAGATATCTATAAGCAGTACCAACAACAGGTCTTGTGTCAACACCATTATCGGCAACATTTGAAGATGTGATTGTCTTAAATGTAATTGTATCAGTTGGAAGATAAGATGATTGAAGGTCTGTTGGGAATGTGATAGTTGGTGCCGCAGCATCAGTGAAATCTTCTGAAAGTTTTACGCTGTAAGAAACTTTGCCTTCCTCGTTATTATTGATGTTGTCATTTGCATAGTAATAGAAAGTATAAGTATCATTCTTTGAGAATGTGTAATCCTTGGTTTCAGGTTTAATATAAGCATATCCTGCATCAATCATCTTTTGAACTGCGTCTTCCGCACTTTCTTTAAGATTTTCAACAATGTCATCGCCATTAACATCTTTGTTAAATGTGTTAGTGACAAGAAGATACTTATGTTCTTTAAGCCATGTTTTAATAGAGGCACTATCTTCGGTATTTTGTCCGCCTACAACCATTTGTCTATAAATCTCATAATTGTCTGCCACAATTTGAGTATAAACATCAGTCCCTATTCCAGCGGTAGGAGCAAAAATTAAATTATAGTCGTTATATGCTTGTTCTTTAATGACATATCTTTTAACATAAGAGCCGTCCCAAATTTCCCTACGAAGAGTAAGCGTATTTGTTGGCAAGTTGTCAACGCCGCCAATAGCATACATAACAATATTTTTGTTTGTAGTCTGGCTTTTAAGAGCTGTTTCAGCAGAACGATAAGTCCCTGCTGTTTTTTCTTCTTCGGTGCGAGTACCTGCGTCGTACATATAGGCATCTGGGGCTTTGGTGTCTTTCACCTTTGTGATAGTGAAAGTTGTTGTAGCCTTGCTATCTTCATTAGTGTTTCCGTAAAAGTCATGGGCGATATATTCAAAGAGATAATCTCCCTCTGCATTTGCCTTAAACTTTCCGTCCTTTGTAATAACGTTTTCAGTAACGTCTGTCTTGTAAGCACCGTTTGAATCTTTTGTGTATACCTTTAAAGTATAGTAAATTTCCACACTTTCACCAGAAGGAGTATTTTCAGCCTTGGTTTTGGCGGAAATTGTTGGAAGAGATTTTTCTACTCCTACAACTGCACTATCTGGTTTTGTAGATAAAGTTGCAACAAGGTCATACCCTTTTTCAGCGTTTTCTTTTGAAGATTTGTGATAATATCCATCTCTAACTGTAAATGTTTTTGTGGTTGATGCAACAAAAATATTTTTGTTGTCTTTTACTTCATAATATTCATAAGCAATTGTATACTCTTTGCCTTTGAGTGCACTGGTAATGTTTTCACCCTTTACAGCAAAGCCAGTAACATTGTTTTCAGCGTCTTTAATTGCTTCGACTTGAAGATCGTCGCTACCATTTGTGATGGATACAACTACAAAGGAGTTCTTCCCTTCTGGAGCGTTAACTGAAGTTGTAAAGTTTGACACATCACTTGAAAGGATTTCTTTTCCGTCTTCGTTATTAACTTTTGGAAGTGGAAGAACAATGTCTTTGCCATTTGCGATTGCAACATCGTAAACAGATGGCACAACAGATTCACTATTTTGTGCAAATTCAAACTCTGCTTCACTTGCCTCGCAAACTACATTGAGTTCATAAGTATAAAGAACACCGTTATCAACAACTGCATAAGTGATTTTGTATGAGCCAACTCTGTCTGCAACAAATTTGCCTTCAGCCACTTCAACCTTATCACCTGTTGCGGAATAAGTTACAAAAACATTTGACTTTGTGATAGTCCCGCTTACTGCACTTCCTATTGTGTGAGCAGTTGCACTTTTGCCGTAATAAAGACCTTGTGGAATTGTAACAGTTTCTCCCTTTGTTACATAAGAAGAGGTTGATACGTTTTCAGCACCAACAGCAATTCTGTTTGTATTATTGGTAAGAGCCGCACCCTTCCAATCTTCTGCAAGAGCAACCATTGCACCTACTGGCAAAGCAGTGGTTGTAAGCATTGCAGCAAAGCCAAGGGCAACTCCTTTTGCAAGCTTCTTTGATTTTAATTTAGTTTTAGTCATAATTGTAAACCTCGCATAATTATAATTATTTTATAACAAGTCTATTCTAAACTATTTTTATCTATAAGTCAACAAAATTCGCTAGATAAAATGAAAAACATAGGCTTCAAGCGAAAGAAAAGGTCGAATTTTTCTTCTCGTTTAAATTTAATATTTTTCAAGGTTATTGTTTGAGTTAAAGCGAGATTTATGCTGTCTAAAAAGGTCTATTTTTGCCGATTTTTTATTCTTGTTTTTGTCTCACAATAAATCGTCGCAAAACTTTTTGTCTTATTTTGTCACATTCATGTGAAAAATTAAATAGTATGTTAGTGTGAAAGCAATGCTTTCAATTACATAAGATTTAGGAGGAAACAAATGAACTTTTTCAACAATAACACTTGTGGCGGCACAGGTTTCACCACAGGCGGGTGTGATTGCTGTTCAATCATTGTTCTCTTGCTTTTGCTTCAATGCCTTTGTGGCAATGGAAATGGCGGTTGCGGAATTGATTTATGCACCCTTCTTCTCATCTTGCTTCTTTGTGGCGGTTGTGGCAACGGCTGTGGTTGCAAATAAGACAGCACAAACCTTGTTTGATGAAAAAGATAGGCTTTTGCCTATCTTTTTTTAAGTTACGTAATAAGCGACAAGATAGTATAATATGTTTAATTAAGTATATAATGCTTTACAAATTTAATAATTTATTAGCCAAAAAACAAAAAAATCCTTTACAAATGCTTTATTTTAATATAAAATATAAGCAAGAAAAATGCAAAAGGAAATAAAAATATTTCCTTTCAAAGGAGACAATATGAAATTTGATAAAGATTGCCAAGTGATTTGGCATGATAGAAGAAGATATTTAGGAATGCCAATTTCATTTACTAGATACTACCTTGTTAAAAAAGAAGGGCAATGGGTAAAGTTTTTCCGTCACAAAGGCTTTTTTAGTGCGATTATCGATGAAACCAATGTTTACAGATGCAAAGATGTTTCAATGAGCCAGACATTGGGCGATAAAATTTTTAAGACAGGAACTCTTGAAATCACTTCAAACGATGTTACTTCCCCTATTTTCCATTTAAGAAATATCAAAAATCCTTACAAGGTAAGAGATTTAATTTCAAGTACGATTGAACTCGAAAGAAAGAAACGCAATGTGGGCATTACAGAATTCCAAGCCTAAAAAACTTGGAATTCTTTTATTTTTATATTTTCCTTTTTTCTATTTACAAACACATGAAAATATGCTAAAATTAGCATAAATTTGGAGGGAAAATATGAAATTCGATAGTGATTGCCAAGTATTATGGCAAGATAGAAAAAGATATCTTGGCATGCCAATTTCATTTTATAGATATTATATTGTTAAAAAAGGCAATGAATGGGTAAAGTTTTTCCGTCACAAAGGCTTGGTTCACTCTATTGTTGACGAAATCAATGTTTATAGATGCACCGATGTTCGCCTAAAAATTTCATTTTGGGACAGACTTTTTAGAACTGGCACTATAGAAATCACCTCAAATGATGACCATGCACCCGTTTTCCATTTGAGAAGAATAAAAAATCCATTAAAAGTAAGAGACATGATTAGCGACCTTATAGAAATTGAAAGAAGGAGAAAACAAGTTACTCTTCGCGAATTCATGGGATAAAATAAATAATAGCACGATAAAATACAGGGTTTTATAATGAATATTTTTAACATTCGTTATATAAAACCCTGTTTTTATGTAATTATTTATCCATTAAGTGATTAAAGCAAGATAAAAAAATAATTTACATTAATATTATTGCTTGGGTTATAAATTTTTTAGTATTGCAAAAGGACGCACAATGACAACGGCGTAAAAAGGGTCTTTGCCACTGCAAAGACCTCTTCGCCTTATCAAGGCGAAAGAAAAGCACATGTGCCATGGCAACATGTGCTTCTTTTTACGCCTCTTTTAATTTTTTCAAATATTCCTTAAAATATCTTGGCAAGTCAACCTCAAAGGTCATATATTGTCCGCTTCTTGGGTGAATAAACTCTATTTTCTTTGAATGAAGAAGTTGTCCTTTTAAACCCTTTTCTGGCTTCCCATAAACATCATCACCAACAATGGGACGCTTTAGGACTTGTGCACAATGAACTCTAATTTGATGCGTCCTTCCTGTTTTAAGAGAGAACTCCACCAAAGTTTTACCTTGATAATATTTAAGGACTTTATATTCAGTGACCGCCCACTTTCCGTCACTTGCAACAGCCATTTTTTTGCGGTCTTTTTTATCACGATTGATAAAAGTCTCTATTATACCACTATCGGTTTTAAATTCGCCTTCACAAAGTGCTACATAAATTCGATGACAAGTTTTGTCTTTTATCTCTTCGGCCAGTATTCGATGTGCAAAATCATTTTTTGCCACCACCATAAGTCCAGATGTGTTTTTGTCAAGCCTATGCACAATGCCGGGACGAAGAACTCCATTTATTCCACTCAAATCTTTCACAGAATACAAAAGTCCGTTTACAAGAGTTCCGTCTTTTGTTGATGAGCATGGGTGGACGACAAGTCCTTGCGGTTTGTTTATTACAAGCAAGTCACTATCTTCATAAATTATATCAAATTCAACTTCTTGGGCTTTTACTTCAAGAGGTTTTGAGTCTTGAAAATTGTATGAAACAATTTTACCTTCTTTCACTTTTTCTCCACTTTTGACCACTTTACCATCTAAAAGCACCTTGCCTTCATCAATCAATGTTTTTATGTGTGAGCGAGACAAATCGGGATAATGAGACGAAAAAATTAGGTCAAGTCTTTGCCCCACCTCATTTTTTTCTATTTCAAATTGCCCCAGCATTATTTATCCTCTTTATTTTCGTCTGGCAATGAAACTTTCACTGCTGGCGAAGACGAGTTATCTTTAATTTCTTGCACACGCCTTTTTTCTATTCGAGGATAGATAAAAATGAAATAAATTATCGCTAAAATAACGCCTATTGTAAGACAGATGTCCGCAATGTTAAAGACTGGAAAAGTCATAAACTGTAAATGAATAAAGTCTCTTACTTTTCCTATGAAAATTCGGTCAACTAGGTTTCCTATACAGCCACCAGTGATAAGCCCTAGCGAAGCGGACAAAAGAAAACTTGTTTTATCTTTGTTTCTTTTTGCATCGAGGATATAGTATATAATATAGGCAGAAAGAACAATAATTGAAATAAAAATAAGCAAAAATTTTTTCCCACTCAAAACGCCATATCCTGCACCACCATTTTCGACATGCACAAAGTTGAAGAATCCATTAATCCCGTCCATGCTGTCGCCTTCGTTTGGAAGCTTTTTAAACATAACAGCCTTTATTACGAGGTCAAGCGTCAAAGCCACGACGCCCAAAACTGCACAAAGAAAAATATTCCAAAATAGTCTTTTATTCTTCAATTTCAACTCCTTTTGGCAAGATTAAATATAGTCCCTCATCATCTCTTAAAGAAACCATTTTGGCATCGGCTCCATGACAAAATCCCTTTAAAAAAGCGAGGACTTCTTTCCCAAATTCACGCGAGCAAGAATCAAGCGAAACAATGATTGCCTTATCCTTTTTAACAAACCCAGAGAATTCTTTTGCTTGTTCAGTATTTTCTGGATAATATACTGGCACTCCATCTATTTCATCTGGACGCGTTTGTTCCTCTTCATTAAGATTATATGTAGCCTTTGGTTTGACAGATTTGTTTTTTGTTTTTTTATCTCCTTCAAAGCCAAGAGCCTTGAAAATTCCTCCCCAGAATCCCATATTCTCCTCCAAGTGTAATCATTTTAACATAAATTTAGAAAAATAAAAAGGGTATTTCCCCTTTTTATGTTAATTTTTATGCGAATTTTATTAAATTATCTCTCTGGATTGATCGCAAGGTCGCAAAATCCAAGATAAGGTGCGCGTTGAATAACATAAGCAAATGCGTCACGACACTCGGTAAGCACCTCTTGTTTAGCTGCTCGATCTAACGCCTCTTTATAAAGAAGAGTTGTTTTTCTTTTAACAAATTCAATTACTCCACGTGCAAAATCTTCATCTTCAAAATATTTATCATTAAGTTCACTTAATTTCAAAACATCGTTTACAAAGAGATAAAAATCTCTTCCAGAATTTGTTTCTCTTTCGCTAAGTCTACCAAGCATGTCACGATAATAAGGTTCGACAACACCCTCTGTGCAAACAAGAGCAAAGCCACCATTAAAACCATTCGCTTGGGCAAAAGAATCGACACTAACATCACCATCTGCATTTGCAAATCTATAACAATTTTCGCTTGGAAATTTCACTACATAATAGCCATCACTATATGAACCGACCATTTCAAGAGGTGAAGAAAGGTCACCTTTGGAATTTCTAAAATAAAAAGCCCCATTCTTTTCTGGTTGAACAAGTGCAACTTTCCCATGATATTGGTCTGCATAATAATATTCTTTGCTTTCTCTTCCGCGTTTATCATAGAAAACATACCCACTATTTTCAGTCTTTTGTGCAAGACCTAATCCATAAGAAAATGGAAATGCTTGTGCTAAAATTCCGCTCTCCCAGTTTTTACCTACATATTGAAATTCTTGCGGATTGCGCTCCACCAAAAGGACATGCCCTGCACAAGAAACTATCTCTTCAAATTCTCCCGCAGCACGCCAAGCAAGTTCTTTTAAATTCTTTTGTTGCAAATCTAGTAATTCCATATATCTCCCACCTTGTGTTTATCTAACAATATTATACTATTATTCGACATGATTGTCAATATGAGAATTTTTTGAAATAGGACTCACTCATAAATATTTTAACTTAATTGACATTATAATTTTACCATATAAATGATAAAAACTTTTAATCAAGTTCGGTATATGTATGCAAATGTTGAATTCTAATATCTCTCATTTTCGAGGCTCTCGTTTCCATTGCTTTCACTTTTTTCACTTGATGGTAAATCTTTATAGCCATATAAATATATTTATTTTGCTTTTTATCTTAAAATATGTCATTTATATGTCTTTTAATTAATTTTTATCTAATTTTTATCTAATTTTTATCTAATTTTTATCTAATTTTTATCTAATAAAGGCAAAAAAAGAACAAACAATTTTGTTTGTTCTTTTTGCCTTTTTAGATTACTCGATGATTGCAGAAACAACACCAGAACCAACTGTTCTGCCACCTTCACGGATAGCGAAACGAAGTCCTTGTTCAATAGCAACTGGGTTAATAAGAGTGATTGTCATATTAACGTGGTCACCAGGCATAACCATTTCTACGCCCTTTTCAAGTTCAATAACACCAGTGATGTCAGTTGTTCTAAAGTAGAATTGTGGTCTGTAACCATTGAAGAATGGAGTGTGACGGCCACCTTCTTCTTTCTTAAGAACGTAAACTTCAGCAGTGAACTTTGTATGTGGGTGGATTGAACCTGGTTTGCAAAGAACTTGTCCTCTTTCGATATCTGATCTTTGGATACCACGAAGAAGAAGACCAGCGTTATCTCCTGCGATAGCAGCGTCAAGAGACTTGTGGAACATTTCCACACCAGTAACTACTGTTTGTTTGCTTTCGCCAAGACCAACGATTTCAACTGTATCACCAACTTTAACTTGTCCTCTTTCAACTCTACCAGTTGCAACAGTTCCACGACCAGTGATTGTGAAAACGTCTTCTACAGGCATAAGGAAAGGTTTGTCAGTTTCTCTTGCTGGCTCTGGGATATAAGAATCAAGAGCTTCAACAAGTTGTCTGATGCAGTCGCAAGCAGGGTCATTAACATTTCCAGCTTGAGCAGCTTCAAGAGCTTTAAGAGCTGAACCTTTGATGATTGGAGTTGTATCTCCTGGGAATCCGTACTCAGTAAGAAGGTCTCTGATTTCCATTTCTACGAGTTCAAGAAGTTCAGGATCGTCAACTTGATCAGTTTTGTTCATGAAAACAACGATGTATGGAACACCAACTTGTCTTGCAAGAAGAATGTGCTCTCTTGTTTGAGGCATTGGACCATCAGTTGCAGCAACAACGAGGATAGCTCCATCCATTTGTGCAGCACCAGTGATCATGTTTTTAACGTAGTCAGCGTGTCCTGGGCAGTCTACGTGAGCATAGTGTCTGTGCTCTGATTCATATTCAACGTGTGAAGTGTTGATTGTGATTCCTCTTGCTCTTTCTTCTGGTGCTTTATCGATTTCATCATATCTCATTTTTTGAGTTCCGTAAAGCATTGTGATAGCGGCGGTAAGAGTAGTTTTGCCGTGGTCAACGTGACCGATTGTTCCCACATTTACGTGTGGCTTAGATCTAACATAAGCTTCTGCCATTTTAAAAATCTCCTTTTTTAAACTTACTAATGGTATTCTAGCATATTTTTTTGCAAAGTCAAAACAATTTTGCAAGATTTTCATCTAGAATTAATATTTTTGACCCATAAAGGGTTATTTTCTCCCAGAAGAGGACGAATTTGTCCTCTCCCGAGAAAAATAGATTGAATTTCAATAAATGCGTTATCTAGACGCTCTTTCGCCAATGATTTGATTAGCGATAGACTTAGGAACTTCTTGGTAACGGAGTGGTTCCATTACATAGTTTCCTCTACCTTGTGTTTGTGAACGAAGGTCTGTTGCATAACCGAACATTTCTGCAAGAGGAACTTCGGCGTTAACAATTTGAATTCCAGCAGCTGATTCGTTACCTGTAAGCATACCACGACGAGAAGTAAGGTTGCCCATAACTGTTCCAAGATATTCATCAGGAACTTCAACTGATACCTTCATAATAGGTTCCAAAATAACTGGGTCAGCGGCCCTAGCACCTTCTTGGAATGCCATAGAACCGGCGATCTTGAAGGCCATTTCAGAAGAGTCGACTTCATGGTAAGAACCATCAACAAGAGTAACTCTAAAATCAACTGTTTCATATCCAGCAAGAACACCATTCATACGGGCCTCTTGGATACCAACATTGATAGGTTGGATATATTCTTTAGGAACAGATCCGCCAACAGTTTTATCAATAAATTCATACCCGCTACCAGCTGGGAGTGGTTCCATATCGATAACGCAGTGACCATATTGACCTTTACCACCACTTTGACGAATAAATTTACCTTCTGCTCTAACCGCTTTCTTGATTGCTTCACGGTAAGAAACTTGTGGTTTACCAACAGTCGCTTCAACTTTAAATTCTCTCAAAAGTCTATCAACGATAATTTCAAGGTGGAGTTCCCCCATGCCAGCAATAAGAGTTTGTCCTGTCTCTTGGTTTGTTGAAACTCTAAATGATGGGTCTTCTCTTGAAAGTTTTGCAAGAGCAAGAGCCATTTTCTCTTGCATGTCTTTTGTTTTAGGCTCGATAGCAAGTTGAATAACTGGTTCTGGGAATTCCATACTTTCAAGTTGAATTGGGTGTTTTTCGTCACATAGAGTGTGACCAGTGATTGTATCTTTAAGTCCTACGATAGCGGCAATATCACCTGCTTCAACTTCGGTGATTTCTTGACGAGTATTAGCGTGCATACGAATAAGACGACCAACTCTTTCAGTTTTGCCTGTATTTGAGTTGTAAACATAACTTCCTGCAGTGAGTTTTCCAGAATAAACACGGAAGAAAGTAAGTCCACCAACAAATGGGTCTGTCATGATTTTGAATGCAAGACCTGCAAGAGGTTGATTTGCATCAGGAGCACGAGTTTCAGTTTCGCCAGTTTCTGGGTTAATTCCAGTAATGTGATCGATATCAAGTGGACTTGGAAGATAGTCAACCATAGCATCAAGAAGCATTTGAACACCCTTGTTTTTGTAAGAAGAACCACAAAGAACAGGGACAAATGTCTTGTTGATAGTTGCTTTTCTAATCGCTTTTTTGAGTTCTTCAATAGAGATTTCCTCTCCACCAAAGTATCTTTCAAGAAGGTCATCGTCAGTTTCAACGATTTTTTCGATCATTTCATCATGAGCCTTTTGAGCTTTGTCTTTAAGTTCGGCTGGGATATCAGTGATTTCGATTTCCTTTCCAAGGTCGTCCTTATAGATTTCTGCTTTCATTGTGAGAAGGTCGATAATTCCAGAGAATGTTTCAGCCTCTCCAATAGGCATTTGAATAGGAAGAGCCTTTGTTTTAAGTCTGCGTTCGATTGACTCTACACAGCCAAAAAAGTCAGCGGCGTCTCTATCCATCTTGTTTACATAAATGATTGTAGGAACTTTGTATTTGTTTGCTTGACGCCAAACTGTTTCAGTTTGAGGTTGAACCTTGTCACGAGCAGACAAAACAAGCACAGCACCATCAAGAACCTTAAGTGAACGCTCTACTTCAACTGTGAAGTCAACGTGTCCAGGTGTATCAATGATGTTGATTTTGTGGTCTTTCCAGAAACAAGTTGTACAAGCAGAAGTGATAGTAATACCTCTTTCTTGCTCTTGTTCCATCCAGTCCATGGTTGCAGCGCCGTCATGAACTTCGCCGATTTTGTGGCTTTTACCAGTATAGAAAAGGATTCTTTCTGTTGTGGTTGTTTTACCAGCATCGATGTGAGCCATGATACCAACGTTTCTAGTCATTTCTAGATTATTAGCCATAATTTTTCTCCTTAATTAATTAAACGAAAATTCATGTTTCCAGCCACGAATTTTCTTTTGAGGACAAGCCTCTTAAAACGTACTAATAATAATTCCCCTATTACTTAATAAATAGACATTATTAATAGCCCGCAAAAATTTCAAATGATTACCACTTGAAGTGTGCGAAAGCTTTGTTTGCTTCTGCCATTCTGTGCATTTCGTCTCTTCTTTTTATAGAAGCACCAGTTGAGTTGTAGGCGTCCATGATTTCACCAGCAAGTTTAGCATCCATTCCTCTTTCTCCGCTTCTCTTTCTTGCGAAGTCAACCATCCATCTAATGGCAAGAGTTTGTCTGCGTTCTGGGCGAATTTCCATAGGAACTTGGTAGGTTGCACCACCAACTCTTCTAGATTTTGTTTCAAGCACAGGCTTAACATTTTCGATAGCAGTTGTGAAAACTTCCATTGGATCTTGATCCATCTTTTCTTTAATGATGTCAAATGCACCATAAACTATTCTTTGAGCAAGTCCTTTTTTACCAGACTCCATAACTTGGTTAACAAGTTTGGTAACAACTTTGCTTGAATAAATTGGATCAGGAAGAACATCTCTTTTAACTGCACTATTTCTTCTTGGCATATTATTATTCTCCTTTTGTTAATTTCATTGTTGCCCTAGGGGCGAATTGTGCAAATTTGTTCCAAACCTAATTATTTAGTTTTCTTTGGACGTTTAGCACCATATTTAGAACGGCTTTGTTTTCTGTTTTGAACGCCGGCTGTATCAAGAGTACCTCTTACGATGTGATATCTTACACCAGGGATATCCTTAACTCTTCCGCCACGAACAAGAACCACACTGTGCTCTTGAAGGTTGTGTCCAACACCAGGAATATAGCAAGTTCCTTCAGTTCCGTTAGAAAGTTTTACTCTGGCGATTTTTCTAAGCGCTGAGTTAGGCTTTTTAGGTGTTGCAGTTCTAACAACGAGGCAAACACCTCTCTTTTGAGGGCACTCGTCAAGAAGTGGAGCTTTGCTCTTTTTCTCGAAAGTTTCTCTTCCTTTTCTAACAAGTTGGTTTATTGTAGGCATATCTGTTCCCCTTTTAACTGCTTTACGGCAGAATATCTTTTGTCGATTAAAAAATGCGACAATCCTTGCAGGCGTTGTCGCACATAAAAATGCTTTTTTCTAGTAAAACATGAACAACACGATCACCCTCTTTGGGTAACTTTGCGTTTAAGCAAATCGGCATAACTTGTTCCAGCAAGAACACCTGTTGTTTGTTTATGCGAGGTTGGATAATCCAAGCATTGCCTCCGACAACGAAGCATACGGGCTTATTATAACAAACCGCCACCACCTTGTCAAGAAATTTTTAAAGGTTTTTATAAATTTAAGCCTTCTTGTGGCACCTAGAAATGCAAACCACTTATAATTAAACTAATTGATAAGTTTGAGTTCAATATTTCTCAAATGCTTTTATTTTTTCAAATGGTCAAATTATTTTTCGCTGTGTTCATTATGGTTATTATCTAGAAACTAATTTCTTCTACTCTTTAATTAAAGCGTTATATTCCTCTTCGGTTATAACTTTTATTCCAAGAGTGCGGGCTTTATCAAGTTTGCTTCCTGCACTTTCACCCGCAAGGACATAATCAGTGTTTTTAGAAACTGAACTTGAGCACTTTCCTCCCATGCTTTCAATTTCCTTTTCAACTTCTGCACGGCTTCTAGATATTGTGCCCGTAAGCACAAAAGTCAATCCTTTAAGTTTTTGATTTTGAGAAAGGCTATCCTTTTCTTTAACAGAAACCCCTTGATTTAAAAGACTATCAATTTCAGCCAAATTGTCTTTATTTTCAAAAAAGGAGACTATATTATTGGCAATCACTTCACCTATATCTTCAACCTCTAAAATATCTTCCTTTGAAGCGGTCTTAATTTCGTTTAGCCCATTAAAATGTTTTGCAAGATCCTTTGCCGTTTTCACACCAACTTCACTTATGCCAAGAGCAAATAAAAATTTATAAAAATCTATAATTTTGCTTTTTTGAAGACTTTTTACGATATTTTCGGCTTTTTTATCCTTAAATTTGTCAAGTTTTAACAAATCTTCTTTCTTTAACTTGAATAAGTCACTCAATCTTCGAACACCCAAATTGTCATAAAGAGCCTGACAGGTTTTGATTGACAGCCCCTCAATATTGAACGCTTCTCTACTAGCAAAATGACTTAATCTATCTACCACTTGTTCTTTACAGCCAAGATGATTTGTGCAAAATAGAAGTGGCCCCTTTTGCGTCAATCTTTCCCCGCAACAAGGGCATACCTGTGGCACCTTGACGGGTATTGAATTCTCGAACTTTTCGGCGAGACCCATAATTTCAGGAATAACTTCGTTTGAACGTCTTACAAACACACGAGAATTTTCGTAAACATCTTTGCGTCTTATGTCGTCTATATTATTGAGTGTCGCTCTTGAAACCGTGGCCCCCGCAAGCGAAACAGGCTGTAAATTTGCTATTGGGGTAACCCTTCCGCTTCTTCCAACTTGCCAGGTAACATTTTGAAGAATCGTTGTAACCTCTTGTGCTTCAAATTTATAGGCGAGTGCCCATTTAGGGAACTTGGCCGTCCAACCGATTTCCTCACGAGGAGAAACTTTATTAATTTTAATGACCATTCCGTCTATCATTACATCAAGTTTACTTTTCTTTTTATCTATATCGTTTATGCAATCGATAATTTGCTCACATGAAGAACAAAGTTTAAAATAGTCCCCAGTCTTGAATCCATTATCCTCCAAAAATTGATGCATTTCTTGTTGAGTAGAAAAAGTTTTCTCTGGACAGGCAAGAATTGAATAACAAAAATAGTCAAGGTTTCTTTTGGCTGTCTCTTTTGGATCAAGGTTTCTTATTGCTCCCGCCGCCGCATTGCGAGGATTTTTAAGTTTTTCTTCGGCAGTTTTGTTGTATTTTTCAAAACTTTTATTAGTCATCATGCCTTCGCCCTGCACGATTAATTTCCCTTTATACGGTATGAGCAAAGGCACGCTTTTTATTGTTTTAACTTGCAACGAAACATCTTCACCAATTGTCCCATTTCCACGGGTCGTAGCACTCACAAACACGCCGTCGTTATATTCAACAACGATTTGCAATCCATCAAACTTGTATTCCACTGCAAAATCAGTATTGTCCGCAAGTCTTTTCATGTCCGCCACCCAAGATGCGAGTTCTTCAAAATCACGCACTTTATTGAGCGAATAAAGAGGCACCTCATGGCGTTTCTTTTCAAACCCCTCTTGAACCCTGTCCCCAACACGCAAAGTAGGCGAATAAGGAAGCGTTACTCCCGTTTCCTTTTCAAGGTCAACAAGGTGATAATAGAGTTTATCATATTCACTGTCCGAAATGGTAGGATTATCCCTTACATAGTAGTTGTAGTTGTGTTTTTCAATTTCGCTTATCAGCGTCTTCATTTCGTCAAGTTTGTCCATTTCCCCTCCTATGAAATTATGTCAAGTTTAGCCGTTTCAAGCATCAAACTTTTCTTGCCAAAATCATCAAAAATAATGTCTCCAACAAGTCCGTCATCACTTATATCAACTATTTTCCCTTCACCAAATTTTTGATAAAAGACCCTCATGCCCACTTTGTAACGACTTACATCTTGCTTTGGTTTTTCTTCTCTTGTTTCGCTTTTTAGCACCAAATTTTTATTAAATAAAGGTTTTGGGGCGGAATAGTCGCTAAAATCATTAAAATTATCGCCATTTTCTTCAAAATTATATACTTTTTGGTATTTTGGTCTACTTGCATAACCATTTGAAGAGCGAGAATAGCCATCATATGCACGATCTGCACTATAACTTTTGTTTTCCTTTCTCTCAATACCTAAAAGCCCTAGTTCCTTGCAAAACCGGCTTGGTGATTGATACTGACTTTCACAGTACATATATCTTTTGCTTGCATGACTTAAAAACAACCTCTCTTCGGCACGCGTTAAGGCAACATACATAAGTCGACGCTCTTCTTCTATATCCATAGTAGAGGTCGCACGCTTAATCGGGAATATTCCCTCTTCAAGCCCTATCACAAAAACCACTTTAAATTCGAGCCCTTTAACCGCGTGAACAGTGGCTATTGTCACCGCTCCGCCTTGTCCTATTTCATCATTTTCACTAGACAAGGTTATGTTTTCAAGAAATTCGTTAAGCCCCGCATCTGGATTTAATGCTTCAAATTCTTTTACCGACGCCACAAACTGGTCGATATTCATAATTTTGTCCACATCTTCTTCAATATTTTGATTATAAGAATCGCGAACATTAAATTCATTTAAGACTTCCTCAACAAAACTTGAAAGAGGTTTTTGAGACTTCAATTTTACATTATTAAATGCTTCCGCAAAAGGTTGGAATTTTTTATAAAGAGCAGAAGTTTTAATTTCTTCCCCTATACAGTTTTCAAGCAAAGAGCAGTTTTTATTTAATTCTCCAAGTTTAGCAAGAGTTCCGTCTCCTATCCCTCGCTTTGGGAAATTTATTATTCGTGCAAAAGATATGTCATCTTTAGGATTTACAAAGAGTCTCAAATATGCAACTATATTTTTTATTTCAGCACGTTCATAGAATTTGAACCCACCAAAAATTCGATGAGGAATGTTGTAAGAAAGCAGTGCCTCTTCAACGCTACGCGACAAGGAGTTCATTCGCATTAAAACAGCTATATCATCGTAATCATACCCTTCACTTTTTAGTGAAGAAATGGTTTTTGCGACATACAGTGCTTCGTCTCGCTCATCGTAGGCGTTGTAAAGCGTGGGCTTTTCACCACCATTTTTGTCTGTCCACATATTTTTATCAAGACGAGAACTATTATGCTTAATAACATTGTTTGCGACAGAAATTATTTCATTTGTTGAACGGTAGTTTCTTTCAAGTTTATATGTTCTTGCTCCCTCAAAGTCTTTTTTGAAATTGAAAATATTTTGAAAATTTGCACCTCTCCAAGAATAAATACACTGGTCTTCGTCACCGACGGCAAACACATTTTTATGCACGCTTGCAAGCATTTTTACAAGATTATATTGAACACGGTTGGTGTCTTGAAACTCATCGACCAAAATGTATTCGAATCGTCTTGCATATTTATCTAAAACATCTGGATTTTTGGTGAAAAGTTCTATCGTTTTAACGAGAAGGTCATCAAAGTCTAGTGCATTATTTTTGGCAAGTTTTTCATCATACGCCAGCATCATAGACCCAATTTTACGCATATCATATTCGCTTTCATGGGTTTGTATGTAATCCATATAACTTTGCCCATTGTTTTTCCAGTTAGAAATATGATAAACAAGTTCCTTTTTGATTTTGTCGTCGCTTATGCCTCGCTCGGCCAGCACTTCTTTCACAACTTTGTCACTATCGCTTTCGCTGTAAATAGAAAAATCTTTGGTGAATGGAGGGAGGTAATTTATGTCCATTCTTAAAATTTTGGCACACATAGAGTGGAAGGTGGAAATCCAAACTCTATCCGCCCCCGCAACCATTTTTGAAATTCTTTCTTTCATTTCGCCCGCTGCTTTATTTGTAAATGTTATAGCAAGGATATTGAAAGGGCTTACCCCCTCGTGTTCTATAAGATATGCCACACGATGAGTCAAAAGCCTAGTCTTCCCACTACCTGCACCCGCTGTAACCAGCACAGCACCATCAATCTGTTTCAAAGGTGCAAGTTGTTCTTCATTTAAAGAGTTAATGTCGTAATTCATGAATATATGATAGCATTTTTTAACAACTTTTCAAAGCAAAAAGCCGGCTTATTTTGGTAATACCATTTAATTAAAACATGGCTTTATGAGATAGAATAAAAAATTAAAATTTTCACATTGTAAAATATTTAAATGAAAAACACGAAAAATTACTTTAATTTAACAAAAAAAGGCTTTTTTTAAGCCTTTTTTGTTTTTTTGCATATTTTCATCATTTTAACATTCTTTAATTAATTTAAAGAAGTATACAAAGCACTCCCCCCTTACCCTCGTTGACTATTCTGCTAAGCGTTTTTCTCATTTTACGTTGAGCCTCAACTGGCATAGTGATAATTTTTGAATTGATATTATCTCCAACAAGCGAATAAAGGCTCTTCCCCAAAATGTTGGTATCCCAAATGCTTTCTGGTTTAGTTTCAAATTGCTCTTGAAGGCTCTTAACGAAATCTTCGCTTTGGTCTTCACTTCCTACAAGAGGGGTAACCTCTGTTTCTACATCAACTCTCATGATATGAAGGCTTGGTGCAGACGCCTTAATCTTAACGCCATACCTTCCCCCTTGTTTAATAACCTCTGGCTCGCCAAGTTCCAAATCTTCTCTGCGAGGTTCAACTATGCCATAACCTGTTTGTTTAACCTCTTCAAGGGCAGTTTTGAGTTTATCATATTCAAGTTTGGCAACAGCAAGTTCTTTGATATATTTAACAAGTGCGAAATCATCGGCAAGTTCATATCCACATTCTTTTGACAGAACTTTATAAAACAATCCGTCCTTTGGAATGACATTAAATTTGATTATTCCATTTCCAGCGTCAATAACCGAAAGAGTGATTGGATCAAAAGCGGTACTTTCAGAAAAGGCAATTTGATTTTTATTTGCATCGCTCAATTTAAGCATGCCTTGCCCAACCTTTCTCATTTCATTTGTAATTTCACTGATAATGTCGTCATTGAAGTCAAGTGCACGAAGCCAATCAGGCATTTTTACTTGAATTGACTTAACAGGAAATTCCATAAGCACATTTTCAAAAATTTTATCCACATCTTCGTCTTTAAGTTCAAGTGCATTGATTGGAATAACTGGTGCGTCATATTTTACAGACAAACTTTGTGCCAACTTTTTGTTATCTTGGGAGTGTGGATTTTTGCAGTTAAGGGCAATTACAAATGGTTTGCCAGCATCTTTGAGTTTCTTTACGACCCTCTCTTCGGCTTCAACATAACTGCTTCTAGGCAAATCGGCAACAGAGCCATCAGTTGTAACCATAATACCAATTGTCGAGTGGTCTTCTATTACCTTTGTCGTTCCAAATTCAGCAGCTTCTTCAAATGGCATTTCTTTGTTAGACCAAGGGGTTTTAACGAGCCGTGGTTTATCGTCTTCGGTGTGCCCCATAACTCCACTCACAAGATAGCCCACGCAATCAATAAGCCTTACCCTCATTTCAGCGTTTGCAACTTTAATTTTTACCGCTTCGTTGGGAACAAAGTGAGGTTGAGTTGTCATGATTGTTTTTCCGTCCGCACTTTGAGGGAGCTCGTCGAGAGTTCTTTCCTTCGCGTTTTTTTCAGTAATGTTTGGGACAACAAGTCTTTGCATAAATTGACTTATAAAAGTGCTTTTACCCACTCTAACAGGTCCAACCACGCCAATATAAATATCGCCATTAGTTCGCGATTTGATGTCCTCATAGATTTCAAATTTTTCCATAAATCCTCCGTGACACCATAATCTATGCCCATTTTTATGCTTTTATGCCATATTTATAATTCAATTTAAAACAAAAAACCTTTCCCCAGTTTAAGGAAAGGTCTTCAAAATTTTATAAAGCATGTTTTTGAGTATAATTTAACTTTCTTTATCACTTTCACTACGAGACTTTTCGTCGTTTAATGAGTCTTCATCATTTGCTGGAATAGAGTCATCAATAACAATTTCATTTTCAGGCATTGTTTGACCATCTTCAACGACCACCTCTTCCTCTTTTTCTTTCTTTTTAGAAAAGAAGGATTTAAGTTTGTCTTTAAAGCCCACATGGTTCTCTTTGCCTTTGAAAAGTCTACCGATATTAGCATGATGCTTTGCAAGCATAATTAAATACATAACCCAAATAAGAGCGGTCACTGCCCATGCATAAGGAATATGTTTAACCCATGCATACACCGTGTAAGAAATTGCAAGTCCTCCAATGTACGAAAACGATATCACGCTTCCAATATCTACAAAAATAAGAAGTATAAAGCAAACTACAAACCAGCCTAATGAAGCATACCAAATACTTGAAAACAAGAAGATTCCAGCTAGGCATGCCACACACTTGCCACCTTTAAATTTTGACCAAATAGGAAATCCATTTCCAAGCATAAGGAAAAAACCTGCAAAGAAATAAACAAGGTCGCCATATGCTGGCAAAATAAGTTTTACAATAAGGCACACAAGCCCCGACTTAACAATTTCAGCCACGAAAGTTGTGAAGGCAAGCCCGAACCCGAAAGAACGAAGCATATTCATTGTGCCTGGGTTATGCGAACCAATTTTTGTTATATCCTTTCGTCTAGCATTCCAAGCAATAATTTTGGAAAAGTTTATAGTTCCAATCAAATAACTTGCAATCGCTATGAGAACAAAGTATAAATAAACCATATCATTCGTCCCCCTTTCCCTTAATGTTTAGCCTTATAGGTGTGCCGGTAAAATCAACTCTCTCTCGAAGTTTGTTTTCGAGGTATCTCTTGTATGAAAAATTAATAAGTTTAGCATCATTAACAAAAAGTACAAAGGTTGGAGGATTTGAAGAAGCCTGCGTAATATATTTTATTTTTACGCGTGCCCCATTGTGACTTGGAGGTTCATGTCCAAGAATTGCATCATGTAAAAGGTCGTTTAATAGTCCAGTTGTGATACGCTTTGAGGAATTTTGATAACTTTCTTCAAGCATCTGCATGATTTGTCCTGTACTAGCACCAGTAAGGGCGGAAACAAAAATAACTTTGAAATAACTCATAAATGAAAGTGCTTCGTTTAAAAGAGCCATATAGTCTTCTTTGCTACGAGACTTAATATCCCACTTGTTCACTACAATCACACTAGGTTTTCCCGCTTCGTGCACATATCCCGCAATACGAACATCTTGCTCACTTATTATTTCACTGCTTCCGTCGATAACGATTGCCACAACATCTGCCTCATCAATCGCCGACATCGTTCTTAAAACCGAATAGCCCTCGATAGAAACTTTTTCCACTGACCTTTGACGGCGAAGCCCTGCGGTATCTACAAGAGCATAATCTTTTTTGTTATACCTAAATGGAACTAAAACGCTATCTCTTGTGGTGCCTTCTTGATCACTAACAACAACTCTTGTTTCGCCAATAAGTCTATTTACAAGGCTACTTTTCCCTACATTTGGGCGTCCAACGAGTGCAATTTTGGTGAGTTTTTCTTCCTCTTCAGTCAGTTTTCTTTCCTTAAAATGTTTGACTATTTCGTCCAGAACATCGCCAAGCCCTTTGCTTTGCATAACAGAAAGAGGCATTGGATCGCCAAGCCCAAGTGAATAAAACTCATAAGTCTTTTCAACTTCAAAATTGTCAAGTTTGTTTACGACCAGCACAACAGGAGTTTTTGAACGTTGCAAAATAGATGCAACCTCTTCATCATTTGGGGTAACCCCTACCCTTCCGTCTACTAAAAAGACTATAACATCTGCTTCATGAATAGCAATTTTTGCTTGCTGGGCAATATCTTTTTGAAAAACATCGTCACTTTGAGAGTCAAGCCCACCAGTGTCCACCAAAGTAAAAGCATGCCCACACCATTCGGCATCGGCATAAATTCTATCTCTTGTCACCCCGGGAGTATCATCTACAATAGAGATTCGCTTTCCACATATTTTGTTAAAAAAGGTGCTTTTCCCCACATTTGGACGGCCAACCACCGCCACTACGGGTTTATACATAGTTATTTTCTCCTAAATTTATCTTACCACACTTTGCCCCGCATTTGCAAGTCTTTTTACAAAGCATTTATAAGACTTTTAAGCCATTTTAAATATACAAAATTGACAATACGAGGTAGTTTAATGCAGTGTCGGCAAGCATTGCCCCGCTTTTAATCTTATAGTCCACTTCCTCTAAAAGAGCATAGATTTTTTTAAGTTGAAGTTTAGAAAAGTTTTTCACTTGTTCGCGCTGTTTTCTTATTGCATATTCCTTTACGCCCAATAACCCCGAAAGAGCATTGTCGGTCATGTCACTTATTGAAATAAAGAAAAGTCTTCTAAAATGGTTTGTAATAAGCCCCAAAACGCCCTGCTCTTTTATCATTTTTTCTAAAATTTTAAGTGCTTTATCTGCATTTTTTTGACCTAGTGCCTCTGTAAGTTCAAACACTACATAATCGGTGTCTTTACTGACAAGTTCTTCAACCATTTTCTTTGTGATTAGAGGGTTTGTAATATCGTAGTAAGCCAGCTTGTCAAGTTCGCAGTTTACCCTAGTCAAATATCCGTTGCAGTAATCAAGCAAAGTTTGCCCAGCCTCTGTGGAAATTTGTTTGCCTTTCTTTTCAAGTTCACTTGCAATAACCGCAAGTGCAGTCTTATTGTCAAAACGCTTGCAATCAACCCTTTCACAATTTTTGATTGACGAAAATTTATCAAAATAATCAAAAATCACAATAATAGTGCTTTCAACCGGTGCTTCAAGATAGTCTTCCAAAAGTTTTTTATCATTTTCAGTGACTTTTACTATGTTTTTCACGAGTATTAGCCTCTTTTCGCTTCCCATAGGCATAACTTCACACGAATCTAAAAGTCCTTTCATTGAAAAGTTTTCATCGTCAAATTTGACAAGGTTAAAATCTTCAAGTTCAATGTTGGCAACTTTTTTTATCATCTCATATGCTCGTTCATAAAGATAATAGTCGTCACCGCTCATAATATAGCAATTTTTAAGCCCTTCTTTAAGTCTTTGTTTTAATGTTTTCAATCTAATGCCTCCTTGTACACAAATATGCTTTCAAATATAAATTTCATATTGCCATTTTCTTCAAAACTAGTCCATGATTGTCCATTTTTGTTTAGCGAGATAGTGACATAATCATGCCCGATTTCATCATTTTCGCCCACAAAAACAACACTCGGTTTAAATCCATCAAAATACTCTTCATATTTTTGATTATACCGCGTGCTAGCCCCTGTTGCAATAAAAATTTTTGTCTCATCAAACTTAATTCCCACGCCAAGAATTTTATTTTCGCTTTTTAAAAATTCATACTCAAATTCTCCACACTCACCAGCAGATGAATACATCGTGTTTTCGCACGAATTGTCACCACTGCACGCCACAAATAGCCTTGTACCAAATGAGGCAAGTGCCAAAGTGTCTTCTTCGTCTATTGGTTCAAAAGATAGAAAATAGTCAAATTTTCTCGCGTTATATTCTCTGGCATAATTCTCTACCAAACTATTGTATCCAACCAGCATTCTTTCTCCGCTTGATGACGTAAGGACATAGCAAGGACTTGAACTTGAACAAAGTTGAACCGCTGATTGCAAGTCACTTTTTATCGTAAGGGGACTTAAAAGTCCGCAAATAGAAAGAAGAATTGCAAGCGTGCCAATAACTGCCGATTTTTTGTTAAAAGGCAAAAGCACAAATTTGCTAAAAACAAAGATAAGCACAAAAAACATTATCATCACGGTGACATGAACTTTTTCAATAGGTAAATAAAGACTTGTGTTTCCAAAGAATCTTACAACACTTGTTACTGCACTAAATCCCCAGCCAGCAGGTGCAAGAATAAATCCCATAAAAGGCAAAATAGCACTGACAAAACTCGCAACCACAAGATAAGGGAAAAGAATGCCAAAGAAAGGCACAATGATTAAGTTTACAAATGGCGAGAGAAAGTTAAATTTTCCACCAAAATAAGCAGTAAAAGGTAATGTTATAATTTGGCTTGAAAGTGAAACCGAAAGAGCAGAGGCGACGGAATATGGCATAGCTTTTACAAACACTTTTGTGAAAAGCTTTGAAAGCATGCTTATCCCAAGCACGCAAAATACGCTCATCAAAAACCCAATGTCAAATGCCGTAAGCGGACTGACCAGTAAAATGATACTTCCCGCAAGTCCCAGTGAAGAAAGCGTGTCATATCTTCTGCCTAGAAGACGAGAAAGCATAAAGAAAATGCACATAAGTCCTGCTCTTACAACCGAAGGAGTAAATGAGCAAAGATAGGCAAAAAATATAATAAAAGTTGTTGCCAAAACAAAACTAACATATTTATTGACCTTGCATAATTTCATTAGTCCAAGAAGTAGTGCTAACAGAAAACTAACATGCAGTCCACTAACTGCCAAAATATGAATTATTCCTGCATTTTTGTAATTTAAAAGAGTGTCGTTTGAAATCTCAATTTTATCGCCAAACAAAAGTGCATAACAAAGTCCAGCATTTTCCTTTGAAAGATTATCTTCAAGTCTTTTTTTGACAGTCTGTCTTATGCTTTCGTCAAGTTTTAATCCACCATCAATCACAACCAACGAACTTGAATTGATTGAAGTAACATAGCCAATATTATTGCGATAGTAGTATGAATTGAAATTTTTTAATGTCCAAAGAGAAACACTTTCAAGGCTAGATTCAAAAGCAATTTTATCACCTGCTTTTACCGTCTTGCCGTCTCGAACGCTTATGTATAAAGAAATATTTTTGTCGCTTTTGCCTTCAATGACAACATCGTCTAAAACAACTCTATAATAGTGGTCACCTTCTTTAATAGAATCCGTCACTCTTCCAACAACTGCCACTTGCCCCGTGTATTCGTTTACTTTATAGCACGCCTTGCCAGCAAAGAATAGTCCTCCTCCCAAAATAAACACGCCCAAAAGCAGACACAAAATTTTAAATTTTTTCGCGACGCAAAGCCATATTACCATCGCAATTATCGTTAACACTAAAATTGAAATAACTAGAAAATCTTTGTCAAAAACCTTCCTTGCCATAATAATTCCGCAAAGGAGAAAAACAAAGATAAAAAATAGTGGACGATAATTTACGACTTTTTTCATATGGCTATTTTAACAAATTTGGTTAAATAATTAAAGAAATATGACATTATTTTCAAGTTTTTTTAGAA
Source organism: uncultured Clostridia bacterium (assembly GCA_934793215.1). Taxonomy (GTDB): domain Bacteria; phylum Bacillota; class Clostridia; order Christensenellales; family UBA1242; genus Caccovivens. The sequence continues at coordinate 114,949 of CAKVOP010000001.1, read as the reverse complement.
AATTATGGCGTTTTTATCTAAATTATCATAAAAAAGCAATTTAAAACAAGTTTTCATCTAGAATTTGAAACGCAAATCAAAAACATATGCTTGCTTCGCTGTGAAAAAAGAGAGGATTATTTGAGGAGCACGAGTGGCACAAATTTATATTTTTAAATCATAACTCATTTAAACAAAAAAGTCGGCATTTAAAGTGCCGACTTTTTTAAGTTGTGAAAAGACTACTCTTTATCTTTCTCGTCATCAGGCTTTTTGCCTTGAGTTTCTTCTTTTTCTTCCACTTTTTCTTTATCTTCTTGTTTGTCATCAGTGCCGATAGCATCGTCACCTTTTTCTTCTGTTGACGAACTATCCTCTTTGTTTCTTGGCATTACAACAATTCCAAAAACAACAAGAAGTTCGGCTAGTGCCATAACAAGATTTGAAACCGTTTCTTGGTGGATTGAAAACCCAAAGGCTTCACCTAGTGTTTTAAGAAACAGCACGAGAGCACCAGAAAGCGCAGTCCAAAATCCATAATTTTTAAACCTTTTCATTTTGTTTCTCCAAAACTAAATCTTTTAGGTCACTTACTTCCGCTCGCACCTCGTCAATAATTTTAAGATGTTTCATAAGGTTGTCTATCGTAGTGCGATACTCCTTTTCCCTGCGTGTTGAATCTTTAAGTTGATAGAAAAACAAGAAAACAAAGAGTGTCGCAAAAACACCATTACTTATGACGATCTTTACAAGTTCATTCCAAAAATCCATTTATTTCTCCTTTTGGCAAGAACGATTCAAACTTATGAAAAAGTCTTTCTTTTTCTCTCGCTCTTACTAAACGGACGAAATATCTAACTTCAATTTTCATCGCGAATTTTAGCCGTCACAACAAAGTCATCAAGATTTATTGGTGCAAGGTTTCCAGTCAAGATAAACTTAAACTCTCTCCCAGTCAAAGACAATCTTTTTGTTTTCATAACACCATTTCCGTCAAGTGTGAAAGTTTTTTCCTGTCCATCACAAATAATCTTACATGCAACTTTCCCACTGCATTTATAAGTGATTTTTGTAAGCGTTTTACGGGCGCTTTTTGTGCCAAAATCAGTATAGGTACTCTCAAACTTGCTTTTTAGGGATTGACCAAAAATTTTTCCGTTAGAAGTAAGTTGCCCTATTTTATCAATATGCTGATTTCTAAAGCATGCTAAAAGTTTACTCTTAAAAGGGGTGACAAAATTCATAATTTGATTTATATCCACTCCTCGTAAGACCTCTTCTTCGCCAGTAGTAAGGTCGTAAGAAATGAGTGCATTATTTGTATATCCTGCAGAATATCCCTCACAACCAACAACTTCGTTATCACCAAAATCGCATCTACACGCGAGGTAATATTTGCCTTTATAACATGTTCCAAATAGTGCAGTGTTGGTGACACCTTTCATATATTTAAAGTTTTTAACTTCTATATCCTTTACGCTATTGCCATTAAATGCTTTAAGCGTGCAATCTTCAACAAAATAGACTGCGTCTTTAAACTGGCAAATTGTGTTTGGATTTATATAAGAGCAGGCTTGATACATATGACTAATTGAAAATTCTTCATCTTGAGAATATTTAGAAAGTTGAGTTATCCCATAATTTCTAAATATGTAGACATAGTCATTAAACGAAACAAGCCTTGTAAGTTCTCCCCTTGCATCAGTAAAGTCAAGGTTTTTAACCAGTGTGTCGTCCCATTTTGTGAGATCAGTCACTGGTGAATAAATAAGCTTTGGCGGAGTATGAATTTTAATTCCAAAAAACATTCCATAATGACTTACGCACGAAAGCATGCCCGGAACCTTTTCGAGCGTTCTACTTCCACCGCTTCCTATAAGCACTGTTGTCCCTTTCCCAGAAAAAACCAAGCATTCTACGCCATTAGTTTTATAAGGAAACGTAATAGGAATATCTGTGAAATTATTTTGTATAGTGCTTGGAATGAGACGCTCCTCATAAAGTCCATCATAGCAAATCAAGCCTTCATTATTGTAATAAAAAATGTAATATGACGTAATATCATCAGTTTCGTCATGCCAACAAAGTTGATTTATTGCCTTGACTTGATTTCCGCGGAGTGGCAATGTCACCTCGGTGTCTATATTGACTGTATCCACGGCAGAAGCAAGATTTTCAAATCCAAGGCCACTTCTCAAAGCACCCTTGTTGATTGTGATGTTGTATACAAGTTCCCCCTTTCCCTCTTTTAGGTCTTCTGCCAAAGTATCCTTTTGTGCAAAAGATATTGAAACCTCTTTTGTCTTTGCTTTGGCGGGGGTGTGCTTATTTAAATATATCATTAAATCCACCCCCTCGCGGGCATTACTATCTCTTTTGACTTACCAAGCAAAACAAGAAGGCTGTCTTTAAAGCGATTATCATAAATTTCAGCCTCGTCACTCGCACCAAGCAAATAGAAAAACTCTCTAGCAACACCATACGCAAAAATTCTTTCTGGCAATGGGCAAGAAAATTCTCCAGAATCGGTAAGCGTGGCTGGAATGGTTTTATATGACACTGTCACTTCGCTAGCAAGGGCAAAAAGGTAAGAATCAAACTTTCTAAATTTAATTCTTCTGCCATGAGAATTTTTTACCTCCACAATATCTAAAACTTTTTGAGACAAACTTGAAAAGAGCACTTTCCCATCACTAGTACTTACAGTTTCGGTTTTGATTATTGGAAGATATTGACTTGACAATTCTTCATAAACAAGGTTGAAACACCTTGTCATAGCGTTTACTTTTTCTTGCTGTTCGTCAGTCAAACTTGGTTCTTGAGTTCTCAAAAGTGATGCAAGACTGTCTTCGTGACAAAAATCTAGTGCTAAAATGATTATATCTTTTACTTTCATATTATCTCCTTCAATAAATTCATCTGCTGTTTTATGAGGCGTTCATAAGACTGCTCGTTATCTCTTTCAATCTCTTCTAAAATTTTATCCATATTTTCTATGCGAGTTTTTTGAGCAAACAAAAGTGCTCGCTCGTCAAGGCTATCAAAGGGTAATGTAAAAGCATAACTATTACCTGCCTGTCCATGTACATGAACTTCGTATTTTTGTTTTTCAAGATTGAAAACAACATAGTAATCTCTGTCAATCTCTTTAAGTCTTTCATTTATAAAAAAGGTGTCACCTTCAATAATTAAAAGATTTTTCATGATTTTTGCCTCCAAAATTTATTAAAAAGGCAAAAAATCTATTTTGCTAAAATCAAAACCTATAATTGAAATATTAAAATAAGTCTTAAGATTTTACCTTAAAAAGAGTTTTTGCCCTTATAAATTTTTAATTATTCAGTTGGTGTAGTTGTAGTATTATTATTTACTGTCAAGTTTGTAGCAAAAGGATTTGTCACTGTTGACTTAATACCTGAAATTTTTGCTTGTCCGCATGGCTTATCACAGATAAGTTCAGCGTATTTAACAAGGGTTGCAGAGTATGTTGGATAGCCTTCTTTTTGTTTCAAAATTCTGCCGTCCTCACCTTGGAGCCATTGCCAGTCGCAAAGTTCATGAAGAGTAAAATCATTTGTGTTAAGAAGATACATTGTATCATTATCAACAAATCTATCTGCAACAACAGGAATACCATTGTGAGTAATTGTTTTGTATCCACCGTCAAGAACTGCGATATCAATATTTCTTCTATACGCACCAAGATATTCTTGATATGCACGTCTAACTTGGCTTGAACAAGAAATGAAGTTGATTTGGCTGTCAACATTCATATCAAGGAAGTCAATCGCTTGTTGGATAACAATATCAGAAATCTCTTGTTCAGTTGTGCTTACATATGGAGTAAGCCAAGGATTATCCGATTTGCTAACTCCATAAATAGAAGTAGCACTTGAATCAAAGATCTTTCCAAGCCCAGAAATTTCTTTATCTTTTGAACCTTGAACATAAACTTTGCAGTTTTGAGATATTGTGCTTGTAGTACCAGTGTATGTAAACTTTTTATTTACTCTGTCTACATAAGTGATTTTTAGTGGAGTAGTGTTAAGTTTTCCACTAGTTGAATATACGTCAACAAGCATTCCTTCAATGAGATTGTTTACTTTGTCGCAAGTAAGTGTTTTGTTTGAAACGGCAGAAACTGTTGCAAGAAGACCAGTTCCATCTCCGTACAACATTCTTCCAAGGTTGAAAGCACTTGCCTTAACAAGACCTTCCATTTCATCAGTTAATAGATTGACAAAAGCACCTATATTATTTTGGCTTGCTCTAACTGCTTTGTCAGAAATCTCAATTTTACCATAAAGGTTTTTAAGCTCACTGACGAATTGAACATACCCATTGCCAGAAGCATCTGGAAGAGCGTCAGTTTCGCCACCTGCCCCTACACCACCATTAATTCCAAATGGTGCAAGTTTTCTAATTTCTTTTCCCCACACATCTTTGCTTGTGCGTTTGATTTTTGCAAGAAGTGGGTTTGCTTTAACGTTGAGTTGGTTTGCAACAACTCCAAGATAAACATTTTTTAAAGCATTATCTGCTGTTTGTAAAGTAACCATTTTTTCTCCTTTTTCTTCGTTTTTATAGTTTTTACATGTTTTTTGATGTTTTTTAACGAAAATTTTGTCGAAAAAACTAATTATTCAAACATTTTTCTTGTAAGGACTTTTGCCTCTTCAAGCGTGGTGGGGCTTTGCTCGCTTACGCTTGAAAGTCTCTCACCACCAGAAGAAGCCATAACATAAGGGGCGCTTGTCCCTTTTAGCCTTTCAAGATAATCTTCGATAACTTTGTTTTTTAATTCTTCGTTAGATAAAACATACTGATTAATAAGAGGGTCGCTTGAAGAGTTCTCGTCGCTTTTAATACGATTTAAAAGAGCTCTGCCCCAAGCGTCCTCATAAGAGGCAGAGCCCTGTTGTGTGACAAGATTTTTTATCTCATCAGCATAGTTTTTGGCCTTGTCATTTTCTTCAAGGAACTCATTAAACTTACCTTCGTCAAAGGTTTCCCTTTCTTTTGGCACTTCAATTTCAGTTTTATCTTTAAGCGTTTGACTAAGCTGTTGGCATTTCCTTGTAAACTCACTTTGTAGAGAGTTGTATGCGTCCATAAGATCCTCTACGCTTTTAAATTTCCCAAGGTCTGCTTTTTCGCGAGAGCCGACCTCACTCACAGCACTTTCTTCCTCCGTTGCGTTTAAAACATTTGCTGGTTCCATTGTCGGTTGTTCTCTGTCTTCCATTTATTCCTCCTTCATCATCTTGTGAGCCTTAACATGCTCTAAAAAAATTTGTTCTATTTTTGGATTTTTAGCTTTTTTCTTTTCAAAATCTTCACCCAGCATAAAAGCCACATGCTCATTTATGTGAAGTTCATGGTCATCAATTTCACTAGGCTTTAAATTAATACCGTCAAGCAGTTTGAAGTTTTCTTTATCCGCCTTTTTAATGTGAAGCTCATTTATGTCTTGAGCACTTTCCCATGCACCAATTCCTAGCATCTCCATTACTTTTGTTTTCATTTTGTTTGTAAGATTTCCTTTCTCGTCAGTCAAAATTCCATTTTCAAGCAAGTTAAAAATCATTTCTCTTCGTTGAGAAAGCGTTTGATTGGTGTCTGCGTAATCGTCCACAATTATGTCATCGCTTGTTATATCACTTGACGAGAAATAAAATATTTCCACATCTCCATTTTCACCCACTATTCTTGCAAGGCGTGGGAAAACCGCAAATTGTCTATAAAGTTTTAAAATCTTTTTGGCAATTTCACGCATCGCAATCTTGATTGCTTCAACAGAGGCATTAAGTCGTGTTTCGTCTTGCGAGATCATGAGCTCAAGCGTAACTCCGCTCATATTTGCTGAAACTCCGCTCGATCCCAAAATATCACTAACTCCGCTAATTTTGTTAAACTCCTCTAAAAGTGCATCTTCTTCCTTTGCAAGTTCGCCACTTATCGCCTCACTTTGAAGATATTGAGGCTCTTTTGCCCCCTGTCTATAAACCAAGACTTTCCCCGGGCATAGCCCCTCTTGTTCTAAATTGTCAAGGTCGACGGAACCATCTTCAACAGAAAGTACTCCCATAGAAATACGATTAATAAATTCATGTTTGCGATTTTTAACCGCGTTGTAGGCTCTTTGCACAGGAATAAGGCGTTCAATTACACTAGTTCCCCAAAAGCAGCCCGGCTCCTCGATACTGGTTTGTCTAATAAATGGGAAGTCCCGCTCCTTGTCATCTTTAATCATATATGGCAAATCTCCATCGAAAGCAAGCCTGTCGCCAGCGACTATGGTAAGACGCCCATTAGGATATTCAGCACAAGGTCGAACATATCTTTCAACCACAACCGCTGAATCTGTTTTGCGGGTTTGTATAATTTTGGGCATCGCTCCATTAAACCCAAGACCTCCAACAGACCCACTGACTCCGTCAAGCGAGAACACATTTACGTCTTGCCCTTTCACATCGATGCCATACATTGATTTAATTTGACTGGTCTTATACGCCTTGGCGTGAATTATGCTCTGGCACTCATCAAGACTTTCACAAGTGGCGGAATCTGGATAAATTTCAAATGGGCTTACCACACTGAGTTCGACCTCACCCGAGGTGATTTTTTTGTCGTTTTCACCAATTCCTACAACCTGCCCAATATTTGAGTTCCAACCCACTTTATAAAACACTGTTCCACAAACCTCACTCCATTTTATTGCTTGGTTCACTTTTTCATTTATTTCAAGTTTGTTTTTCACAGATTGATAAATTTTCTTTGAAATTTTGGCAATTTGCTTGTCCTTTTCTTCGTTTGTCGCAGGCAAGATGTTTATGTTTGGTTTGACTTTTGATAGTTTTGCAAATCTTATGTCATAAATTGGTGCGATATGGTTGAAAACTTCCCTCTCTTGCCAAAAAAACTGACGGTCTTGCTCTTCGAGTTCACCACCGTAACCCACATTACAGTACTGGTTACCCATTAAAAAGTTAGAGTTTATCTGCCAAATGAGGTCAAAACTTTTGCGCTCTTCGGCGCGTTTCTTAAAGTCGTCAAGGACTTCTTTAACAATCTTTTCTTCTTTCATCTTCTCTCCTTAATCTTTGATTTATCTTAAATGGACTTTTGATCGCTTTTGGCACGAACATTTTGGATATTTCGTTATACATTCCCTTCAAACATTCTTCACAAAAGCAAAGATCACGCCTGATGTTCCCACCACATGAGAAAGTATACTTTGCTCTGTTATTACAGCCATTAAAGTCGCATTTGCAAAAATGATTACACTCATGAAGTTCCATCTTCTTCCTCCTTAATAAGTTTTTCAAGTCTATTCTTTTCCTCTTCCAGGGCTTCATCTGTCATTTCGTCCACGATTTCTTTATAAGTTTTATAGTATCTGTCAAGAAGCAGTTTTACCGCTGACACGTCAGGTGCATAATGCTTTGTGGTGACTTTCTTTTTGGCTAGCACAATGTCACCATCTTCACCGCCTGTGTACTCTTTTACAACATCGTCTGCATCATAGCCTAGTGCCTTTTTAAGCAAGGCTTTTTTTATCATGTCCTCCTCTTCCATCTGTTCCCCTTTTTGAGTTTGGCAACATTATACCCTTGCCACTTCACGCTTTTCCACCTTTACTGCCAAAAATTTTGAAAAGTTGTCACAATCACCTCCGCCTTTTGCTAGACTGATATTGTAGAGGTCAAACAATGAACAACTTACTAGAGATGAAAAATGTTTCTTTTTTCTATCAAACAAAAGAAAGCGAGATAAAGGCGCTTGACAATATTAATTTTTCTCTTGAAGAAAAGAGTTTTTCTTCACTAGTGGGGCCAAGTGGTTGTGGAAAAACTACAATTCTTTCACTCATTGCTGGACTCTTGACGCCATCGAGCGGAGAAATTTTGCTTGGCGGAGAAAAGATAAAACAAAACGATGAAAAAATAGGATACATGTTCCAAAAAGACCACCTCTTTGAGTGGAGAACTATTTGGCAAAATGTCACCCTTGGTCTTGAAATTAACAAACTTTCAAAAGACGAGAAAAAGAAAGAATTTGCCCTTTCGCTGCTAAAAAAGTATGACCTTTACAACTTTATAAACAAAAAGCCTCGACAGCTTAGCGGAGGCATGAGGCAAAGAGTTGCACTGATTAGAACTTTGGTTATGGAGCCGACTCTTTTACTTTTAGACGAACCTTTTTCAGCCCTTGATTTTCAAACGAGGCTAAAAGTCTGCGATGATGTGTATGACATTATAAAAACGGAAGAAAAAACAGCGCTCCTTGTCACACATGACATTTCGGAAGCGTTAAGCATGTCCGATAAAGTTATCATTTTGTCATCGAGACCTGCGTCCGTCAAAGAAGAAGTCCTCTTGTCTTTTCCACAAAAAAGCCCTCTCAAAAAACGAGAGGACAAAAAATTTGGAACGCTATTTGAAAAAATTTGGAGAGATTTATGTTGAAGCAAAAAAAGAATAATTTTTCAAAAGCACGCCAAATTTATTTGAAAAATGTAAAAAAGAATAAATTTTGGGTTATTTTTTGGCGAATTGCTCTTTTCTTGATTTTCCTCGGGATTTGGGAACTTCTTTCAAGTGTTGAAGTTTTAGACCCATTTTTCTTTTCAAGTCCTTCTAGAATATGTTCTTGTATTGGTGCTCTTGCCAGTCAAAACAACCTTTGGATTCATATCTGGACTTCACTGTATGAAACCATAATTGGATTTTTGCTTGCTTCTGCTATTGGCTTTGTTATTGCCGTTGCACTATGGTGGAGTGAGAATTTGCGAAAAGTTTTAGAGCCTTATCTTGTCATTCTAAATTCCCTTCCGAAAATTGCCCTCGGGCCTATGATTATATTCTGGGTAGGCTCTGGAACTGGTGCGACGATTGTTATGTGCGTTTTAATTTGCGTTATTATAACAATTATTTCCACTCTAAACGCATTCATTTCATGTGACAAAGATAAAATTTTGCTTATGAAATCAATGCACGCAAGCAAAGCACAGATATTCTTTAAACTGGTGCTTCCATCTGCTCTTCCCGACTTTGTTAGCGTTTTAAAGATTAATGTTGGAATGAGTTGGGTTGGCACAATTATGGGTGAATACCTTTCATCGCAAGCAGGGCTTGGATACCTTATCAACTACGGCAGTCAAATATTAAAACTTGACATCGTCATGACCAGTATCATTTTGCTTTGCGCGCTTGCAGGAGGAATGTATCTTCTTGTTGGCATATTTGAGAAAAGGGTTAAAAAATAATCGAGGCAAAAAAATCATTCCAAGAAGCAAGATGCCAAGAACACTTGCAAGCGGGTAAATATATGTCACGATAAACCCAAATCCCAAAAAACTTATAATAAGTGGCAAAAGAATTGAAAGAAAAAAGTTTATCATTTCATTTTTGTTCAGCCCTCTTAAAGATGATGAACTTGCATATACGAATGAAAAAAGTGAGGTTACGCTTCCAAGGAAGATGAGCCCGCTCATTACCACCTTTTGCCATGAATTTACCAAGGAAAGAAGTGGCATATCTTGCCCTATAACTGATTGATTTTGAAGTAAAACTGCCACTACTAAAAGAAGCAGGATTCCAAGCGCAAGTGTTGCCCAAAAAGCCACTTGCGTTTTCTGCTTTTTTCTTAATTTCGCTCCAAGTGAGGAAAGAAGCAAGGTCATATTGGCAATATTTAGCACAGTATAAAGAATGCTAAACCACAAAGATGAGATTATACCACCCTTCGCGAAATGAAAATTTAAAGAAATTTTTGGTAAAAAGATGATAACAAACACTACAATCATTAAAGGCACCAACGCCATATTGAAATTGTCAAGAGCTCTTATTCCCTTTTTAAAAACAAAAAGACAAGAAATAAGCGTTATGATAATAATTAAAGATGCCATTTCCCCAGCCTCACAAGATATGTCAACAATCCCTGCTATCATCGATGCTGACAAAATTACATTTAGCAAAATCGAGATAAACAAAAACATTTTTGAGGAAGCAAGAAGCGAAGCTACTTTTTCTCCGTGAAAAAGAAAGTATTTAAAAAGAAAAAAGAAAAAAATCGTTGAAAAAATGGCACCTACAAAGGCAAAAAGGCCATTTCTAGCAAAAAACACGGCAATTTCTTTGCCGGTTATAAATCCAGAACCAATGACTCCCCCTACAATAGCCAAAAAAGCATAAAACATAAATCCTTATATTTTACGAGGCAAAATCAAAGTATATTACTTTAAAAGGAGCAATTATGAAAACTTGTCCTTATCGTATGGGCAAATGCGTGTCTTTGCGTCCTAACTATTGTTGCGGACAGAATCCATGCATTCCCCATTGTACTTCTCCTTGCTTGTCCCCTTGCACATCTATTCCACCTTGGAACATTCCTTACCCTCCACAATTTCCGCCTTGTCCACAGCCATATCCTCCTTGCGGAGGCTGTTGCCCAGAACATGAAAGAAAATGTGACTGCGTACAATTTTCATTTCCAAAGTCAACACTTTTCTTCCTTGCTGGATATTTGTTGTCATCAAGTATAAGCAGGGACTGCATTTAACAATTTTAGGCAGGATTGAAAAAACTTTCAACCCTGCTTTTTGCAATTCCCGCACTTTAAAATTTTGTCAAGAGAATTGCATTTATACAAACTATAATTCGCGCACATTAAATAATCTCTTTCAAATTTGATTTAAATATGCTATAATAATCGTAGAGGAATTATGAAAAGGTTTTTTGGCAAAAAAGAAAATGACAACATTATAATTGAGGGCGATGAATTTTTCCATCTTAAAAAAGTTTTAAGGCTAAACGAAGGCGACAAAATTATTGCCTGTGTAAATGATGAAAATGATTATTACTGCACTTTACAAAAATTCGAAAAAGATTTCTGCCGATGCCACATTGACAATGTAAAAGTAAACGAAGGGGCCCCAAAACGCAATATAGTACTTTTTCAAATGATGCCCAAAAAAGAATATTTTGACAACATCATTCCAAAAGCCATTGAAATGGGAGTGAGCGAAATACAATTTTTTACAAGCGAATGGACAATAATGAAAAACTTTAAAGAAGAACGCGTAAAAAATATGGTGACAACCGCTTGCAAACAATGTGAACGTTCTGCTTTGGTCAAGGTAAGCCAACCTATTGCATTTAAAAAAATGATTGAAAAATTAGATGGTTTTGATAAAGTAATTTTTGCTTACGAAAATGCTGAAACTGCGTTTAGCGAAAGTATGATTAATGATGCTCAAAACATTTGCGTCGTTATAGGGAATGAAGCCGGTTTTGCCGATAAAGAAGCAAAAGAAATCATGGCAAAAAGTCAAACTATAAGTCTTGGGAAAAGAATTCTTCGCTGTGACACCGCAGTGGTTGCCACCCTTGCACTAGTAAGTATTTTAAGCGGGAACTAACCTCCCTAAAGAGAAGAATAAACATATAAAAACTGTTCAATCTGGGCATTTTAATAGTTGATAAACTAGCAAAAAAAATAATTCATAAACTTTGACAAACTTATTTTAAAAACCAACCAATAATGATTTAAAATGGATTTGACGAAAGCAAGCGGCTCGCCTACTTGCTTTTTTATTAAGAATGGGTTATAATGATAAGACGCAAAGGGGGAAGAATGAAAAAAAGAGTAGTTGTGACATTTGTTGAAGCAGGACAAGGACACATTGTTACTGCCGAATCAATAGCACAAAGTTTAGAAAAAAAATATCCTAACGAAATTGAAGTTATAAGAGACTACATATTTAGAGCAGATGAAGATAAGGACCTTATTAAACATGAAAAAATGCTTATTGATAATGTAAAATTTTCAAATAAACACAAGGGCTATTTGGATTTTCAATTTGCCTGCATGAAACTTTTTACAGAACAAGGAACATTAAAATTCGTATATAAATCTGTGTTCAATAAAATATATAAAAAATGCATAAAACATCTTGAAGCATTAAAGCCAGACATGGTTATTAGCACACACTTTGAGCCAGCATTTTATGGTGTTGAGGCATGCAAAAATAACAAAGAAAACAATTGGCTTAATGTAATATACGACCCTGACCATTGCGTTCATGGTTGGTGGGATAGAAGATGTGACATATTGTTCACCAATAATGATATGGCAACAAATGAAGCAATCAACAAGAAAAAGTGTTTGCCTTCTCAAGTAAAGCAAGTCAACTTCATGGCAAGAGAGTCTATCCAAAATTTTTCAATGTCGCAAGATGAATGCAGAGAAAAATTGAACTTACCAAAGGACAAATTTACTGTTATCCTTGCAGACGGCGCCTATGCATCAGCAAATATGGATAAATTTACAAGAGAACTTTTAAAAACCAACCGAGACATCACTATTATTCCAGTAGCAGGACGAAACGAACAACTTTTGAAGGAATACGAAAACATGAAAAATAAAATTCCTCAAAATATTACATTTGTTCCATTGCCATTTACTAGAAATATTGAAGAATATTATTGTGCAAGTGACCTATTTATAACAAAAGCGGGTCCAAACGCAATTACAGACTCGGTGTTTGTTCACACGCCTATTATGACAAACTTTTACAGCGGACCAATCGAAAAAGCTTCAAACAAATTATTTACAGAAGTTTATAAAACAGGCATTTTTGTTAAAAACAAAAAGAAAGCAAAAAAACTTGTTGAATTCTATGTCGACAACCCACATGCCCTTGATGAGTATAGGGAAAACACATACAAACTTGACAGGACCAAAAATGGCGCTGATGAAATAGCAGATATTGTATTTGATGCATTAAATAATCCAGAAAGTTATAAGTTTAAAGGCAAAAAGAAAAAAACAAATAAATAATTTAGTCCAATAAAAAATGCACTTTAATTTAAATAGAACTCTTTAAGAGCTACTTTTATTAAAGTGCATTTTTATTGCAAAGAAACCTATTTATTCATAACATTTTTCTCTACAAATACATTTTTATTTAATTTTTCTTAAAATTTCATTATATTTTGGGTAAGAATTATCACCTATTGAATTTGCAAGCGATTCAATGGCACTCTTCTCATCTTTACTTAAAGACGAAGGCATTTCTGCTTTAATTGTGACAAGCAGGTCGCCTCTGTTTTTACTGTTTAAGTTTTGTACTCCCTTATTTTTAACGCGAAGCACAGTTCCGCTTATTGTGCGTTCTGGAATTTTAAGTTCATATTTCCCTTCAAGGCTTGGAATTTCAATTTTTCCGCCAAGAAGTGCTGTTGTGAAAGGTACATAGAGGTCCATAGTTAAATCGTAGCCTTTTCTTACAAGAACACGATGCGAGCCAACACTTACTTTAATGTTAAGGTCACCGTTTACGCCTGCACCCGAAGTAGGAGCATTACCTTCCCCTCTCATGCGAAGCGTTTGTCCATTGTCAATACCTGCTGGAAATTTGACATGAATTTGTTTGTTAATCTTTCTATACCCTTTGCCCATACAATCATCGCATTTTTCTTTGATGATTTTGCCAGTTCCATTACATTTTGGGCAAGCACCTTCACGAATACTTACGCCAAATATTGTACGCTCTTGCATGCGAACTCTTCCGCTTCCACCGCATTGAGAACAAGTGGTGAATTCACTTCCATTTTTTGCTCCTGTGCCGTGGCAAGAAGCACACTGTTCAATCTTGCCAACAGTTATATCTTTTTCAACGCCAAAGCAAGCCTCTTCGAAGGTGAGGTTCATGGCAAGATTAATGTCTTCTCCCTGCTGTGAAACTCGTGAGCCTCCACGAGTGCCTCCGCCGAAAGCAGAGAAGATGTCGCCAAAAATATCACCAAAGCCACCAGCACCTCCACCAAAGAAATCTCCAAAACCACCACCAGCGTTTCCGCCAGCACCAAAAGGATTGCCGTCAGCCGAGCCAAATTGGTCATAATTTGCTCTCTTTTTGCTGTCGCCAAGCACTTCATAAGCTTCGTTAATTTCTTTAAACTTACTTGCCGCTTCTTCAGTTTTATTCAAATCTGGGTGATACTTCTTTGCAAGTCTGCGATAAGCAGATTTAATTTCATCTTCACTTGCATCTTTACTTACACCAAGAATTTCATAATAGTCTTTACTTGCCATACTTATCCTTTATTACGATTTTAAGGGGGTAAAAGCCCCCTAAAAACCAATTTCTTTAATTTATATGTGGAGGAAGGTTTCTGGGAGGAAGAAGTTTGGTTTTGCCCTCTTATCTTTCGCCTCCCAAGGCAATCTTGTTTGCCATACACCTTTCTTAAAACACATTTTGTTAACTATTTTAAATTATAAATTAGTCAACTACAACTTCTGGGTCACTTCCGTTTGAGCCATTATTACCATCAGTTCCACCATTTGGGTTTGCTCCTCCGTTAGGATTAGCCCCACCATTTGGGTTTGCTGATTGATACATTTTTGAAACTATACCATTTGAAACATTTGTAAGTTCTTCAAGAGCTTTCTTAACGACTTCAATGTTATCACTTTCAAACTCTTTCTTTGCTTTTTCAATGGCGTCTTGAAGTCTTTTCTTATCTTCGTCTGCAAGTTTATCACCATTTTCTTTAAGCATTTTTTCAAGTCCATAAACCATATTATCGGCTTGGTTTTTAGTTTCAACAAGCTCTTTACGCTTCTTATCTTCCTCTGCGTGAGCTTCGGCTTCTTTGATTGCCTTTTCGATATCTTCATCTTTAAGGTTTGAAGAAGCAGTGATTGTGATGTTTTGTTCCTTGTTTGTTCCAAGGTCTTTTGCTGAAACTTTAACGATACCATTTGCATCAATATCAAAAGTTACTTCGATTTGAGGAACTCCTCTTGGTGCTGGTGGAATATCGCTTAATTGGAATCTTCCAAGAGTTTTGTTTTGATTTGCAAACTCTCTTTCACCTTGAAGAACATGAATATCAACGCCTGGTTGGTTGTCAACAGCAGTTGAGAAAATTTGAGATTTTCTTGTAGGGATAGTTGTATTTCTTTCGATGAGTTTTGTAAATACTCCACCCAAAGTTTCAATACCAAGAGAAAGTGGGGTTACATCAAGAAGAAGAACATCTTTAACTTCTCCGCCAAGAACGCCTGCTTGAATTGCTGCACCTACGGCAACGCATTCATCTGGGTTTACGCCCTTATATGGCTCTTTACCAGTAAATGATTTTACTGCTTCTTGAACAGCTGGGATTCTTGTTGAACCACCAACTAAAACCACTTTATCAATTTGATTTTTGTCAAGTTTTGCATCGGCAAGTGCTCTTACAGTGCAGTCAATTGTTTCTTTTACAAGATCACTTGTAATGTCGTCAAATTTTGCACGAGTAAGTTCATATTCCATATGTTTAGGACCAGTAGCGTCAGCAGAAATGAATGGAAGAGAAATTGTTGTTTTTGGAGTTGCAGAAAGGTCAATTTTTGCCTTTTCAGCAGCCTCTTTAAGTCTTTGCATAGCAAGTTTGTCGCTTGTTAAGTCAATATTGTTTGTTCTCTTAAATTCTTCAACCAAAAGGTCAATAATTCTGTTATCAAAATCATCACCGCCAAGACGAGTGTTGCCATTTGTTGAAAGAACTTCAAATACGCCGTCACCAATTTCAAGAATAGAAACATCGAATGTACCGCCACCGAGGTCATAAACTAAAATCTTTTGATTTGCGTTTTCGCCTTTATCAAGTCCATATGCAAGAGCAGCGGCAGTTGGTTCGTTGATAATTCTTAAAACTTCAAGACCAGCGATTTTGCCCGCGTCTTTTGTTGCTTGACGCTGTGCATCGTTAAAGTATGCAGGAACAGTGATTACTGCTTGGGTTACTGCTCCACCAAGATAACTTTCAGCATCTTGTTTAAGTTTTGAAAGAATCATCGCAGAAATCTCTTGTGGAGTGTACTCTTTGCCATTTAATGTTACTTTATAATTTGTTCCCATCTCTCTTTTGATAGATTGAACTGTGTTTTCAGCGTTTACGATAGCTTGACGCTTTGCAACCTTTCCAACAAGTCTTTCCCCTTCTTTGGTGTATGCAACAACAGATGGAGTTGTTCTGTCCCCTTCTGCATTTGCGATAACGGTTGGTTTACCACCTTCCATAACTGCTACACATGAGTTTGTAGTTCCTAAGTCAATACCAATAATTTTTCCCATAATATTAATCCTCCTTTTTATTGACAATAACTTTTGAATGTCTAATTACTTTACCTTCAAACATATATCCTGCTTGGAACTCGTCCAAGATGATATTGTTTTCTTTCTTTTCATCTTTCATTGCCATCATGGCTTCATGAAGGTGAGGGTTGTAAACCTCTCCAATAGAAGGGATTTTTTCTACCCCAAGTGATTTAAGTGCGTCTAAAATCTTATTTTCAATCATTTCAACGCCTTTTAAAACCGCTTCATCATTAATTGATTTTTTTGCCTCTTTGAAAGTATCAAGGCAAGGCAAAAACACTTCGATAACTGACTTTTGACCATCAATTCTAGCACTTTTTATATCTTCAATCGCATGTCGTCTAAAATTTTCAAAATCTGCTTGAACACGCTTTGCAAGATTAAGATATTGATCAGCCAAGACTTTTTCGTCTGTCACACAGTTGCAATTATCTGGTTTGTCGTCACATTCGCAACCTCCGTTTGAGGAGCAAGTGCAATCTTCTTCGCATGTACAATCATCACCACACGAGCAATTTTCATTGCTTTGGTTAGTTTGGTGACAGTGGCAATCGTCTCCACATGTGCAGTTATCTCCACATGTGCAGTTATCACCGCAAGAACATTTTTCGCCCTCGCCATGCTCACTGCAATGACAATTATACTCTTTCTCTTTGTCCTTTTCCTTCATTTACTCTCCTTTTATTTCTCGAAGATTGTCAATCACTACTTTAAGAGCCGATGCAATCCCCGCATAATCCATTCGTTGAGGCCCTATGACGCCGATTGAAGCAAGTTGTTTTCCGTTTACACAAATTGGTGCTTTAACAACACTACACTTTGCGTTGTCCTCGTCAGCCACTGTTACTTCTATATCTTCGCCTTTAACCTCCAAGATTGACGAAAGTTCTTTTTCATCATCAAGTACATCAAGCACTTTTTGAGCACTCTCTTTGTCGCTAGATGACAATATTTTCCCGCTTCCCTCTCGTCTAACATCTAAATACTTTTGCTTGTTTAGGTTTTTAAGTCCTTCGATAAGCGAATTTACAACGCCCTCAAAAGATTTAATCTCACTTTTCATTCCTTTTTCAAATTGGTTTATGTTTTCAATCATATATCCAATCGTTTCGCCACGAAAATGTTTTGTTAAATAATTTGACGCATCTTCGCAATCCTTTGCCGACGCTTTAACTTCAATAGTTTGATTGATGTAGCCAGACATTGTTCCAATTAGCACCATAATTTTTTCGTCAAGAAGTGGAATAATTTTAAATTCGTTTAAAACTAAATGTTCCACTCCGCTAACCATGATAGCCGTTGGATAGTTTGTCGCCTTTGAGACAATCTTTGCGATCCCTGTTACAATATCAGTTAGAGATGATGTTCTTGAAGATATAACTTTTTTCACATCTTCAAGTTCTTTGTTTGACGCTTGTGCGCTTGACAAAAGGTTTTCAACATAATATCTATAACCTTGGACTGTTGGAATCCTTCCGCCAGAAGTATGGAGTTGTTTTAAAAATCCCATAGCCTCCAATGTGGAAAGTTCGTTTCGCAGAGTCGCTGTTGAGCAGTTTAATGATGCGACATCTTTGATTCCCCCACTTGTGATTGGTGAGCAATCTCGAATGTACTCTTCAACTGCCATAGTTAAGATTTGCTTTCTTCGTTCGTTTAAAACCATAAACAACCTCGTTTTCGACTTTGTTAGCACTCTCTACTTTTAAGTGCTAGCAATATTATACGCAATAAAAATAAAATAGTCAACAAAAACTGCAAATTTTTTAAAATTTTTTTGTCGAATTTTGAATCTCGATACTTTTACTTTCTATTAAATATATTATTATAATTAAATAATAAAACAATAATCACTCGACTAACAAACAAAAATTTATCTTTACTTAACTTTGCAGTGTCTATGTTATAGGTATCATGGTCGCAATGGTTCCTTATTGACAAAAAAGAGATTTTTTATTATAATGACTATACTAAACAAAAAGGGTAAAAATGAAAAACAAAAAATTACTGTTAGATGAAAAGTTCTTGAGTGCATGCAAGGAAGGAAACATTATAAAGATTCAAAAGCTTTTAAAAGACGGAGCCGATGTAAATGCTATTGATAAAAATGAATGCACCGCTTTAATGATTGCAGTTACAAAAGGACAAATGGCAATCTGCGAGCTTTTAATTGAAAATGGCGCAAATGTTAATTCAAATGACAAGTTCGGCTACACGCTACTTATGCGTTTAGCGTTAAAAGGGCAAACAGAGATTTGCCGATTTTTAATCAATCATGGTGCTGATGTTAATGCTGTCGGCCTAATGGGGTGTTCCCCACTTATGGAAGCCACATGGACTGGTCAAATAGAGGTTTGCAAACTTCTTATTCAAAATGGTGCACTTGTAAATGCGGTAGATGCAGATAAATGCACTGCATTGATGGTTGGTGCATTGACTGGACACACAAGCGTTTGCAGGCTACTCATTGAAAACGGCGCTGATGTTAATGCTGTCAATGAAAATGGAAGCACACCATTAATGAAAGCAGCATCAGCAGGCAAAAAAGATACTTGTAGATTGCTTATAGATCATGGTGCTGATATAAATGTTAGAAATAACGAAGGAAAAAGTGCACTCGATATCGCCGAGTATTATCAGCAAAAAGATATCATAACACTGCTCATTGCTTGTGGTGCGAAACCAGAAAATGGCGAGCCTACCGACCTTGAAGATGAAGAACCAGAAAGATAAAACAAAATCTATTATATTTTAACTTTGTCCTGTTACTACTGCGTAACTAGATAACAATCATATCGTTTAATATGTTTGTTATCTTATTGTTTATATTCCAGCTTAAAACTATTCAAATATGCCAGTCTCATTGCCTGCTATATAGTGAGCAAGCGTTTCTAAACGACAAATAAATGCCTACTAGTTAATTACTAGTAGGCTTTTATCTAATATAAAACACTTTTATTCACATTTAGCTTTTAAATTGTCGATAAATTAACAGAAAAGATGAAAAAATTTCGATTTTTGTGCCGTTAATTCTATTTGCAAGTAGGACAATTTTCTTCTTTGCTAAATTGACTTAAGACAAATACAAAATTTCAATTTTGTGAGTATGTGCGAGTTTGATAACACAAATTTTGAACTGCGTTCAAAATTTCCTCTTTCAGTCTACTTTTTCTCGACTCTTAAAATGTCGCCGTCTTTAAGTGAATAAGGGCAATTTATTGTAACTATTTCTTGAACGCGTTTTGCATCGTCTATTTCTTGTCCAAGTGAATTTATGATTTTTTCAACTTTGATCGTCTTTAAGAAATTATCGTCTGCCGACAAGATTTCAAGGCTGTCTCCCACCTTGAAGCGGTTTCGCATTTCTACTTTGCAAGTTCCATTTTTTGCATCTTCAACAACTTTTGCTATAAACACATAAGTTTGGATTGGCATAGAATCTTCAAGGTACTCTTTGTCGTCTGCCCCCATATAAAAACCAGTGGTATAACGCCTATGACTGGTTTTTTCAAGTTCAGCATGAAGCACATCAAAGTTACTATATCCGTCTAGTGCCCTACGATAAGCATTAACAACGGACGCAACATAATAATCACTTTTCATACGTCCCTCTATTTTTAAACTATCAACGCCTGCCTCTTTAAAGCGGTCAAGGTAATCAATAAGGCACATATCTTTAGAATTTAAAATGTATGTCCCTCTTTCGTCCTCTTCGATAGGCATCTCATCATCACGGCTTTCCTCACGGATAAAATATTTCCATCTGCACGCTTGCACACATGCTCCGCGATTGGAATCTCGCCCTGTAAGATAGTTTGAAAGCAAGCATCTTCCTGAATAAGAAATGCACATCGCCCCGTGAACGAAAGCTTCAAGTTCAAGATTTGGCACTTTCTCATGCAAATTTTTGATGTCATCAAGGCTCATTTCACGTGCAAGCACCAGCCTTGTCACCCCCAAAGATTCATAAACCTTTGCGGTAAAAGAATTGTTAATGTTTGCTTGAGTTGAAACATGAATATTGAGAAGAGGGAATTTCTCGCGAATATAAGAAATGAGCCCTAGGTCACTTACTATTAATGCATCTACTTTCGCGTCTTGCAAAAGTTGAAGATAAGAATCTACATCGTCAAAATCACTCTCTTTTGCAACAATATTTACGGTCACATACCCTTTGCGTCCATGAGCATGTAGATAATCCATTGCCTTAAAAATTTCTTCATCTTCAAAATTCCCAGCAAAAGCACGAAGCCCAAATCTTTTTCCAGCAAAGTAAACTGCGTCTGCACCAAAGTGCACCGCAGTTACTAGTTTATCAAAATTCCCAGCAGGAGCAAGAAGTTCCATTTTCACCTCTCTTATATAAAAATTAAATTATTTTAAATAAATTTAACAATTTATTTTACTTTTGAAGTTTTTATTTAAATCTTTTTACATTTATATTTCTAATACTTCAAAATTTTTATCTTAATTATCTTTTCTATTTTAATTCCACATTTGGCTTTGCAGTTAGGTCGAGGTCTGCAAGCCCCAGGCCTTCCTTCATCATATAGTAAGCCATTGACCCAATCATTGCAGCATTATCGGTGCAATAAGTTAGAACTGGATAATAGCATTCTATATCATTCTCTTTTGACATTTTGTCAAGTTTCCCTCGCAAGCAAGAATTTGCTCCAACCCCACCCGCCACTACGAGTTTTTTAATGCCTGTTTGTCTGCAAGCACGTAGAGATTTAGTGACCAGTTCGTCAGTAACAGCCTCTTGGAAAGAGCACGCAACATCTGCCGGGTTTACATCTTCGCCTTTTTGATGTGCATTGTGAACAAGGTTTACCACTTCGGTTTTTATCCCACTAAATGAAAAATTAAGAGTATTATTCAAACTTTTAGAAACTATAAAGTTATACTTTCTTTGTCCTTCCTTTGCGAGTTTGTCAATCTCTGGACCGCCTGGGTAAGGAAGGGCCAAAACACGTGCAACCTTATCAAAAGCCTCACCAACAGCGTCGTCTACCGTTGAGCCTAAAAAGGTAAATTTGTTATAGCTTTCCACATTCAAAAGTGCGCTATGCCCACCGCTTATCATGAGACATACAAATGGAGGCTCTAATTCTGGGTGAGAAATATAGTTGGCACTTATATGCCCATGCACATGACTAACTGCAATCAGCGGTTTATCAAGACTGTATGCGAGTCCCTTCGCGAAGTTGACCCCAACAAGCAAAGCCCCTATAAGCCCCGCACCATAAGTCACGGCGATAGCATCGATATCTTCCTTTTTTATGTTTGCTTTTTCAAGTGCCTCTTCATAGATATTTGAAATCGCAAGGATATGGTTTCGTGATGCAACTTCTGGAACGACACCGCCAAAGCGTCTATGAATAGGGATCTGTGTAGTTATAATATTTGCCAAAACCTCGCGTCCATTTTTTACTATAGCAACACTTGTTTCATCACAAGATGACTCGATTGACAAAATTAAGACATCTTTTTTGTCTTTGAGTGCCATAAATTTTTCTTTCATTCTTTCTTGATAGTTCATGCTGTTATTATATCACAACCTTTTAATTTTTTCAATCGTTTAGCAGGCAACAGCCCACAAATAAAAAATCATTTTCTAATTTTGTGAAAATGATTTTTCAGTTTAAATATCTGCCATAATTGAAGTCCAATTTGCAAAAAGGGCACATTTTTTACATTTAATGAGATTTTTTAAGATATTCATTAATAAATTCTTGAATATTCCCATCCATAACAGACTGTATATTACTATCTTCATAACCTGTTCTGTGGTCTTTTACAAGAGTATAAGGACAGAAGACATAACTACGAATTTGACTTCCCCATTCTATCTTTTTAACTTCACCACGGATAGAAGCAAGTTTTTCCATTTCCTCACGCTCTTCTTTCTCAACAAGTTTTGAATAAAGCATACTCATTGCAGTTTCTTTATTTTGCGTTTGACTTCTTTCCGTTTGACAAGCAACAATGAAACCAGTTGGAATGTGTGTAATTCTAACCGCAGACTCGGTTTTGTTAATGTGTTGTCCACCCGCTCCGCTTGCGTGATATGTGTCAATTTTTAAGTCTTCGGGTCTTATTTCAATATTGGGCTTTTCTTCAAGTTTTGGCATAACTTCAACGCTGGCAAAAGAAGTGTGTCTTCTTGCATTGGAGTCAAATGGGGAAATTCTTACAAGTCTGTGCACCCCCTTTTCAGCCTTTAAAAAACCGTATGCGTTATCTCCCTCCACTTCAAAAGTAATACCTTTAAGTCCAGCCTCGTCGCCACTCAACACATCAAGCACTTTGACTTTGAACCCAGCCTTTTCACTATACATACAATACATACGATAAAGCATTTCAGTCCAGTCCTGTGCTTCTGTTCCACCTGCCCCTGCATGAAGAGTGATAATTGCATCGTTTGAATCATATTTACCATCTAGAAGAGTTTGGATTTTTGTTTTTTCAACTGCTTCTTCAAGAGCGTGCAAACTATCTTCTACTTCGCTATCAAGCGAACTGTCGTGTGTCTCTTCAACAAGTTCAACGCACGCCACGCAATCATTATACATTCTTTCAAGGTCTGCTATTGTTTTTAGTCTCCCTTCAAAATGTTTGATTTTTTTACCAACTTCAAGCACTCGCGAAGAGTCTAGATAAAAGTTTGGCGAAAGTTGTTCTTTTTTAAGAGCACTTATTTCGCTTTCACATTTGGCGGAGTCAAAGACACTCCTTTATAAAATCAATTTCTTCTTTTTTCCCAGCCAATCTTTCTTTTACATTATCAAGTATCATATATTTCTCCTTTCTACTGCTTTTATTATATCATGCAAATTTAAAAATGTAAACCTTTCACATATCGCATAAACGCGACATATATTGAAGTGTAGCGGTTTTACGATAAAATCATGTAAAATCAGGAGGTAAAAATGTCATTTTATATCAACAATACAAATCCATTTCGCCCAGGGCCAATTGCAGGAAACCCTATGAATGGAATTTGTGAAAAGGTTTTAATTGAAACCACAAAGATTTTTGACGCGTGCGTTACACAAACAACAGAAACAGGAGTGATTCTCCCTGTTACTAATTTCAATCCTGCAAATCCAGTTCTTCCACTTACTTACATTTCTGCAACAAATCAAATCGGCACTGATGTTACTGTCAGCGACATTGTGATTGACAGACTAGAAAACAATCCTAACTATGCAAACATATCAATGACAATCACTATTCCACTTACTGTAACTTATCGAGATGCAAATGGCACAGTAGGCACTGGCACAAGTAGCCTTGTAGTCAACAAAACAGCAGTTCTATTTGTTCCACAACCTTCACAAAGTCCAATCAATATCACAGCGACTGCAATCTTTTCAAGTCAAATCGGCACATATACTGCTGAAAACACTTTCACCGTTACTGGCTGTTTGAGAATTATTGTAAAAGTTACTAGTCCTGTTGATATTTTAGTTCCAAGTTATGGCTATCCAGTGATTCCACCTTGTCAAGTATGTGATAATTGCTCAAACGCTTGCCGTGGACTTCAAGATTTACCACTCTATCCAAGCGCAGTGTCAGCACAGGCTTTCAACAACCTAAACAATATTTAATCTCTAAAATAAATCTAAATTACACAAAATATTGAAAAAATGGTGAAATTTTAATAAAAAATACAAATATTTTGCCATTTTTCAATTAATTATTTAATAAAAAGGCTTTTGTAAAATTAAACAGAAGCCTTTTTTAATATAAATATTCAAGCATGCTTTTAAAGTAAATAATAATCTCTACCTCTATTCTTGCATGTTAAGATTTAACTCTTAATATTTTTGAAACTAATAAAAACCAAAATTGAACGCCCTATTTTGCAAAATTCGCCTTTACTACCTCTTCGATATTATAAGGAGTCTTATGACCATTCAAATGAACCAGATATTCTCTATTGCCATCTCCACCTTTAATGGGTGATGAGCAAAGCCCACATACAAAATAGCCAAGAGTAGAGATGTACTCACAAAACTCATTTAAAAGTCTCACATGAGTTTTCTCGTCTTTTATAACACCCTTGCATTTTTTCGCCAAAATTTTCCCGCATTCAAATTGTGGTTTAAAAAGGACACACATTTCTACATTCCCAAGAAGCGTTTTTATATGGGGCAATATTTTTGTAAGTGAAATAAATGAAAGATCACCTATTACAATTTTAACCCCTTTTACTTCACTTTCGTTTAGCGTTCTAATATCTCGCTCTTCTAGTGAAATCACCCTTTTGTTCTCACGCAAAGACTTGTCAAGTTGGCCCTTCCCCACATCGACAGCAATCACTTTTTGTGCACCATGTTCAAGAGCGATTTGGGTAAACCCTCCAGTTGACGAACCCATGTCAAGCACAATCAAATCTTTAAAGTTTAGTTTAAACGCATTTATTGCTCCAAGAAGTTTTTGTGCACCCCTCGAAACATATTGATTGTGTTGTTTAACTTCAATAGTCTCTTTATCATCAACTTCAAAAGAAGGCTTTTCTATTGTTTTGCCGTTTATACTAACCAGCCCCTCTTCAATCATTGTTTGGGCTTTCGCTCGGCTTTGAGCATATCCATTTTTTGTTAAAAATAAATCAATTCTCATATAGTAATTATAACATTTTTATTAAAAAATGCAAAAAAATAATGGTTTTATTCTAATTTTTATATTTTTTGTTTATAAAAAGTAAAGAAATTGAAATTTTTTTTGTTTTGTCTGGCTTTATCTATACATTTAAAATGTTTTAATCAATTATCTTTCATTCTTTAAATTGGTTAAGCGTGTCTGTTAATCGGCTCTTAAAACTCTCGCCTTAACAAAATCCGCAGGGCTCAAATAAATATAAAATGGCTTTATAACTTTTGCCTTCTCGCAATTTCTCAATATTATTGGCGGAAGACTTTCATATGCACAAATGTGCATACGAAAAAGGCTGGCAAATTGCCAGCCCAGTGTTTTGCGTCGCAAAATACTTCTTCCGCCTCGTTAAATTATTGACATTCAAAAGAAAGTCAATATTTTAATCATTTATTATTCCAAGCTTACAAGATAATAGTAAACTGGTTGTCCACCATAAACAGCACTTACTTCGCAATTTGGATATGCAATGGCAAGACGCTCACAAAGAGCATTCGCCTCTTCCTCACGAATATCTTCTCCGTAGAAAAGAGTAATATTCATGATTTCATCACTCATCATTTTATCAATAAGAGCCTCTGTTGTGTCTGCCACAAGTTTGCCCTTTGCAAGGATTGCCTTGTCGTCAAGTCCAATAATTTCACCAACCGAAAGGTCAAATCCATCTACATGAGTATCTCTTACAGCATAAGTTACAGAACCAGACTTAACACCTTTGATAGCGTCAGTCATAGCCTCTGTGTTTTCCCCCACTTCACCATCAGGATTAAATGCGATAGCAGCAGTAATTCCTTCTGGAATTGAGCGTGTTGGAATAATAATAAGATTTTTGTTTGTAAGATCATTTGCTTGTTGTGCCGCAAGTATGATGTTTTTATTGTTTGGGAAAACAAAAACATTTCTTGCAGGAACCTTATCTGCCGCAGCTGCAATATCAGCAGCAGAAGGGTTCATAGTTTGTCCGCCTACGATAATCTCGTCGACTCCAAGGTCTTTATACACAGCAGCTAGTCCTTCACCAGGGGCAACAGCGATCATTCCATTTTCTTTAGTTTCAACCTCTGCGGTTGCTTTCTTTTTAAGTTCACGATTTTGCTCACGCATATTTTCGATTTTTAAGTTGTAAAGTTCACCAAGTTCCATAGCATATTCAAGTGCTTTATTTGGCTCGTTAGAGTGAACATGAACTTTTACAAGGTTGAGATCCCCAATACAAATCACCGAATCACCGAGTTCGCAAAGTTTTTCACGAAGTTTATCAATATCTGCTTCAGTGGTTTTCTTTTTCATGTGAATAATCATGTATTCTGTACAATAGCCAAATTTGATATCTTCAAGTGCATTGATATCAGCAATAACATCATCAACAGTTTGAGGCTTTTTCTCGTCTTCAAACTGAAATTCAAAGTCTTCTTCCCCAATGATTAGTTTATAAAAACCTGTAAAAATAACAAGGATTCCGCGTCCGCCCGCGTCTACAACTCCTGCCTTTTTAAGGACTGGAAGCATTTCAGGTGTTTGACTTAAAATCTCTTCTCCTATTGCAAGGACTTCCTTTAAGAAGATCTCGAAATCATCATATTTTTTTGCAAGATTAACAGCACTTTCTGCCATAACGCGGATAACAGTAAGAATTGTCCCTTCTTTTGGCTTTGTTACGGCCTTGTAAGCCACGTTTGCACCTTCTTGCATAGCCTTCGCAAAAACTTTGGTTGTAATCTCACTAACCTTGGCTGTTTCACTGCAAAATCCCTTAAAGATTTGAGATGTGATAACACCACTGTTTCCTCTTGCGCCACGAAGTGCACCTTTTGCAAATGCTTGACTGAGTGAATCAATATTGTTGTTTATGCATTGTGAAAGTTCATTTACAGCACTTTTCATGGTAAGGAACATGTTAGTTCCTGTGTCTCCGTCTGGAACTGGGAATACATTGAGCGAGTCAACATACTTTTTATTTTGCTCTAAAAGGCCTGCGCCGGCAACAATCATTTTACGGAAAGTTGCCCCGTTAATCGTTTTAATCATAACTAAAAATTCTCCTAAACTCTAACCCCGACAACATGAACATTAACGGCGTCAACAAGCATACCCGTGAAGTTTTCCACGCTGTATTTAACTGCCTTACGCAAAGACTCTGCTACTGCACTAATTGAAACACCATACTTCAATATACAGTAAACATCAATGTATATTCTGTTGTCGATATGACTAATCTTGATTCCCTTGGAATAAGATTCTTTTTTTAATAATTCTCTTGCACTATCTGTGATTGATCTTGAAACGAGGTCAACAACGCCATAGCAATCAAGAGCGGCATAGCCCGCAACAGCCCTAATCGAGTTGTCGGAGATTGAAATATTGCCATAATAATTGTTAGTATCGACTGTCAACTCATTCCTCCTATTTTAGATAGTTCGCCTTTTATATAATACTATATATTACCAAAAAAAACAACCCTTTTTTAGGTTGTTGGTAAAAATTTTATAAAAAAGGTTGATTTTTTTCTTAATAAATGATATAGTTAAGTGCAAATAATAAAAAGCGGAGGACTGAAAAAATGAGCAAAGTATGTGAAATATGCGGAAGAGGCAAGATGACTGGCAAACAAGTTTCTTTCTCTAACAAGAAATATAACAGAACTTATGACCTTAACCTTCAAAAGACAACTGTTGAAGTTGATGGACAAGAAAAGACTGTTAAAGCCTGCACTAAATGCATTAGAACTGCAAAGAAAGGCTAAAACTTATAATCGTGGACGCTTGTCCATTTGTTTTTGCTAGGCTTTATGCCTAGTTTTTTGTTGCACAAAATCGCCACTTGCCAATCTTTGATTGCAGTAACAATAAAAACCCTTTGCATTACCCCAATAAGACTTTTCTTTGATTGCAAACAAACCTCAAATAGTCTGTCAGGTCTATGCTTTTTTAATAAATTTTCGCAATAAAAAACTAAGCCACTTTGGTGCCTTAATGCAAATAATTTTAAATTTAGAACTTTCTTTTTCCTTTCCCATGTTATTTTTTATTCCACCTCTTATAAAATGGTGACTAAATTTTAACAGCCCCCACACTTCCCTTTGTAAGGGCACTCTTTTTTCTTCATTTTTTTAACAAGGATTACAATCGAGATAACTAGCACAATCCCAAGCATAATAGTGCATATGCCAGTCAACGTCAGTTTCGCAAGATTATATACACATAGAGACATAAGATATGCAATCACAAATTCGACAAACGAGCCTATTATCGCCCATTTTTTGCCCACTTCTTTTACTAAAACAGCAAAAGACGCAAGACATGGGAAATACAGCAAAGTAAAAACCAAGAAAGATAAAACTGAGGCTTTTGATGAAAAGAAAACCACACTCGTTGGCACAAGAAGACTGGCACCAAGTGCTTCCCCGCTCACCCCATTAAACATAGCAAGCGAGGATAAAATCACTTCTTTTGCCACCAGTCCAGCAATTAATGCGCTGACAATCGCCCAAGAACCAAACCCTAGCGGAACAAAGATTGGAGCAAGGATTTTCCCCAGAGTTTCGAGCATGCTTACCCCATTTTGTCCAACATAAATAAAAGGAAAAGCAAAGTTTGAAAGCACCCATGTTATGATATTCATTAAAAGTATAAGACCACCCACGCGAGCAATAAAAAGTTTTACATTTTGCCACAAGAGGCTCATTGTTCTTTTCGCACTCATAAGCCTATAAGGCGGAAATTCTAGGATAAATGACTGCTTCTTACTTTTTAACAAGGTCTTTTCATAGACGAACGACAGAGTTATCGCGACCACCACACCAAGGAAATATAATCCCAAAATCACCCACAGATTTTTTGCTCCAAAAAATGCACCGCCCACAACAGCGTAAACTGGAAATTTTGCCGAGCATGACATATATGGGGAAAGCAAAGCAGTTTTTATTTTTGAATTTTTATCTTCCATATTGCGTGCCGTTAAAACCGCAGTCGTCGAACACCCAAACCCCATAAGAAGAGTGTATACACTTTTACCAGAAAGCCCAATTCCCCCAAGAATATCCTCAAATACAAATGCAACTCGGGCAAGATAACCGCTATCTTCAAGCAGGCTTAAAAAGAAAAATAATAGTGCAACTTGTGGCAAGAACGTCAAAACAGAACCTATTCCACCAACCAACGCCTCACTCACAAAACTCGTCATAGTCCCTTCGCCAAACCATTTGGTTGAAAGGGAAATCAAAGGTGAGCCTATAAGTTTATCAAGCAATATTTCGGTGAGAGAAGATAGCCACTTCCCCACCGAAAAAAAGGTCAGATAAAAGGCTAACGCGATAAAACATAAAAATATAGGAAGAGCCAAAAAGCGATTTAATAATATTTTGTCAAGTTTGCTTTTCCCATAAACTTTTTTTGCTGATTGCATACAAGTCGAAAGAATGCTATCAATGTAACCAAACCTAGTCTTTGCCACGGTGTCCACTTGTGCAAAATCGGCATTTTTCTTTAATGACTGTGATGTGAGTTCGTCCCCTTCTAACAGTTTGACTTTTTCATATAAACTTGTCCCCTCACGCGGAAGATGTAATTCTTTTAAATATTCAAGTCTATAATTAGGCTTTTCGTTATAAGATAAAATCTGCTCGTTTAACCTGTGACAATCTTCTTTTTTGCATGCATCAAGCACCACTATTTTTACACCTAGTAAAGCGGATAATTTTTCATAATCTACTTTGACAGTTCTTCTCTTTCCCATTTGATTCACTGCAAGAACAATTTTTACACCTAGTTCCATAAGGCAAAGGGTAAGATAAAGATTGCGATTAAGATTATTTTCATCACAAATATTTACAAAAAGAGCATTATCCTTTTCTTTTAAAATATAATCTCTAGCCACGCCTTCTTCATAACTCAATGGACATAATGAATATAGCCCCGGCAAGTCGACAAGTTCAACCGTCTCTCCGTGATAGCGATAAGATTTTACCTTTTCCTCTACAGTCACTCCATGCCAGTTGCCAACATGTTCATGTGCAGAGGCAAGCGTGTTAAAAAGACTGGTTTTTCCTGTGTTAGGATTACCAACCAAGCATACTTTCATTTTTCACCCTCCACCATAATAAACTTTGCAATATCCCGCCGAATGGTAAGCGTATAGAAACGAAGTTCGACAAGGTAGGCCTTTCCAAGCAGTGATTTTCTTAAAACTTTCACCTTTTCGCCCGGCAAAAAACCAAGTTCAAGCAGTCTTCGTGAAAGTCTTGAAGAAAGACAATGCGAAAATCCAGTCACCCGAGCCAAACTATTTATTTTTAAAGAAGTCAAACTTTGCATAAAATATGATATTTGCCCCGCTTTTGTGGTATGACAAAATTTGATAAATGGTCGAAAAATGTTTGTTTTTAAATTTTAGTTATGCTATATTTAGTATGAGGAGCAACATAATGAAGTGTATATATTGTGGGAATGAAGAAAGCAAGGTGCTTGATTCAAGAAATTCAGAAGAAACAAATTCAATTAGAAGAAGAAGAGAATGTCTTAACTGTGGAAGACGATTTACAACTTACGAAACAATCGAAATGACTCCTATTCTTGTCATTAAGACTGATGGTTCAAGACAATCATTTGACGCAAACAAACTTAAAAATGGAATTATCAAAGCCTGCGAAAAAAGACCTGTATCAATGGGGCAAATTGATACGATTGTAGCAAACATTGAAAAGACGATTCAAAACAAACTCACCCAGGAGGTTCGTTCGAGCGAGATTGGTGAAATGGTTATGGACGCTCTTAAAGACCTTGATGAGGTGGCCTATGTCCGCTTTGCATCAGTTTATCGTCATTTTAAAGATGTCGATAGTTTCAAAAAACTTCTTGAAAATATGTAATAATGTAAAAGAGTGCAATAGATTAAAAGCGTTGTACTCTTCTTTTTTTATTTTGCTTACAAAAACAACTTCGTTTAAGCTAAAATCAAATTCATCGTCAATTTCAAGGGAAAAAAGAAGCCACTTATATGGTGGCTTCTTTATTTGCAAACCTTCTATTCCTTTTTATTAGTATTTTGAGATAAAATATAAGGATTCTGTGGTTGCGGAGATGCACAAAGTTCAACAAGAATAGCGTCTTCCCCAATTTTTACAATACAGTTAAACGGCAAAAAAATCTGTTCCCCACTGCGTAAAAAGTTCCAGCCTTTTTTCTCCCCCGGGAGCACAAATCCTAGCACCCTTGCCGAGCCCAAATCAAATACAACGTCGCATATGTGTCCAAGCTTTCGCCCGTCCA
Organism: uncultured Clostridia bacterium; assembly: GCA_934793215.1. Taxonomy (GTDB): domain Bacteria; phylum Bacillota; class Clostridia; order Christensenellales; family UBA1242; genus Caccovivens. Next base: position 83,884 of record CAKVOP010000001.1, on the reverse strand, counting down.
ACACATTTACGACTTCCTTACATCTTAACTCTATGAATGAAGTTTCCACAAGATATATCTATGTGAAAAATGTCAAAAAATGCCCTTAAACAAGAAACTCTTTAATAACTTTTAATGCATTTTTTTCAAGTCTTGAAACTTGTGCTTGACTTATCCCTATTTCTTCACTCACTTCTGTCTGCGTTTTACCAACATAATATCTCATTAAAAGTATGTCTCTTTCCCTACCATTGAGTGTTTTAATGGCATCTTTTATGGATAAATTTTCAAAAATATTTTCGTCGGTATGCTTCGTGTCAGCAATTTGGTCCATAAGATTAATAGAATCTCCACCATCACTATAAACTGGATCATTAAGTGACAGCGTATCACTAATAGCGTCAAGCGCAAAATTTATTGTCTTTGCAGGAACATCGATAACCCGCGAAATCTCTTCAACCGTTGGCTCTGCAATGCTATCTTTGGATAATGCTTCTTTTGCTTGAAGTGCTTTATAGGCGACATCTCGAAGTGATCGAGAAACACGGACTGAATTGTTGTCGCGAAGGTAGCGTCTTATTTCCCCTATAATCATTGGCACAGCATATGTTGAAAATTTTACATTTAGAGAATTATCAAAATTATCTATTGCTTTCATAAGCCCTACACAGCCCACTTGGAACATATCGTCGGCTTTTTCACCTTTGCCTCCAAAACGATGCACAACTGAAAGCACGAGTCTTAAATTTGCCACAACAAAGCGTTCTCTTGCTTTCGCACTCCCCTTTTTAACTTCGTCCATGAGTTGTGCCATATCAGAACTTGTAAGTTTTGGCAATTTTGAGGTGTCAACGCCTGCAATAAAAACTCTTGATGACATATCGCTCTCCTTTCAAGCATATCTTTCTCAAAAGGAGTTATTCCTATTCGCAATCAACAAAAAATGACAAAAGTAGTCCCTTTTTGCTAATAAATTTATTTTAAATTGAAAAACTTTTTTGAAGTTCTATTTTCATCTCACCCAAAATACGCTTTTCAAGACGGGATATATAACTTTGGCTTATTCCCAATTTTTCAGCAACTTCTCGTTGGGTAAGTTCTTCTTGTCCAAAAAGCCCATAGCGAAGTATCATAATTTCTCGCTCGCGTGCATTTAAATTGTTAATAAACTTATGCAATAGGTCATTGTCAGCTGGCTTATCCACAGTTTCTTCCACTATGTCATCGCCCGCTGGAATGATATCTCCTAGCACAAGTTCGTTTCCCTCGTTGTCTTCACTCAAAGGCTTGTCTAAACTCACATCATTCTTTATCTTTGAGGTCTTGCGAAGTTGCATAAGAATTTCATTTTCTATACATCTCGAAGCGTAGGTTGCAAGCCTAATGTTTTTGTCCAGTTTAAAAGTTCTCACTGCTTTTATAAGGCCTACCGCACCAATTGAAATAAGGTCTTCCATTTCTATTTTGCAGCCCTCGAATTTTTTTGCAATGTATGCCACAAGCCTCAAATTGTGTTCAATTAGTTTTTCTGTCGCAGACAAATCCCCTTCTTCTTTAAGCATGAGGAGTTTTTCCTCTTCTTCCGCTTCAAGGGGTGGCTTAAAAGCTTCATTGCCACAAATATAGCAAACAATATTTTCAACTTTTAATAAGTTGTGTCTATGAAAAAGATTATAAAAGAATTGTTTGATTTTAAAAAGTATTCCCATTTCCCCTCCTTATACAAGTTCACTATGAAGCAAAATATTTCGCCCAAAACTTTTTTCGAAACCGCTTAATGAAAGTCCCAGCATTGGCTCTTTAACCATTCGGCTTTCACCCACAACAGCTTCTTCAACAGAAAAGACAAACATACTCGCCCCAGCAGAAAGGCTGTTGACTTTTATATAGTGACCATTTTTTACTTTTCGTTCATCAAAAGTTTTGGTCAACACTTTAAAATATGGAATATCCGCATACAATTTATGAAAGACTTCAAAGTCGACAAGCATAATAGGCTTTTTAGTTATGGTGTCATAAAGCATATTACCACTGTCCAAAAAACCGCTTAACGCTATTTTTTCGCCCTTGTCTTTTAAAACAACGCTATAAGTAAACTTTTCAATGGCGTTTTGACGTGCTCTAAATCTTATTACCGCCTTTGTTACTGCGAAGGTCACTGTGCTCACAACAGCCACAACAAACAAGCTTATTTGTCCAAAAAAGTTTTCAATCGCAAGGCTACACCCTCCAAATAGAAATGTTAGCATAGCCATAAGAACAAACCTTTCAAGGTACCTTTTGAAATTGACATACTTAAAACACATTAGATTCACACAAGATAACGTACCTAAAAGTAGCACCCCTAGTGCCCACTTTTCCACATTCCAAAGTGGATAAATAAGACTAATCAAACTGGCGACTGCACCGCCGAGCACCCCTAGCCTCATCGGCTGTTTGGTCAGCCTTGAAGTAAGTGAAAGCACATAGAAAGTACACGAAAAACTGACAAGTAAGGTAAGCTCTATTACAATTTTCATTTTACCCTCGTAACAATAGAGTAACACTCGTAGCTATTTTTTCAAATGCGAATTATGCCGAGTAATCTCAAATAAACGCATTTTTAAGCGAGAAGATTTTCCCCAACTTTTTAGTAAACAAAAAACCACCAGTTTGATTGGTGGTTTTATGCCGTTTGCAAAAGTGCAATAAATTAACACTTTTTCTAACTATTTATCAATAAATCAAAGGAAATATTATCTTCTGTTTTTACGAAGTTTTTCGATCCAAGGTGGAACTGCTGTGTTTTTTATGCCAACGCGAGAAGAAGCAAGGTCGTCGGTTTCTTCAAGTTCAACATTTTCATCATCTTCCTCTTCGGCTTTGTCTTCCTCACGAGGGGCTCTCATATAATCAGCAAACATGCTTCTTGGTCTTTCCTCATTGGTTTGACCATTGTTGCCGATTGATTTAGCCTTATCAATTTCGTTTTCTTCTTCTTTTTCTTCATTTGGACTTGAAAACCCTGTTGCAATAAGAGTGATTTCAACTTCATCATGCATGTTTTCGTCAATGCTTGTACCAAGGATAATGTTGCAGTCAGCGTCAACGACTTCTCTAACAAGAGCAGCCGCTTCACTTACATCATCTTGAGTAAGGTCTTTCCCACCCTTAATGTTGATAAGAAGACCTGTTGCACCTTCGATGGTTGTTTCAAGAAGAGGGCTTGCAACTGCTTGCTTAACAGCTTCAAGTGCCTTGTTTTCGCCTTGTCCATAACCAATACCCATATGAGCAAGCCCCTTATCTTTCATGATGGTAGTAACGTCAGCAAAGTCAAGGTTGATAAGACCAGGGAATACGATAAGGTCACTAATTCCTTGAACACCTTGTCTTAAAACATCATCTGCAAATCTAAATGATTCAATAAGTGGTGTCTTTTTAGGAACAATTTGAAGAAGTTTTTCGTTTGGAATAACAACCAATGCGTCAACATATTTTTTAAGTTTTTCAAGCCCCTCTTCGGCATTCTTCGCTCTAATAGGGCCTTCAAAAGAGAATGGCTTTGTGATAACAGCGATAGTCAAAATGCCAAGTTCTTTTGCAATTTGTGCAACAACTGGTGCAGCACCTGTTCCAGTTCCGCCACCCATTCCAGCTGTGATAAATACAAGGTTTGCATCTTTGAGCATATCAGTAATTGAAGTTTTGCTCTCCTCTGCAGCCTTTTGTCCAATTTCAGGTTTTGCCCCTGCTCCTCTTCCACCAGTAAGACGTTCACCAATTTGAAGTCTTGTGTCAGCTTTGCTTAAAAGAAGGGTTTGTTGATCTGTGTTGACAGCGATAAATTCAGCACTAACGCCTGCGTCAATCATTCTGTTTACGGCGTTATTCCCGCCTCCACCAATACCTATAACCTTAATTTTTGTTGCAGAAGTATTGAAATTGTTTTCCATAAAAATCTCCTTAGACCATTTATTAACTAGATTTTAATACATTTTGAATAAAAATGCAATCATTTCCTTTAAATTTTTTTGATAAAATGTATAAATTTTCACCTTTTAAGGCATCTTTTTGCATAATTATACATTTTTAGTGCTTTTCCTCCTCGCTTTGTAGCGCTCCGCTTACAAGTGAGTATATTGAAGCAAGTTCTGGTTTGTCTTTCCCAGGAAGTGGAGGGAAAGCGTAATTAACATTTCTTCCAAGACATTTGGCAAGATAGTCACGACCGCCCTTAATCTTTGTAAGACCTGCACCAGTCAAGTAAACAGGAACGCTGGCAAAGTCATCTTTGGCAAAAAGATGTAAGTAGCGAGAAATAACTTTTCCAAGTTCGTCAATTCTGTATTTTACCACTTCGTTTGCACTTGAAAGCAAAATCTTTTGTGCAACTGCGTTATCTCCTGTCAGTTCATAGAAATCGCCTTTCTTGCCTTGTAAAGAAAGCACAATAATTTCTTTTAGATTGTTTGCCTGACTTATTGAAAGGTCAAAGGCCTCTGCTAGGTCGTTTGTTATAAATCCGCCACCGCGTGAGAAAGAAGTTAAGCCTACAAGCCCCTGTCCTTTGGCAAAAGCGATGCTTGTAGTGAGGTCTCCAACATCAACTAAAAGGGCAAGCTCTTCTCTTTTGTCTTTTGGTAAAACAAATCTGCTTTGACAAAGGGCTTCACTTATATACTCCACCCTTTCAAATTCAAGTTTGCTTGCAATAGAGTTGAAAAATTCAATATATTCTTTGCTTGCATAAACAATAGACATTCTCGCTGAAAGTGATGAAGCATTCTCTCCAATGGGTTCAAGAGTGAGTCTACCATCATCTAAAACATATGTGATTGGTGCGATGCTGACAATTTCAACATCACCATTTTTAGCTTTTTCACTTGCAGTATAATTGAGGGCATCAATGTCCGCCTTTTTTATCTTGCGTCTCTCCCCAAGATTTAATGACACTTCTGCAGTTCTTACAGACGAAAATTCGCTTGGCAGAGAAAAGTAAACCTTATCAAGATTTTTATTTGGCATTGCGTCAAGTTCCCTCATAAGTCCCCTTAACGCATCATAAATTTTATCAGGTGCAAGGAAATTCCCTTCATAAAATCCGTCATAAAGAACTTCTTTATAACCTTTAACTTTAAAAGTATTGTTAATGCCTCTTCCAGCAAGCATTCCTCGGAGCGAAGAAGAGCCAATTTCAAAAACCAAAACAAACTTTCCCATGTTCACCTTCATTTTATTTTGTCGCAAGCCATAACCTTGCGACACTATTTTCACCCAATTATAAAATTTTTGCCCTGATTTGTCAATAAATTTGACTTAAAGGGCAAAATCTAGCACAAAATATGTCTCGCTTTCTTTGTGTTGAGCACGATCATAGTAAGATTGAACGCAAATACTTGCGCTATCAAGATGCGCTTTGGTGAGAGTTATAGTTTCACCAGAGCGGAGAGTATAATCCTTTCCTATGAATGTATAAAGCGAAGAGTAAACGTTATATGCTCTATTTGCTTTATATTTAAGGGCATAACTTACATCTAAAATTTTAATTGTTTGTCCACTGTAAAGAGAAATATAGACATTAAGATAGTCCTTTTTTGCATTTTCATCTTTTTCAACTTTAAATTCAATTTCTTTAAAAATTTCCTTTTGCATTCCCAGTGTCAGGTTTGATTGTAAAAATGCTGAATAGAGGTCTACGTAATTTTCTTGTGGGAGTCTTTGTGAAACCTTCACTCCATTAGAAAGTTTTATTCCCTTTAAAAGAATTGCATTTGATTGAGTGCTTACAAATTCTCCACTTTCTACTCTCAAAACCTTAAGCCCCTCATCAAGGAAGGCTGTTTTTTCACCATCTGTCACCGCATAAACTTCTTGCCTCTCTGCCACATGTATAACAAAAGATGAAGGGAATTTGGTTTCTATATTTATAACCTTTAAATATGGATAAGCTTCTTCAATGTTTTCTTTGGCCTTATCTTTATTATAAAATAAGACGCACTTTTTAGAAAACTTGCCAGCCCCAATTATTTCTTCTTGGGTGGCGGTTACGTTCATTGTGCTTGTCCTAAAATCGACAGAAATGGATTTAAGAGAAAATGTTGTCAAGCACAAAGTAACCAGTAGCCCAATTAGGGCCACCAGCACCGAGCACAGAATAATAATATTTCTTTTCTTTTTGGTCACTCTTTTATCCTTTTTATATTTCCGCCAAGGCTAGCTATCTTTTCTTCAAATTTATAATAACCTCTATCAATAAGTTCAACGCCAGATAGTGTTGTATACCCCTCTGCGTAAAGACCAGCGAGCACCAAACTCGCACCTCCCCGAAGGTCTGGACTTACCACATCAGCACCGAAAAGTTTTTCTTTTCCCTCAATTAAACAGACACCATTTTTGACTTTTATGTCAGCACCCATTTTGATAAGTTCTTGCGAAGTCTTGAAACGATTTTCAAAAACATTCTCCACAATTATTGACGAGCCCTTTGTCACACTTGCAAGAGTCATCATTTGTGATTGTAAATCGGTTGGGAATCCCGGATACACCGCCGTTTCAATTTCGCCCACGCTTTCCAGTCTGCCTTTGCTTTCAATTATGATTTTATCATTATCGCATAACAAATTGCAACCAATTTTTCGCAATTTTGAAATAAGTGGACGATTAAACTCACTTTTTGCACCATTTAATTGAACTTTTCCAGAACATAACGCACACCCAACCATAAATGTACCCGCTTCAATTCGGTCGGTAAATGGAACATATGTGCAACCATGCAGAGGTCTACCCTCAATCACGATTTTATCTGTTCCCGCACCCCTTACGAAACCGCCACAAGCATTAATAAACAACGCAAGATCAACAATTTCGGGCTCTTTTGCACCACCAACTATTTCTGTCCTAAATGGCATGCTTGCGGAAAGCATCATAACATTTTCTGTAGCACCCACACTAGGAAATGGCAAAACCACCTCTCCGCCATGGAAAGCCGAGGCATCTGCATAAATATAGCCATTTTTCTCAACAATCTTACAACCCAAATTTTTGATTGCACTAATATGTATATCGACAGGTCTCAACCCTATGTCGCACCCACCGGGAAATCCTATTTTTGCTTGCCCAAGTCGCCCAAGAAGCGCTCCCAGTGTAAAAAATGAAGCCCTCGCTTTTGCTGTAAGCGTTCTATCGATCGAACATGAAGAAAGTTCTTTGCAGTTAATAACTAAACTGTCTCCCTCCCAGTAGGCTTTGCCACCTAGACTTTTGATAATATCTTGCATGACAAGCACATCTCTGTATTTGACCGCTTTTTGCAACACGACTTCTTCTTTTATTAAAACCGAACAAGCAATGATAGGTAAAAGGGAATTTTTAGCGCTGTCTATATCCACCTCTCCATAGAGAGGGTTTCCTCCAATAATAAAAAACTTATCCATATACTCATTGTATGTTTGCAAAAATCAAAATGACAAAGCAGAGAAGAGTGAAAAATGAATCATGAGTTCTTATCCTAAACTTGCCCTATTAAAGGATAATTTTAACAATTTTTCAATTATAAGCATAAAAACACACTTTTTTGTTACGCTATTTTGATATAAAAAGGACTGAATTTTCAGCCCTTTTTATATAATAAAACACATGACTACAAATTTTTATCAACTCCAAAAGCAAAACATAATGTAATGACCAGCAAACTTACAAATAAGAATATTATTTCAAACGCATTCCAGTCTTTAAAAATCTTCTTCATCTTGTTTCCTTTATATTGCTTTAACAATGATTGTGTTACTTCCCCTATATATAATGTTAACATATCATTCATATTTTTCAAAACAAAAAATAGGGATTTCATTGTAACCCCTATTAGTTGTCAAAATTTAAACTTTTCTACTTCCATATTTTTGTCAATGCAAATTTTTAATCATTTTAACAGTTAATTTATCACAAGACATGAATTATTAAATTTTATATTACTCTTGATAAATCATCAAAAGATGTGTAACCTGCTTTTTCATTGAAATGTCCTGCTTTTTCATAAACGATTTCTTTTGCGTCTATAGATTTAGCAAAATCTTGTAATGCTTCAAATTTGATATATGGGTCATCTTTCGCATAAATACAAACTCTTTCTCTGCATAAAGGTATAAACTTTTCAATTTCATCTGTGTACATATATTGGTTCAATTTGTCAAAATCTTCGTTGAAATAGTAGTTGTTGCACCCACTTACAAAGATACATTTCCCAATTTTAATATTGTTTTTTATGCAATATTTGGCCAAAAACACACAACCGATAGAGTGACAAATAAAAACACTATCTTCTGTGATTTTATCTTTAACTTGATCTAACACCGCTGACCAGTTTTCAAAATTGTGCCCCTGTGGCGTTGGATAGTTAAAGTTATAAACATCATAGCCCTTTGATTTTAGTCTGTTTTCAAGCCAACCAAACCAGTTTTCTCTGTTGTGCCCATAAGTTCCATGAATAATAAAATAATTTTTCATATTTCCTCCTAGCAATAATTATACCACAACTATACTTTTTTTCAAGGATAAAGTCTAAAAAAGTTAAATTTATCTTTTAATTTGTGGTCTTTTGATAAACATATGAAATTCTAATAACATTTGCTTTTCTTTCGCACTATTGCAAACTTTTGCTCAAAAGACGATTGCAAACAGTGTATCATTTTTTAAGCACATAGATATACGAATAACTTTCTTCAATATCTTTTTCATTTGGATAAGCAAAGAGTCTTGCCAGTGTCATTATGGAAGTTTCATCATAATTAAAGCATGCATCTATGTTTTTTTGACTCAAAGTCTTGTTTTTTACAAGCCTAGAATTTGCCGAACACATCTCGTTGCATAATTCTTGTCCAAGTACCGCCTCAACTTTAAAACCAATTTCTTTTAAATCTTTTTCAAGCTTTTCCTTTTCAAATACATGCAGATGAAAAATATCTTTATTGTTTCCATTCTCGTCAAATCTTTCAAATCGCATATTAGGGAAAGAGAGTATAAACCACCCATTCTCATTAAGCAGTTCATAAATTTTCGAAAGAAACATTTTAGGCTTTTCAAGATGTTCCAAAGTCTCAAAACAAACAACAGCATCTTGATTACTTATTTTCTCGTATTCACATTCGTCATTTAAATTTAACTTTTGAAAAAATATTTTTTTATTCTTTAAATATTCTTTGTTAAAATATGTGAAATTTCTATCAATGGAAAATACATGCTTTGAAATATGAGACAAGATGTTAGATCCATATCCATCTCCACAAGCAACATCTGCAAGTTTATTAACACGCTTGTCTTCTAGAAAATCTTTAGCAAAGATATATCTTCCCACATGTTCCAGTTTCATCCAAATATTGTTTTTGCTTTTAAATGGTTTACAATGCTCCACATTATAGTTCATAATTTCCTCCATTTATATGTTACCACAACTTGTCCAATTTTTCATAATTATTTTGCAAAACAAACTCTTGCGTTTAGGAGAAAAACAATATTAAATTAAGATCACTGCTATAAATATTTTTGCCACATAACTCTAGCCCAAAAACGACCTTTCTCTTTTTACTATTTATTCTATCAAGCCAATATTAACAAAGATATTTTAGTTTACTTTTCCTTTAAAACAAAAAAGCAAAGCCTGACGCCCTGCTTTTTAATAATTTTTATCTACGCCTGCTTTGCCTAGCCACATTAAGGCACATGCCTATCCCAGCCATGAACATCATAACGCTTGTTCCACCTGAGGAGATAAATGGAAGAGGGAGTCCCGTTGGCGGAATAGAACCTGTTACAACCGCGACGTTTAGAAGCGTTTGAACACCAATTATGAATGAGATACCCGCAGAAAGCAGAGCCCCAAACCTATCAGGAGCATTGAGTGCAATTTTAATAAGTTTGATAACAAGCCACAGAAACACACCTAAAAGAAGGGTTGTCCCAACAAACCCCACCTCTTCTCCAATAATAGAAAGGATAAAATCACTTTCTGCAAAAGGGAGAAAAAGACATTTTTGACGGCTGGCAAATATCCCTCGACCAAACCAGCCCCCACTGCCTAATGAATACAAAGACTGAATAAGTTGAAAGCCCTCGCCTTGTGGAGATGCCCATGGGTCAATAAATGCGAGCAGGCGTTTCAGTCTGTAAGGTTCTAAAATTATAAGAAGCGGAACACACGCACCAGCTGGAACTGAAAACATAAGCGTATGTTTTTTGCTCATTCCTCCAATTATGAGCATAAAAAGACAAACAAAGCATATGCACATTGTGACACTCATGCTTGGTTCAAGCATAATAAGCAAACACATTACTCCACCAACGCACAGCACTGGCAAAAGACCTTTAAAAGTCTTCATATCGTCATGATGCTCACTCATATAGCTTGCAGAAAAAATGACAATGGCAAACTTCGCAATTTCGGAAGGCTGAATTGAAAAGCCTAAAATAGACACCCATCTTTTAGCACCATAACTTTCCATTCCAAGCCCTGGGACAAACACCAATGCAAGCAAAACAATGCTTGCTCCTACAATCCACCATTTAAGTTTAGAGAGTAGATGATAGTCAATAAAATAGAACAGGCAAAGCGTCCCTATTCCCATACCAACGCCCAACAACTGCTTTAAAAGGAAGAAATACTTATTCCCGTAATTAAACTGTGCCGAATAAAAACTTGCACTATACACCATCAAGCAACCGAAGCCTACCAAAAAGAAAACTAGGCACAAAATTATGACTAAATCTTTAACCCCGCTCGTTTTTTTCATATTCACCCGTAATAATCTCCTTAAATACTTCCCCTCTTACAGCATAAGACGAAAATTCGTCAAAACTTGCACATGCAGGGGCAAGAAGAATTTTTTGACCACTTAAAGCATTCTGTTTGGCATAAAGGGTCGCATCTTTCATACTTTTGAATATATTAGAAACATATCCGTATTTATTTGCGCAATCCGCAATTTCTTCGCCTGCCTCACCAAAGCACAACAAATTATCAAATAAATAACCTTTATTAAAAATTTCGTCAAACAAAAACCCTTTGTTGAGTCCTCCCAGCATCAAAACCAGTCCGTTATCTCCAAGAGATTCAATCGCACCAATAGTTGCCGAAATATTGGTTGCCTTGGAGTCATCAAAAACCTGTGCCCCATTCACCATGCCAATATATTCAAGTCTGTGTGATGGTGCAACAAAATTAATTATTGCTTTTTTGATTATTTGCAGTTTGACTTTGTAGCCCACCGCAAGTGCCACAGATGCCAGAACATTTTCAAGATTTTTTTCGCCGAAAAGTGGAATATCATTCAGTGAAATGATTTTTGTTTTGTTATGATAAATGGCATTATTTTTCACAAAAACGCCTTTTTCAAGTGGAAGTTTGGAAAAAAACATCACTTTTTTATCTATTTTACTCATTTTTGAGCCTTCATCGTCAAAATTAAGTACAACCTTCTGTCTTTTTGCAGATAAAATCTTGCGCTTCACGCGTATATATTCTTGATAACTACCATGCCTATCAAGGTGGTCAGGGGCAAGATTTAATATGGTCGCTTCATCTGGCTTAAAAATCTGCGAACTCTCTAATTGAAAATTGCTGACTTCACACACGACAAAACTTTTTCTATCTGTCTTCATTGCTATGTTTGTAATAGGCAAGCCTATATTCCCACAAACAAAAGTCTTCTTACCAGCAGATTTGAAAATTTCTCCTACAAGAGAAGTTACAGTTGTCTTTCCATTTGTGCCAGTTATCCCTATAACTTTACCTTTGCAAAATATATAGCCAAGGTCTAGTTCGCTTATTATTGGCGTTTTCATTGCTTCAAAATACGCGACAAGGTCATTACCTAGCCTTTTAATGCCAGGGCTTAACACAACAAGATCAAATTTTTTAAGTTTTGGTTCTGGACAAAAAGAGTAAACGTTGGAAAAACGCCTTTCATCATCATATATGCTCACGCATGCACCCTTTTCATGCAATAATTTGCACGCCGATTGACCGCTAATTCCAAGTCCATATACTAAAACATTTTTGCCCTTCAATTTCATAAAGTTATATCACTCCTCCCACTGCCAGATAGCCCAGAATTGATGCTAATCCGCAAAGCAGCGTTATAACTATATATACTAATACAATTCTATTTTCATGCACGCCACAGCGTTCAAAATGGTGGTGCAAAGGTGCCATTTTAAAAATTCTTTTTTTAGTGCGCTTGTAGTGCAAAACCTGTAAGACGTCGCTTAACGCACTCATTACAAACATGATTCCAATTATAGGCATAATAAGTTCAAGCCCAGAAAAAACCGCGAGCGATGCGATCAACCCGCCAATAGCAAGAGATCCTGTATCACCCATAAAGATTTTTGCTGGGAAACAATTAAAGCAAAGAAAGCCCACGAGCGAGCCAGCCAGTGCGAGCGAAATTATTGAGAAATTTGTGAAGCCCTGCAAATATAGAATGACAGCAAATGTGATAAGATAGATAACGCTTGTCCCGCCAGCGAGTCCATCAAGTCCATCTGTAAGATTAACTGAATTTGTAACCGCTACATAAAAAAGAATTATAAACGGAATTATAAAGAAGCCTATGTTTAATTTTAAACCGAAAAGGTCTAGCGTTGAACCTACTTTAAGATAAACAAAAATACCAATAACTGTAGCAACACCAACTTGTCCTATAATTTTTTGGTAAGGCTTCAATCCTTCGTTTTTGTGTCCGCGTACTTTAATTATGTCATCAAGAAAACCTAACAGCCCATACGCAAAAAAGACAAGCAAAATTATAAGACTTATTCCACCATCACCTTTTATAAATATAAGCGAACCAATGAGAGACGATAAAATAAAAATAAGTCCACCCATTGTTGGCGTTCCACTTTTGCCAGCATGGTTGTCCACATAATGAAGAATAGTTTGCGAAAAATGAAGTTTGTGACAAAGTCTTAACATTGGTTTACCCAAAATTAGGGCTAGAAGCAAAGAAATAATAAAGGTCAAAAATAAGTTTAACATAATTTCTCCTCATTTAATTTATTCTTTGCAAATAAATAAAATTCTTTCAAAATAAGCATTTAAAATAAAAACAAAAAAGTCTTTTAAAAATCAAAATAAAAACACCTATTTTAAATTTAATAAAAAAATGACAGAAATTATGATTCCACCATTTTTCGGCACTTCTAGCCATTTTATAAATAATTTTTTTAGAAAAAACAATTTTATTTATTATTGACTCTCGACAATTTTCTTTTTATATTTTATTTTTAAAATTAATATTTTTACTCGTTTTCGACTTCTTTTATTTTATTTCTATAAAAAAGATATACCTCATCAAAATCATTATATGGCAATTTTTCACCATTTATATCTTGATATTTTTCACCACCTTTACCCGCCAAAACTATCGTATCTCCAATTTGAGCGGAAGACAAAATTTGTCTAATTGCATCTTTACGATTTGCAATCATTTTACAAGGCTTGCTCATTCCAGAGGCTATCTCTTTCATAATTTCTTCCGGATTTTCGAAACGCGGATTGTCACTTGTTAAATACACCTCATCAGCAAAATCCTCGGCCACCTTGCCCATGATAGGACGCTTCAATCGGTCTCTATCACCACCACAACCAAATAAAACTTTTAGATGTCCCCCCGTAAGTTTTCTTGCTGACAACAAAACTTTTTCAAGTCCATCAGGCGTATGTGCAAAATCGATTACTATTTTTACGCCACCCATGGTTATAACATTAAATCTCCCCTCAACTTGATTTATACAAGACAATCCTAGTCGAATCAATTCGATTGGAACCCCCATTGCCATGCAACTGCCGACGCAAGCAAGCATATTTTCAACATTATAATCTCCAATAAGTGGACTTGTGACTTTAAATTCCCTGCCAAGTGCCTTGCAAACAAATTGCGTTTGCAAGCCTCTATTTTCTATATCAAAAGCGGTTATATCGTTTCCCTCGCCCAGGCCATAACTTACCATAGGCACTTTGGCATTTGCAAAAAGTTTGCGACCATAAATATCATCACAGCAAACAATTCCAAGTTTTATTTTGTTAGGCTCAAAAAGTTTAAACTTTGCCTGTGCGTATGTTCCCATATCCCCAAAGAAGTCCAAATGATCTTCTGTTACATTCGTAAGCACCCCTATCTCAAACTTTATTCCATCTAGTTTATGAAGTGCAAGTGCATGTGCCGATGCCTCCATAACTACGCATTCCACACCTTGCGAGTACATTTCCTTAAAAATTCTATGAAGCGCGTAAGGGTCTGGCGTTGTAAATCCAGTATCTTGAAGCTCTTTTTCGCCCGCACCCAGAGTTCCTATGACCGCCGTTCTTAATCCAGCGTAACCAAGCACCTCTTTCGTGATAGTGGCGGTGGTGGTTTTCCCGTTTGTGCCAGTTATTGCAATGATCTTTAGATTGTCACACGCTTTGTCAAAAAAGTTTTTACAAACAAGTGCATACGCTGACCTTGTAGAGGCAACTTTTATGACTCTTTTATCTTTATTTTCTTCTTCACTCAAAACAATTCGAGCACCTCTTTTTAATGCATCATTGATAAACTTTTCACCACTTTCTTGCCTGCCATGCAGTGCAATAAAAATATCCCCCTCTTCGATAGTGCGACTATCTATTTTTATATCTTTTATTTCTATTTCTTCCAGTTCGCCTTCATAGTCCACTCCATCAAGCAGTTCTTTTACTAGCATTTTGCCTCCTATCACCCATATAATAACTCAACTCTTGCCATGTTTAGTAAGCCAGTTTAAAAAAGAACAAAAAGGGACAATAAGTCCCTTATTTCTTGCTTCTAGCTTCACCAAATTCTAAATATTTTTTTATGGCAGAGGAAGAAAAAGCATACTTTATGCCTCTTTTTTCTCGCGATTTGACGACTCCCTCTTCCACTAAACAAACAATAAGGTCAGAAAATGGATATGGGAAAAGGTTAAATGCGAGAGAACCAGGAATTGAATTAATTTCTCCCACATACATTTTTTTAGTTTCCTCCTCATAAAGGAAATCTACCCTTACCACGCCTCCACATTCAAGAGCGTCATAACAGTCTTTTGACAAATCTTTAATTTTCTCTTCAATTTTTTTAGGAATTTCATCATGCAATTTTTCACTTTCACGCAAATACTTTTCTTCGAAAGTAAAAAATTTGCCTTTTTTAACCTGCCAAATTCGGCTTGCAAAAAGTTTGCTTCCACTTTTTATTACCGCACAAGAAAACTCTTTGGCATTTTCTACAAATTTCTCAACAAGAATCTTATCATCAAATTCGAGTGCTTCTAGAACTGCTTGTTCCAGCATATTTTCATCTTCACATATGCTAATACCAACACTACTACCCCCATTTGCGGGTTTTACAATACAAGGGAAGCCTAATTTGTCATTTATTTTAGACAAAACTTCCTCTTTTGAATGCACAAATTCATACTTGTTAAAATGTACATATGCGGGTGTAAGGATATGTTTTTTTTCAAGCACCATTTTAGTTAAAACTTTATCCATTGTGATAGCACTCGACAAAACTTGGGAAGAGGAGTACGGAATATTGCACATTTCAAGCATTCCTTGCAAACAGCCATCTTCGCCACCATGGCCATGATTACATAGAAGGGCGCAATAAGGTTTTATAAAACCTTTAATCTTGTTCTTTTTAAGCAAAAATATTTCATTTCGCCCGGGGCTGAAGAAAACCTGTCTTTCATTTTTTACTAGTTTTTTATAGTTAAGATAAATCCTGCCATCTGTTAAATTATCTGCTGTAACAATCACACCATCAGTTTTTATATACAATGGCAATATATCATATCCTTTAACATTTTTCATTGCCTGCAAAGCGGTGATGACAGAGATATCGTGTTCCACGCTTTGCCCACCATAAATAACCAAAATCGTTTTCATTTTTCCTCCTATTTAAAATTATCTGGAAGGTCGTTTTCAAATAAAATGACACAGCCTTTTGTTGAAATAAGATTTATTATTTCTTTTTGTTTCTCTCTTGTTGAGCAGAAAAATATTTTATTTTTATCAAAATTGTGGCTTATTGCTCCAGAAAATAAATAATTCTTATTAATTTCATTCATTATAACAATATAATCAGCCACATCTGCTACACTTGCTCCCAGTGCAAAGTTAGACATCGAGCCAGCCTCGCCCATTTCCACGAATCCTGGAGTGATTACAATTTTTTGGCCCTCAAAATGGCTTAATACATTAAGTGCTTCTTTTGCACCCACAAGATTAGAGTTATAAGAGTCATCTAAAATTGTGCAATAATCATTTTTAATTATTTCAAGTCTATGGCTTGTTGGTTTTAGTTTTTTGACTGCAGAAATCATATCTTCGTCACTTATACCCAAAAGCCTTGCCATAGCACAAGCACAAACAATATTGTCGATATTGCACTTCCCGAGAAGTGCCGTTTTCATTTTTATAATTTGCCCGTCAAGCACAAGTTCAAACTCGCAACCTTCACTTGTTATTTTTTCATTTTGAGCATAGGCAAAGCCTCGCTTGTCGCAAACCAAATATTTATTAGTTTTACATCTTTTAAATAGCCTCACGCCAGAAGGACTATCACCATTAAACACCATTGCTCCGTCATGCGACACATTTTCAGCAAGTTCAAACTTTGTATCCTCAATTACAGAAAGGGTTTTAAAAGATTCTATATGTTGTTTGCCAACAGTTGTTATTATTCCATAATCTGGTTTTACAATGTCTGTCAAAATCTTAATGTCGCCTTTTTTTCTAGCCCCCATTTCTGCTATGAAAACATCATGGTCGTCAAGAGATTCAAGAATAGTTTTTGTTATGCCCATTTCGGTGTTATAACTTAACGGGGTGGTGCAAACTTTATATTCTTTTTCAAGCAGTTCGGTCAAAATATTTTTTGTTGAAGTTTTTCCATACGAGCCTGTTATCCCAATTTTTATAACATTTTTCTTTAGGAGTTTTTTTCGAGCCCTTTGAATGTAGCACCACTTAATAAACTCTTCAAGTGGACATATTACAAAGTGTGCAACTATCATAATAAGCGGACACATTACAAGCACTATCAAATAATCGAGAAGAAGCAACCATACGTTCGAAACGAAACGGTTTATAAGGTAAAATATCCCCATATTTAATAAGAACAGAGTGATAAGAAAACGAATAATTCGTTTGGTAAAGACAATTTTGTTTTTATTTCCACTTGAAAAATTTAAAGCACAAATTTCTTTAAAAAAAGTCCGCGTTTTATAAGACGAAAGTTGATAAGTTTTTAAAAACATAAGTGAAAACGCCGTACTCACACATGCACATAAGACCATACTTACATATATCATTTTGCCTCCCAGAATTCTCTAACAACTTTATAAAAGGCTAGCGGGCAGTCGAGGAAGACAAAGTGCCCACCATTTAAAACCACAAGCGAGGAGTTTTTAATTTTTCGTTTAAATCTTTTTGCCATATACAGAGGAGTATCTTTATCATTTTGTCCCCAAACAATCAGCGTTCGTGATTGAATTTTAGATAAATAAGGCTCTAAAAATGTGTTAACCACATTTACAAAGACCCCACGCATGCATGGGGGCAAGGCTTGATAGTCTGCCGAGCCCATGTTTTCGACATTTTTGCCCAAAAACTTTTTAGTTTTATATTTTATAATTTTTAATCGTGATTTAATAGAAAACTTGGGTTTCAAGCCAGCACTATCAACCAAAATGCATGATTGCACAAATGAACATTCAAGACCTGCAAGCAATATCGCAATTCTTCCGCCAAAAGAATGCCCCAATACATCAACTTCTTTTATGCCCAAATGTTCACATAAACTCATGACCATGCTTGCATATGAAAAAATCGTCCAAGAACAGACAAGTGACTTGCTTTCTCCAAAAGGCGGAAAGTCAGGCACAACAAAATAACGCTCACCCGAGAAAGCGTCAACCAAACCGTCAAAGACTTTTCCACTACTGCCCCACCCATGCAAAAGAAGCGTTGCTTTTTCGCTTTTTTTGCCATAGGTCTCGTAATGCACGCAAATGCCGTTATATACAAACTTCATATCTTTTTTTATGACAACTTTCTGTTTACTGACAAAAATTTATCAGTTTTTTCAAAAAGAGCGTTAAATTATTTGTTTTTTTTAATAAAATAGAGTAAAATTTAATTAAGTTTAAAAACTTAATTTAAAAAAGGAAGGTACAAACTAGTGAAAGTAACAGATGTAAGATTAAGATTAAAAGACGAAGCAAAACTTAAAGCAATTTGCTCAATCACATTCGATGACTGCTTTGTAGTTAGAGATGTTAAGGTTATTGAAGGACAAAAAGGCTTATTTATTTCTATGCCTAATAAAAAGGTTGGAGAAGAGCATGTTGACATTGCTCACCCAATCGTTACAGAAACAAGAGAAGAAATCAAAGCTGCCGTTCTTGCCGCTTATGAAAAGGCGCTTGCAGAAAAACCTGTCGGGGACGCTGAATAATAACCAAAATTACAAACAACTTTGATTAAAAGCACTTTTTTCAAACACAAAAAAACTGCCTAGTTTTTTAGGCGGTTTTTTTGATATATATTTGCTTTACATTGTAATTTCTTATATTTTTATCAAAATTCAACAAAATTTAAGGTGAATTGCTTATTTATCTTGATTTTTATTCAAATTTGATTTTACTTCTAAAAATTTGTTGTGGGAATTATATATTTATTAATAGCTTTTACATAAGCAAATTGCCATTGTCGGTTTCAATAACTTTGAGCACATTTTCTGTGTCGCCATTTTCGGCGTTAAAGTAAAAATAGTATGTGCTCCCCTCACTTTCAGCCTCGACTTCCACACAAACGACTTCTCGATTATAGTCAAGAGGTGCAAGTACGACACGGGAAGAAACCACCTCAAAAGTTGATGGAACTTTCCCTTTTGCCGTTGATTGTGAAACTATACCCTTACTTAAAACGCGCGCTTTGTGATTAGTGAAATACGATGTAGCGTCATACCCTACAATTGTTCCTCTCACCGTGTTTACTTTGACTTTTACAAGGTCTGGATAAAGGACAATTCCACTTTGAGAAGGTGCAATATTAAAATAAATATCATTATTAATGCTATCGCTCCAAACAACACTTGCTCCCTCAATTCCATTTTCACGAGCAAATGCAAGTGCGATTTCTTTCGCTCCTGCTCTATCGACAGACGCTTCCCCATTTGTCCCAGCACCAGAAACGGTTAAGATATAGCCTTGAATTTTGGTAGATTGAACAAACAACATTTCTCCGTGAGAGTTTTTGAGTCTAAAATTATATGTTTCAAATCTACCGTTCGTCTCCCCTTCATAGTCTGCGGATACTGCATCTTTGAATACTTTTAAAAGATTATCCTTCGCTTCTTCTTTTGTTATGACGCTTCCCTTTAGACCTTTAACTTCTTGATTTGTAACCGAGTCGGAGAATGGACCATCATAAATCATTGTTGGGTATTCAACATTTTGCTCTTTGAGTGCAGTTAAGTTTTGAGCAAAAACATTGTTGTCACCATCAATAGACATACTTGCATCAAGAATTGAATAATTGTTTTCAAGCTTTCTCGCAAAATCATTAAGTTGTTTTTTTAATGCTAGTACACTTGAATGAACTTCCTGCAAAGTCTCACGCTCGCTTTCGCTCATATTGCCATCGACAAGGTCGTCCGCAAGAATTTGAGTGTATCCTCCAACCTGATTTACAAGTTTAATAGTGTCCTCTTTATCCGCGCTTCTCAAAGGAAGACTAGCCACCGCGATCTCGGCTTCACTAGCGTTTTGACTTGCCTCCAACAGCGTTTTTCTTTGGTAAGAAGAGGTGTTTGACGCTAATGTCTTTGACAACTTATTTTCAAGATTGTTCACACTGTCGAGAAGGCTGTAAAAGTTGCTTTCATAAATGTTTTCAAGTTTTGTGCCGTAATACATTGCCTTGGAGTCGGTCACAGCAAATCCTATGCCAAAGCCCAAAGTTGTAGCACCCAGAACTGCTGTCGCAACAGCGAGCGAGATAATAGCCCTTTTGCTTTGTTTTTTATTCTTCTTGTTTTCGCCAACAGGCATGCTCTTTGATTTGTTATAATTTTGTTTCATGCTTTCCCTCCTACACCGCAAAGTTGTGCTTTCCAATTTTTAATACAATTTTTCTTGACCATATCCATGAACTTGTGGCGGTTGCTGGGTTATAGTAATAAATACAACCGTATGTAGGGTCCCAACCATTTAGTGCATCTTGTGCTGCTTTATAGGCGGTGTCATTTGGCGTAAGATTTATTTGTCCATCGTTGACGGCAGTGAATGCCCATGGTTGATAAATAACACCTGAAATCGTGTTTGGAAACGATGCACTTTTGACTCTATTTAAAACAACTGCCGCGATTGCAACTTGTCCAGTATAAGGCTCCCCTCTTGCTTCGGCATAAACACATCTCGCAAGCAAGTTAAGGTCACTAGAAGAGGTATTTGATGTTGTTTTTGTAGTCGAAGTAGTGCCTAGGTTAATCCCCATTGCGGCCGCCGTCTTCTTGCCGACGATCCCGTCTACAGTCAAACCATTTTTACTTTGAAAATATCTTACAGCCCGTTTGGTTTTTGCACCATAAATCCCGTCAATCGCTCCTGTATAGTAGCCCCACTTCTTTAGTTTAGTTTGTATTTGTTTGTTTTGTGCTGTGGTTGTAGCTGCTTGCACGACATATTGCCCACTACTTGGCAAAATTGCCTCATTTGCACTTGTTCCAAGCCCAACAACAGTAAGCGAGGCAGTTAGCCCCAAAAGTGCGAGTGCATAAAATCTCTTTTTCATTTTTCCTCCCTCATTACACTTTTAATTATCTCCCAAATTGCCGAAATATATTCGTTTTGCCCAGATTTTGTCGAAGAAGTGAAACAAAATGCTGGGAAAACCACGCACCACCAATTATCACCTTGCCCAGAGCCAAGGTTTAAGATAAGGGCATCATACTCCCCCTCTTGAAGCGTCAAATTGTCATATACTCTGGTTGGGAAATGCTCTCTTTTAAGTTGGGCGGAAGAAGTGTAAGAGAACCCTTCTCTTGCAAGGACACCATCAGCCACGCTTTCAATCATATCATAGTTGTTTCCTATAAAACTTTTAGCCTCTTCAAAAGTCTTGATTTCACTCAAGTATGGAACCAAAGCATCAACCACGGCATCTTTTACTTTATACTTAACATTTTGGTCTTGAACGCTATTTGAATCGGCACGGATATGTATTCTTAAATACTCAATTTCTTTTGTTTCAACAGACTTAAAAGGACATAACACAAAGACTAAAACGACCGCAAGCACACTGAAAAATCCAAGCACATATTTCATAAATTCAACCTCTTGCTAAATAATTGACTAAAAAAGTATGTTTTTGCACAAAAAAATGCCCATTTTAGAGCATTTTTTGTGTTTTTTTGACTTTATTTATTGTTTCACATATTTTATTCTCACCCAATAGTGCTAAATACTTTTCGAAATCTTGTTTTAAGAAAAACGCGTTATTGAACTTTTTGATAGAAAAGTACAAGTGAAGTGTCTTCTGCGAGTGGGAAAATCACATTTTCATTTTGCGATAAAAGTTGGGCTTCTTTTACTTTTGCTCTTTTGGCTATATCCCAAGCCTCGTCTCCGGCTTTAGCAAAAACAACTTCCATAGCATAATCTTTTTCGGTGTACTCTTCACCCGTTGTAACTTGTGTTATTACCCCGCTAACAGCAGTTTTGCAACCATTGATGGTCACCTTAACTTTTGCATCAAAGAATAAATCTCTTCCTTTCTTAACCACAACATCGACATCACTCATAATGATGCTCGCCGAGATAACATCGCTTTCAGCAAAATCAGTTTTATCGTCAATTGTGAAAGGGAAATCTAGTTGAACACTGTTTAACAAACCAGTTTCATCGTTAAGGTAAACAACCGTGGTTCTTGCAACGCCTTCAATCACAATTTGTTCATCTTTCACGAATGCGTTTGTTATAGTCACGCTATTGCCACCATTGAACAAAATCTTGTCAACTCTTGGAGCGTCCTCGTCAAGTGAAAGACTGCCTTCGATTTTTCCTTCAACAACCTCCATTTGACATGGCAGAGAATTTGAAAATGATTCTGTTGTGATAGACAGATCGTTTTTAGTACAATACAGGTCTTTTATAACCCCAACTTCTTCCTCTGCACAAGCATGAATCATAATTGTAATAACAGGCTTAACAATAATTTTGCTTCCTTTATCGTCCTCTACAATTTCGACCTCTGTCTTCTTCATGTCAACAAACACGCACGCTTCGGCCATGCTGTCACGATTTACGCCTTCAATTTCAAGTTCTTCTTTAAAAGTGTCATAAATGTATCCACATTCAAATTTGTCATTTTCACTTAAATAAAGCACTCTTGAAATGGTTTCACCACTGACAGCCACAAAATTTGAGCCAGCCTCAACAGATTTTACGCAAGCCATGCTTTCACTTGCAAGAAGTTTTTTGACCTTGTCTCTTAAATTTATTTCACTTTGAAGGGTAAAAGTTTCGCTTGCAGAAGTGAGATATCTTACAACTTTTATGTCTTCTTCTCTTGCACAAACCGTGTCGTCGTCGGTTGAAATAGATTTAATCTCTTTGTTTCCAATGACAAATCCACCTTCTTCTAGAGTAACAAGGACTTTAATATCCGCTCCCGACACACTTGTTGCATCAAAATCAATAACTCTTACGACAATATTTGCTGTTTGCCCAACGCCAATCTCCTCATTTTCAAATTTTGACGAAAAGGGACAAGATGCATTGGCAGTGTCAATCTCTCCCTCTTCAGTTTCAAAAACAACTCTTAAATCAATCGTTCCAGAGTAATTTACTACGCCATTAAGTACTTCACATCCCTCAACCATAGGCGTACAAGCAACCGTCAAGACCTTTTTAACAGCACACCCGCCGTCAACATTGCACTCAACTTCAAATTGCTTTTTGTCTAATTGAATTTTGTTTGCCACCAAAAAATTGTTTTCTGCAAAAGCCATTATCTCCTCCTCTCTTACGCAATAACTTACGCAAAGCGGAAAAAGAATATGACAAAAGGTTTAAAATTCTTTCAATTGGGTAATATTTTTTAAAAAGAGAGGTGCCCATGCGTAAAACGACCTTGGATATATGCGGAGTAAAATCTAAAATTTTAGCTCTAAAAGGAGAAATGGTGGAAATGAACATCAACCGCGGACGAAAGAAAATAGAATCAGTGAGTGGAGTAATAAAAGATGTTTACCCCAGTGTTTTTACCGTCGCCGTAAAAGAAAGCAAACAAGTTTTACAAACATTCTCTTATTATGACGTGCTTTGTGGCAATGTAGTTTTTGTTGGAGAAGAATAAAAAGATTATTTTAAGTTTTTGGACTTTGAAAAGTTAAATTGTTGCAAACGAACCATTAACTTTTTTCTCAACCCCAAAGCCGCACCAATCCATATCCCAAAAATAAAAAAATCGCGTCACTGCGATTTTTTATTAATAAATTTATTTCTCGTGTTTCCTTAATGTCTCGATTGCTTGCAAACGGTCGCTTAACTTATAAACATAACTTCCACTAACAAGCATATCTGCACCTGCTTCAATAATGGCTTGGGAATTTGAGTCGTTTACGCCACCGTCTACTTCAATCTTGTAGTTATATCCATTTTCTTTACGAATTTCATCTAGAAGTTTTATTTTAGCAAGACTATCGTTTATAAATTTTTGTCCACTTGCTCCGGGCTCAACACTCATCACCAAAATTACATCAAAGTCGTGTAAAAACATCTTGATTTCTTTAACTTCTGTTTCTGGCTTAAAAGATAGTCCAGCAAGAGCATGGGCATCTTTTATCGTTTTTACCGCTTTAATAATGTCGTTTTTATTTTCGAATGCCTCATAGTGAATGGTAACAATGTTTGCTCCTGCTTTAAGATAATCATGAATTATCGCAAGAGGCTCATTACACATCAAGTGAACATCAAGCGGAATAAGTGAATTTTGATTTATGTTGTAAACATGGCTGGCTGAAATTGACTTTTTTTGCACAAATACGCCGTCCATAACATCACAATGTAGCATGTCCGCTTTATCTTGCATTTCTTTTGCATATTCAACCATCTCTTGAAAATCATTTATCGGGTCAGTCGAAACTGAAATATAGACATTCTTTTTCATAAACTCTCCTATATAATTTTAGCCTTTACTTGAAATACTGTCAAACAAATTCAATTTGTTAAAAAATAGTCATTTGAAAAAATTAAAATTTTTCGCTTTTTTCTAGTTCGTTTAGAATTTTTAAATAGTTGTTATATCTTAACCTTGAAATTTCTCCACTATTTACGCTTGCTATAACACCACAATCTCCGTGCCTATGCAGGCATGAACGATATTGGCATAGTGCACGAGCATTTAGAAAATCTGGATAGTATGAAGAAAGTTCCTCTTTTTTTAATTTACTTACAAATCCCAGATCTAACATTGAGAAACCAGCAGTGTCTGCAAGATATCCATTTTCAAACTTATAAAGACTCACTATTCTGGTTGTCTGCTTCCCTCTTTCAATTTTCTTGGATAGATCTCCCACCTCGGCGTCCAGCCTTCCAGTAAGTGCATTTATAAGTGAACTTTTCCCAACTGCACTTTGTCCAGCAAAAGCACAGATGCCATTTATCTCACTTTTTAAAGGTAAAATATCACCACTTTTGGCACAAACCTTAACAATTTTAAGAAAATTATAACTATTTTCTATTTCCATTATGAAATTATCGTCCGCTTTATCAGTTTTATTTATGACTAAAATTGGCTGTATATCATTTAAAAATGAATAGACTATGATCTTGTCCACAAGCATGAAATCAGGCTTGGGCAGAGGGCATACAACTATAAAAAGTTTCTCAACATTTGCCATCGGTGGACGAATTAGTAGGTTTTTACGAGGATAAATTGCAGTTATTGCCCCTTCAAATTCAACCTCATCACCTACAAAAAGCCCTTGTTGTTTTGTTTTCCCACTGGCAGGTAAATTGTAAATAGTCCCATTGCTTTCAACAGTAAAAAGTCCTGCATTTTTGGTGATTATTATACCCTTCACGCATTACCCTCCTCTTCAAGAATTTTATTACGAAGTTGTCCACATGCACCTTCAATATCCTCACCCATTGTGCGTCTTACTGTCGCCGAAACTCCCTTTTCTTTGAGTTTGTCCATAAATTTATACGCAAACAGCCTGCCCGTTGAAACAAGTGTGCGTTCTTTGACAGGGTTAAGAGGGATAAGATTGACATGGCAAAGCAGACCTTTTAGAAGTCTTGCTAAATTGTCTGCGTCTTCGTCCCTATCATTTATCCCTTTAATAAGAGTGTATTCAAAATAAATTTTTCGTCCAGTTTTGTTAAAATAATATTTGCACGCTTTTAAAATATCGGCGATAGAGTACTTGTTGGCAATAGGCATAATTTCTCTTCGCTTTTCATCTGTTGTTGCGTGAAGCGAAATAGTTAAAGTTATGCTTTTCTCAAGATCGGCAAGGGCATATATTTTATCCACAATTCCACATGTAGAAAGTGAAATATTCCTCTCACTTATATTAAACCCCTTTTGCGAGGATACAAGATTAAGAAATTTGACAACATTATCATAATTATCG
The DNA here is from genome assembly GCA_934793215.1 of uncultured Clostridia bacterium. Classification (GTDB taxonomy): domain Bacteria; phylum Bacillota; class Clostridia; order Christensenellales; family UBA1242; genus Caccovivens. Next base: position 58,226 of record CAKVOP010000001.1, on the reverse strand, counting down.
AGTGGTTCACCGCTTCCCATAAGCACAACATTCGTGATTTTGCGGTCTTTAAGCGAGCCTCCTTTTTCTCTATTTACAAGAATGATTGGAGCAAGAATTTCGCCAGCTGACAAATTTCTTACTCTTCCGCCAAGGGTAGAAGCACAAAACTTGCACCCCATACGGCAACCCACTTGCGTAGAAACACAAATGGTATAGCCATACTTATATTTCATAAGCACGCACTCAACAATATTTCCGTCATAGAGACGAATTATATATTTTTCTGTGCCATCTTTTGAAACAAATTTTTTTGCTATTTCATACTTTGGGTAATCTTTTGCAATGATTTCTTTTATTCCTTTTGGCAAATTTGAAATCTCTTCAAGCGTTTTTCCTGAATATACGGCGTCAAAAATCTGCTCTGCCCTAAACGTAGGAAGAGCCAAAGACTTTACATAATCTTGAAGTTCACCAAATGTCAAATCGCTAAACATTGTCTACCTTTTTACCCAAAATGTCGTTATGCCCGTTTATATAATCTCGACCGCTAATCATTTTACCAGATGGAGCTTGAACTTTCAAAATTTCAATGCCTCCGTCTGCACAGCCAACGACAAATTTTTTCTTGTTGTTTAAAATTTCGCCTTTTTTAAGCGAATTAATCTCTTCGTTGTTGAGTTGTGCATGTTTTGCCTCTCCAACCTTAAGGAAATTTCCATTTAAAAGCACAAATGCACCTATTTCTTCGCTCATCGCCCTAACCTTGCCGAGAATTTGATTTGACGATGTTGCGAAATCAAGCACACCATCTTCTTTGGTAAGTTTTGAAACAATCGTTGCCTTTTCATGGTCTTGCTCATGCCACTCACATCTATTATTTTCAATAAGTTTAAGTGCTTGACATGCCATAGTCCCACCAATTTGAGCGAGTTTGTCTTCAAGAGCAAGATAATATTCATCGCCAATTTCTACTCTCTCTTGCAATAAAATATCTCCGCTATCCACCGCTTTTGCGACTTTCATGATAGTAACGCCAGTCTCTTTATCACAGTTTAAAAGTGCACTTTGAATTGGAGTTGCACCTCTATATTTAGGCAAAAGTGAAGGGTGAACATTTATAGTGAGATGAATATCCAAAAATTCTTGTGGCAAAATTTGTCCAAAAGAAGCAACCACCGCCACATCGTAGTCAATTTCTTTTATTTCTGCGATATGGTTTTTCACCTTGTCAAAATCATAAACTTTTATTCCATTTTCAAGAGCATACACTTTTACTTCGCTTGGAGTCAACTTATGTCCTCGACCAGAAGGTTTATCTGGCTGTGTTATCACGCCAATTATATTAACGCGTTCTTCAAGCATCTTTTTTAATACAATCAAGGAAAACCTCGAACTTCCTAAAAATAAAACTTTCATTAAATTTCCTTTTATAATGTTTATTTTTTAATTATCTGTTTTCGCTTTTAACGATTAATATTCATTACAACTTACCGCCCGAGGCAATATATTTATCTTTATCAAGCGTTTTGTCCACGAACAATATTCCGTCCAAATGGTCGACCTCATGGCAAATGCATCTTGCAAGCCATTTTTCTCCATGCAATGAAAAAGGGTAACCAAATCTATCATATGCTTGTACTGTTATTTCATAAGGCCTTTTTACTCTTCCACGAAAAGAGCCGACTGAAAGGCACCCCTCTTCTTCTATATCTTCTCCCTTTTGAGCAATGATTTCTGGATTTATAAGTTCTACAAAAGCATTGTTGACATCGACAATAACAACTCGACGCAAAACCCCAACTTGAGGAGCAGCAAGTCCCATTCCATCATTTTCATACATGGTTTCTTTCATATCATCAAGAAGTTGCCATAAATCTTCGTCAAAATCTTTAACAGGCTTTGATTTTTTTCTCAATGATTGTTCACCAATTTTTACAACTTTTCTAATTGCCATATTTTCTCCTTTAAGATAAATTTTGAGGATTAATTTCAAAAAATGCTCCATTTTTAGCATTTTTATCGACTATTTCAAAGACTTTTTCTTCGATTTCGTCCGCCTTTGATAGTTTTAGTCTCATCATGATTTGATAGCGGTATTTGTCTTGAATTCGTTTTATAGGTGCTTTCATTGCGTCTAGGTAGATTATATCCTCTGCATAATCTTTTTTCAAATTTTCAATTTCAGTATAGCACACTTTCAGCGTTTCGCGAACCAAATTTTCGTCGTGACTTGTAAAAAGCACTCGAAGAATTCTTGTAAATGGAGGGAACTGGGTTGTCTGCCTTATGTTTTCTTCTTTTCTAAAAAATCCTTTATAGTCATAGTTTGACGCAAACTTGTACACATAATGCCTTGGACTATAAGTTTGAAGGTCGACCTTTCCTTGCTCACAGCTTCGCCCCGCTCTTCCTGCTACTTGGGTGATTAAAGCAAATGTTCGCTCGGTGCTTCTATAATCAGCATGATACAGACTTTGGTCAGCGTCAACAATTCCAACAAGCAAAACATTTTCAAAATCATGCCCCTTTGCGATCATCTGCGTGCCAACCAAAATGCCAGGGAGTGCAGTTTTAAACTCTCCAAGAATTTTTTGATGAGCATTTTTTGTGGAAGTCGTGTCATTGTCCATTCTCAATATTTTAACATCGGGAAAGACTTCCTGCAACTTCTTAACAATTTGTTCCGTTCCAACCGCACCATATTTAATGTTTTCACTTCCACATTTTGGACAACGAGAAAGCACTTTGAATTGTTTTCCGCAATAATGACATTTTAGCCTGTTATCTTCGCGGTGGTAAACAAGGCTTACATCGCAATCACTGCATTTTGCAACATACCCACAATCTCTACATCGCATAAAAGAAGAATATCCTCTCCTATTAATAAAAATCATGGCTTGCTTCTTCTTGTTGATTACATTTGCCAGGTCAGCAAGTAGTTGATTGGAGAAAATTCCGCTATTTCCAGCACGAAGTTCATTCATCATATCGATAATTTGCAAAGGCGGCATTTCTTTGCCGTTTGCTCGAACTGGCATTTCAATCAGTTCATATTCTCCAATTTTCGCCTTTTCATAAGATTCAATAGATGGGGTTGCACTGCCAAGCACCAGTGGACATTTGTTTTCTCGTGCCCTAAAATCGGCAATGTCGTGTGTATCATATCTAGGATTACTTTCGCTGACATAACTTTGTTCATGTTCTTCATCAACAATTATTATCCCCAAATTTTCAAGAGGGGCGAAAATTGCACTTCTAGCCCCAATCGCGATTCTAGCTTCACCCGAAAAGAGCCTTTTCCATTCATCAAAACGCTCGCCAGCCGATAATCCACTATGAAGGAGTGCGACAGATTGACCAAATCTCGCCTTAAAATTTGCCATTATTTGAGGGGTAAGTGAAATTTCGGGTACAAGCATAATTGCATTTTTACCTTGCACCAAAGCACGCTCAATCAGGTGCATATACACTTCGGTTTTCCCGCTCCCAGTAACACCATGCAAAAGATAAGTTTTATTTTGGGTTATGGTGTTTATTGCGGTCTGCTGACACTCATTTAAGTGCAATTTTTTGTTCTCTTCACTCAAAACAAATGGGGAACGAAAGATTTGTTCCTTTTTTTTGTCAATTATTCCTTTTTCAAACAAAGCTTTTAAGGGTGCATAGCCATATTTTTCTGCCAAAAGAACAGATTTTTGTTCTCCACTTTTAAGTTCATCAATAATTGCAAGTTGATTTTTAGCTCTAGATGAGACTTGTGGGTTTTCTTCTTTCAAAAAATAATATGTTTCAAAAAGTTCTCGTGTTTTTCCCTCTCTCATTTCACTAGGCAAAAATAATCTTAAAATCGATGCCAGTTTCAAATGGTTTTTCTTCACCATAAATTCCATAAGATGTAAAAGTTGGGGCTTTATCGCAGAAAAATCTTCAATCGGCGATATTATTTTTTTTAGTTTGCTTTCATCATAATCACATTTATCACATTTATCCACAACAAAACCCTGAAGGGTGCGACCGCCAAAAGGCACCACAACACGCATGCCTTTTTCAACCTTCATTTCATCAGGGATAATATATTCGAACACTCTGTCAAGTGCTTTCGCATCTTGGTCGATTATGACTTTTGCAAACATATTCCTCCTAAAAGAAAAAGAGATTATCTTCAAAGGGACAATCTCTTTTATCGTAAAACCTTAAAAACAAACGCCCATTAAAATGCGCTTGGCTTAACTTTTCCTTCAACCACTTCTTCGCAAGCCAAAGAAATTGCCTTCTTGTCTTGGTCAGCAAGTTCAAGTCGTCTAACATTTTCGATTTCTTTTGCTCTTTTTGCAACTACTGTGCAAAGAACATACTTGTTTCCATTAGTTTTAGCCAAAAGTTTGTCTATTGATGGTTCAATCATCATAAAAAATCACCTCGCACTTTGATTTAAGTCTTGTATATTTTATCACAATAAATAGGGTTTGTAAAGCCATTTTGTTTAAATTGCATGGTTTTTTAACAAATTTTAGCACTAAAACAAAGTTTTTAAGTCATTTTTATCTAAAAAATAAATGTTTGTCCAAGTAAAAATGTATGTAAATGATTTATCTTTATTGACGAGCTAAAATATTTGTGCTAAAATTATAGTATGAACGACATTGAAAGATGCACTCAAAAAGTCAATTCATTATGTCACACTGAAGAGTTATACTTCCCTAGCCTTAAAGCGCACTTATTACTGACACGCTTTGAAGGAATAGACGAAAAACTCTTCGAGGTCTTTTTTGACTACTTTCACCCTTTTGGTGCCAAATATTTTAAATGGACAGGACAATCCTTTTCTCTTGAAGGGTATAGCGAACAGGCCCTTGAAAACGATTTGGCCGATATACTTGCTTTCCGCATTAGCCGAAAAGACGCCAGCCCCGAACTTATTCCTCTATCAATATTGTCAACCTTCGAAAAGTTTCATATAAAGTGCATTCGAGCACTTGAACCATGTTTAGTTACAAAAAATGAGTCATATGCAGAAATATTCGCTAGGAGAATTTTAGCATCGAGCCTCTATCGCTCTTATATGCAACCAGATGAAAACTATCAAGAAGCAATTATCTCCAACATGAAAAGTCACATCTTTAACGAAGGCATGCAAGCCGTGGTTACAAGAGGCCATTTGATTGCTTTGCAAAACCATCACCCTAAAATTATACCTGTCGATAAAATGGAAAACGAAAAATTGATTGAGCAAAAAACCAAAATTATGGCTTCTTTAAGAGAACTACAATACTTGAGGGAAGACAAACAAAAGCTTGAACTTTTGGAGAGAGAGTACTACTATTCAAAGCAAAGCATCAATCAAATACGACAAACTATTGTTAGAAAACAACTTTCAACCCCCAAAATAGAGCCAGAATTGCCCCGCTGGGAATAAAGGAGAATTATGAATAATCAAGATATTAGAGAAAAATATTTGACGAAAGCGAGAAGAGTCATTCGTTTTGAACTTGACCACTATGACGGTGACACAAGATTGCCAGCGTATGAAATTTATTTTGACCAAATTCTTATAGCCCAAGCAAGTATAGAGAATGTGCCAAGCACATATCATACCGAACAATACATAATAGATTGTGCTAGAGTTACAGCCAATGAAATTTTTTATCTTATTTCAACAGAAAAAGAAATTGATGTTTCCCCTCTTGGCGCCAAAGTCGCAAACCTTATCGACAAAGAGTGTGCTCCAACATTTTTCAAAGTGCTGTCTTATATCTTCTGCAAATTCTTGAAAGTTTATAAAAATGGAAGTTTTGAAAAAATAATAAAACCTGACTTCAAAAAGATTTTCAAAACGCTTAAAGAGATTTATAACAACCATTATTATGTTGAGGGTCCAAAAATTGTTGCTGATATGATTTATGATGCAGAGGTGACAAAACTAGATTCAAAAGATGCACTTGACAAGATTGGAGCATATACAGATTTTTACGCAACAGAGAATGATAAACAATTTTTTAATGATGTCAAAAAATTGGTGACTGAAAAATTCAAACAATTAAATAGTGAAGAAAGTAGTAAAGGATTAAACAATGCACTTGTCATGCTTTCAGTTGTTAAATTTTATCATGATAAACGCCTGGAAGAATCAAAATATTATCCTTTTGTAAAATCCCCTAAAAGAGTTGAAGAGAAAAAAGAACATTTTTATTATTAAAATTTAAAATATTAATTTTTATTTAATTTTTATTTAATTTTTATTTAATTTTTATTTAATTTTTATTTAATTTTTATTTAATTTTTATTTAACAAAAAATAGCGCCTTAAAAAGGTGCTATTTTTTTGTTTAATATCAATTTTTTCTTTTATTAAATATAATTTTAATTTGTAGTGCAGGACAAATTAAATACTAAATTTAAATAATTTAAAGAGTTAGTTTCTTGGATTTTTAATGTTTGCCTGTGCAGCAGCAAGTCTTGCGATAGGGACTCTAAATGGAGAACATGAAACATAAGTGAGTCCTGCATTATGGCAGAATTCAACGCTTGATGGATCTCCACCATGTTCACCGCAGATGCCAAGTTTTATGTCTGGACGAGTCTTTCTTCCAAGGTCGGCAGCCATTTTTACAAGTTTACCAACACCGTTTTGGTCAAGTCTTGCAAATGGGTCGCTTTCAAAAATCTTCTTTGCATAGTATACATCGAGGAATTTGCCAGCGTCATCACGACTGAAACCATAGGTCATTTGAGTAAGGTCATTAGTTCCAAATGAGAAGAACTCTGCATATTTAGCAATTTCGTCAGCTGTGAGAGCAGCACGAGGAATTTCAATCATTGTACCTATCTTGTAAGTGAGTTTAACACCTTTTTCTGCTATGATTTCATCGGCTTTGTTTGCAACAATGTCACGAACATATTTAAATTCTTTAACATCACAAGTGAGTGGAATCATGATTTCAGGAACGATGTCGTACCCGCATTCTTCATGAACTGCAATGGCAGCTTCAATAACGGCTTGTGTTTGCATTTCTGCAATTTCAGGATAAGTTACTGCAAGACGAAGTCCACGGTGTCCCATCATTGGGTTAAATTCGTGAAGATCATTAACGGTGGCTTTAAGCCTTTCAAAAGTAAGTCCCATTTCTTTGGCAAGTGCTCTAATCTCATCATCTTCATGAGGAAGAAATTCATGAAGAGGTGGATCAAGGAAACGGATAGTAACAGGAAGCCCTTCCATTGCCTTGTAAATTCCAATAAAGTCTTTTCTTTGCATTGGAAGAAGTTTTGCAAGTGCTTTCTTTCTCTCTTCAACTGTCGAAGAAACAATCATTTCTCTTACGGCAGGAATTCTATCTGCTTCAAAGAACATGTGTTCTGTTCTGCAAAGTCCAACGCCCTTTGCACCAAAGTTAAACGCATTTTTAGCATCTTTTGGATTATCAGCATTGGTTCTAACTAAAAGAGCACCATATTTGTCAGCCCACTCCATAATAGTGGCAAATTCGCCTGAAATTTTTGCAGGTTCAGTAGGAATCGCACCATCATAGACCTTACCAGTTGAGCCATCAAAAGAAATAACATCTCCTTCAACATAAGTTTTTCCATTGAGAGTAAATGATTTTTCATCATCCGCAAATTTGATAGCACTGCAACCAGCAACACAAGCAGTTCCCATACCACGAGCAACTACAGCAGCGTGAGAAGTCATACCACCACGGCAAGTGAGAACGCCTTGGCTTGCAGCCATACCTTCAATATCTTCTGGTGAAGTTTCAAGTCGAACAAGAACAACCTTTTCTTTGTTTGCTGCCATTTCTTTCGCTTTTTCAGCAGTGAAGCAAATCTTTCCGCATGCAGCCCCAGGAGATGCTGGAAGTGCCTCGGCAATAGGTGTAGCCTCTTTAAGTGCCTTATCTTCAAATTGTGGGTGAAGAAGAGCATCAAGCTGTTTAGGATCAAGCATCATGAGGGCTTCTTTTTCTGTGATAAGCCCTTCATGAACAAGGTCAACAGCGACTTTGAGAGCGGCTTTTGCTGTTCTCTTTCCATTTCTTGTTTGAAGCATATAGAGTTTACCATTCTCAATAGTAAATTCCATATCTTGCATATCTTTATTGTGTTTTTCAAGTGTTTTTGCAATATCTGCAAATTGCTTGTAAACCTCTGGGTTTTGGTCGGCAAGTGTTGAGATTGGAAGTGGAGTTCTTATTCCAGCAACAACATCTTCGCCCTGTGCATTCATAAGATATTCACCATAGAGTTTATTTTCTCCAGTAGCAGGATTACGAGAAAAAGCAACGCCAGTACCCGATGTTTCACCCATGTTACCAAATACCATTGATTGAACATTGACAGCAGTTCCCCATTCATAAGGAATATCATGCATTCTTCTATAAACATTTGCTCTGTCATTATCCCAAGAACGGAATACCGCTTTTACTGCTTCAATAAGTTGAACTCTTGGCTCTTGTGGGAACTCTTCTCCTTGTGCTTTGAGGTAAAGTTCCTTAAACATTTTTACTATTTCTTTAAGGTCTTCGGCAGTAAGGTCTTTATCGTATTGAACACCCTTTTCAGCTTTAACCTTATCAAGAATTCTTTCATACTTTGATTTTTCTTGTTGCATTACAACGTCACTAAACATTTGAATGAATCTTCTATAAGAGTCGTAAGCAAAACGAGGATTGTTTGTAAGTCGAGCAAGCCCCTCTACAACTGTGTCATTAAGCCCAAGGTTAAGAATAGTATCCATCATACCAGGCATTGAAACCCTTGCACCTGAACGAACGGAAACAAGAAGAGGATTTTTCTCGTCACCAAATTTCTTGCCAGTCATTTTTTCAAGTTCTGCAAGTTTTTCTTCGATTTGAGCAAGAATCTCATCGTTTATTTTTCTTCCGTCTGCATAGTATTGCGTGCAGGCTTCTGTTGTGATTGTGAAACCTTGTGGAACTGGCATTCCAAGGTTTGTCATTTCAGCGAGGTTTGCACCTTTTCCGCCAAAAAGAGCCTTGTTTTTGCCGTCTGCTTCTTTAAAAAGATAAACAAATTTTTTCATAAATTAAACTCCTTTTTTAGTACTCTCATAGTATAGAACAGAATAAAAAAATATCCAAATGAAATTGGATATTTTGTTAATTTTTATTGAATAATTTAATAGATTTTTGTGGTGACAATTAAGGAATTATGCTCTTGTCCACTTAACCGTTACATAATCTCCTGAACTATTGCCTCTTAAATATTCAGCAGCTGTAGAAGCAACAGAAAGTTTGCTAGATTCAAGTGCTGTTTCGCCAGCCGTCCAACCTGTCGTTACTGCAAATTTAGCACTTGTTAGTGCAGTGCAACCATTGAAAGCACGGGCCTGAATTGAGGTCAAACTTTCAGGTATGGTAACTGCCGTCAAACTTCTACAACCATTAAAGGCCCATGTATTGATAATTTTTACAGTGTTTGGAATTTCAACAGAAACAATGCCCGACCCCTCAAAAGAGTTACTATAAATTGAGAGAACTCCGCTTGGAATGACTGATCCTTTACACCCCCTAACCAGATTCTTACTACTCTTGGTAATTATGCAATTATTTTCGCTGTAATATGTCGCATTTGCAGAATCCACCTCAAGCCTTTCAAGCGCCTTTGTATCTTGCAAAGCGTGTGATGGTAAAGTAGTTACTTTTGCTGGCAATGTAAAAGATTTTAATGCAGTCATTCCTTTGAATGCATAATCTCCAAGACTTGCCAAATTCTTTGAAAGTGTCAGTCCAGCCACTTTTTGACAATATTCAAATACACGCGACTCTATATGTGTAACGCTGTCAGGCACTACTATTGTTGTAAGACCAGTGCATTTATAGAATGCTTTAGTTCTTATTGCCTCAATTGTGTTTGGAATTGTTACACTTGTGAGTGAAGTGCAATTTTCAAAAGCACTAGCAGCAATTTCAGTAACTTTATAACGCTTGTTTTCGGTTTTATTGTAAATATAAGATGGTATGTCGGCGGTTGTCAATGATGAATTTGTTGGCTTTGTGATTGTTGCATTATCGCCACTATAAGTAACCGTAAAGTCGTTGGCAACCGTTGTAGTCTCCTCTTCTTGTGAGAACGACACAAGGCTTAAAAGCAACCCAAAGTCGCCATCTACGGATTTATTACGGTCGGCAATTTTCATTGTTATAGTGATAGTTTTCGTTGCACTTTCTGCAATTTGTATATTAGAGAAAGATGAAGTTGTTGTGCCATTAACGGCTCTTGTAATAGTTGTGTTTGCAGATGAAATACTATCTGTAAACGAAACTCCAATTGAGCGGTCATCGCTTAAATTTTCTATTTTTATAGTGACAACCACATTGTTAACAGCATCATCAAAATCTAAAACTAAATTTGTCCACTCTGCCCATGTTTCAGTGTCTTTCGTCTCGGAATCAAGGTTTATATCATTTAACACGTTTGCAGTTTGCGTGCCTGTCACTGTTCCAGAGATTCTTGCGTGAATGTCGGTCGCTACAAATTTAACCTTCCCACCAATGTCAAGTTTTGCAGAAGTTAATGCCAATGCAATCCCAAGTGCAAGATAGCAACTGGCAACCAAAAAGCCTATCACATAACTTGTGACAGAGCCCCAAAATCTTTTTTTTCCATTATCGATTTTTTGAACCATATGCCTCACATATTTTTGCGACTAAAACAGCAAACTCTATTTAGTCAAATTATATCTCATACACAAAAAAGTGTCAACTTTTTAAGCAGTCTTTACGCAAAATCCCTCTTGTTTGCCATTCCCCATTAAAGAGACATTTTTAAAAAATTTAATAACCTGTGCGTAACTCGCTTATAAGCACATTTTCTTTGTTCTTTCCCACTTTTATATCGTAAACTGCAAATTCTACTATCACATCATATAGTTCGTGGTCGCTTATATACCTCATTAGTTTTGAAAATCCTGGTATACGCCACACTCTATCCTCTTCTAGTGAAGCATGCATGTTATATTCTGGATTTTCATAAACTCCTCGATGCGTGCCGTCACTTTGTGTGGTTGCAGCTATATCTATTTCATCTCCACCCGCCTTTCGGCTTACCATCGCATCACCGATTAGAACAATATCTTCCGCATAAGGGCGAAAGGATACCGCAACAGTAACATGGTCTTCAAAATGTGAAAGTTTATCTTTTGCCTGATCAAAATTTTTCACAAAAAAGAATTCTCCTTGGGCCTTGTCTGTGGAACGTAAAATATATTCTTCCGCAAGATTTTCATCAAAAAAGTTTTTAATACCATCTTCGTCAGTTGCAGAAAAAACCTCACATGGCATTGTGTTCAAATTCATCTCACGCATCTTTAAAATGCTGTCTTTTTTATCTTTTATTTTAATCATTATTTTCTTTCCTATATTGAAATATTAACATTTTTAAGTATTTTTGTCCAATTTTTTGCCAAACATTTCTTCTTTTTATTTGTTTGACATATTATTCTCATTTTTGATACAATTAAATCCAAAGTGAGAAGAAAAATGACAGAAGATAATATTCATGTCGGGCATAGAGAACGCCTGACGGAAACTGTTTACAAATGCGGGATTGAAAATATCGGCGATGTGCAAGCCCTAGAATATATATTATGTTATATTTTCCCTCGTGGAGATGTAAATCCGCTTTCTCATAGACTTCTTGAAAGATACAAAACTCTCCCTTGCGTTTTAGAAGCCCCAGTTGAAGACCTAATGGAAGTTAAAGGCATGGGCAGGCAGTCGGCCATGAAACTCAACATGCTTCTTGGCGTGTTTTATAGATACAATAGTGACAAACTAAATAAACGCGGACAAATTCAAACGCTAGGCGAAATTTATGACTATCTCGACAACCTCTTAAGGTTTCGCAGTCAAGAAGAATTTCACTTGATTGGAATAGGCAATAATGGTTGTGTTAAAGGGCAACGCATGGTAAGTCGAGGCTCGTCAAGTCAAGTTAAGGTTGAACTTCGAGACATCGCTTTCTTCGTCGCAACATACAAAGTTTCAGCAATTATTTTGGCACATAACCATCCAGACGGAAGTTGCAAGCCGTCAAATGATGACCTTTTTACAGACAACAATACTAACAACCTTTGCTCGTTTGCAGGGGTGAAAATGGTTGACGATTTAATAATCGGCCAAGACGGCATTTACAGCATGAAATCTAACAGTGTAGTGCGAAGTTTTTGCACAGATGAGAAGCAACTTGAAGAAGTTTATAAATTAATCAAAAAGAGATAAAAAGTTTTTCTTTTTCCACCAATTTTTGATGATTAAAAATAGCCTAAAACAAATTGGAATATTATCAATACTATACTAAAATTTAAAAGCAGTTAAAAAAAGCCAACATTTTATTGTTGGCTTTTTCGACAAACACATTTTCCTAGTTTTAATTTAAACGTTAGAGCAAAAGGTTCACGACTACACTAAATCTCCCTTTTAGAAGAAACTTGGCCTAGATGAAAATGTTTGTTTAAGTTTAAGTGCATTACGCTTTTTGATATCATAATAGATTTTTTGGAAATCAAGTGGTTCAGCATACCCAACCTTTTCAGGAGCACGATTTTTAACAAGAAATTTATTGTCAAAGAATGGCGTCATCGTATCTTTCATGATAGACTCACGGAAGAGTTTTGCAACGATTGTCCATTGTGGAAGTTGACGAAGTTCTTGTTTATCAATAAGTGGGCGTCGAGTCCTTTGCGTAGAGGTGCTAATTGTTTCACCTTGATCGTCATGTTTAGAATTTCTAGATTTATTTTCTTCTTCGTGGAAAACAGTAATTTCCCCACAAGCGTCCGAAAAGGCTTGAATGGTATTCATGTCTTCACACCCAAGGAACAATTCCGTTTGGAAATTGCCCTTAATATTTTTTGCCTCGTCTTGACCATATTTAATATCAAGTTGGCTGTATGATTGTAAGATTATTTCAAAGAAGATTCGTCTAGAACGAGAAACGGTAACCATTGTACCAAATCCCGGAACTGCTGGCATGTTACCAAATTCATCAAGAATAAAATAAACTGGTCTTAAAAGTGCACCCGTCTTACCCGTCTTTGGATTGACTGTTTTGTTGGCAACATCAACAAGTGCGGTGTAAAGTTGGCTTATGCAAAGCACTCCCAAAGGGTGTCTTTCTGTTCTATGATCTGGAATGCGGATAAAAAATGCGGTAGGCTGTTTTGCAAGGTCTTCAAAGTCGATATCTGTTCCACTTGTCATGTATAAAACGCCTTCATCTCCAAGAATTTTACCAACACTTGCCCCCAAAGTTGAAAGGAAGGATTTTTGGGTTGTAGGAGGTGCTCCGCAAATGGTCTGCATAAGGGCCTTAACATTACCCTCTATTTCATCTCTTCCGTCAGCATAAGCCGAAAGAGTTTTAAGTGGGTTTTCCCTATCGCTGGCGATTGGATCACGAACATTCATAATTCTGTAAAGATTGAAAAAGTTAAATTTATCAAGCGTCATTCCAAGTTCTGGGTCGCGTGAGTCTTCAAGCATCGCAGTCATGATACCCGAAATGAAGTCTCTGCTACCATCGTCCCAAGTCTTCTCTTTCGCTTGTGGATTGTCCGGAACAAGAGCAAGGGCGATATTTTTAAGTTTATCCTTTGCCTCGCTTTCCATTTGTCTTTTTGTTGTTTCTACTTGATTTTTAAGCATCTCAACAGTTGGATAAGCCACTCTTTCAAATCCATACCAAGTGTCGCCATATTCAATGCCGTTTAAAACATCTGTGTCAAGACGCTTATATCCACACGATTCTGGGGTTACATGGCTGATTTTTTTAACTTCTTGGTGAATCTTGCCCGCACGCTCATAAAGTTTAAATGCTCCTTCCATAGGGTTCCATTTTGAAGAAGAATAAGGGTCGTTAAGGTTTAAAACAATGATTTTGTAGCCTTCTTGTTTCAAAATCTCTGCATTGTCCTCATAAAGTTCACCTTTTGGGTCAGTCATAACAAGGCTAGGTTTTTCTTTTGAGTGGGCAAGGATTCTTATAGATGGATCGGCAAGAAGTTGAGTTTTACCAGTTCCTGTTGTACCGATAACCAAAGCATGGCTTTCTGGCTTCATGTTAATTTCATATTTACCATGATTAATCTTATGTCTAAAAACGAAACCAGTTTTGTCAATGTGTGGAAGTTCGTCCCATGTGGTTGAAACAAGATTTTTGTTTGCTTTTAAAGATTCTTCTGTCATAAATTTTGAGTCAAAAGCAATATCTGTTTTTTCTCCCGAAGTCGTAGTACCAGTGTTACTGTTTTTATTTTTATCGTCTTTAATTTTAGCCGTTAGCCCCAAGACAACTCCCCCAGCAAGTCCAAGACCAGCACCAATAAGTGCAAACTGACTTGTGAAACATGTGGCAAGTTCTCCATGCTCAACAAAGTATGCTACCGCCACCCCAGCACCATAGCCAAGGACCGCCAAAACGAGTCCCCAAATTAAAGTCAATTTTAACCTTTTCATTAGCCCTCCAAGTTTTATAACTAGTTTGTATAAAAGTAGACTTATTATATATAAAAGAATAACATCTTATAAAAAATCTGTCAAATATTTTTCATGTTTTGCGTCTTGCAAGACAAAATTTTAAAAAATGTTTTATTTTCTAGAAAATTATGTTAAAATACTTTTCAACAAAGTTAATAAACAAATTTTTATTTTAAAAAGGCTATTTGCCTATAATTTGAAGTTTTTACAAAGGAGGCCAAATGTTTTATATCTTTTTACCTATAATTTTTGTGGTTATTATCTCTATTTTCACTATCTTAAAATTCAAGGTCTACAACGGAAACGAGAGGTTTACTGCAATAACGCAAAAGATAATCAAAATACTTGTTGTAGTTTACGCATGCTTAATGCTTTTAGGATTGCTTCTCCCTGATGGTTTTGCAATTTGTCAATCACAGGTATTTTTGGGGAGCGGGAAATTTCAAGGGCACGCCGTTTTGAGACTTTTAAGCGCGTTGTCTTTTGTGGTTTTGCCAGTAGCAATATTTTTCAAAAACAGAACTATACGCAATATCGCAATTTACTATTCTGTCGTTATGTCCATAGTTCAAATCGCTTGCTATGGAGATTACATGTCATGGTTTACTTCTATGGAAGGGAAAGGTCTCAACTCTTTGCCCATTTCAAATGGTTTCAAAAATTTTCTCTTAAACGAAGGTTTTAGAGGCACTTTGTTTGCCATTGAGATGCTTTTGCAAATATCTCTTCCCACAATTTTGGCATTAAACGAAAAGCATGTTTTCAATGTAAAAGATAAAAAAGAATGGGGAAATTTCTTCCTCACACTCCCTATACTTATAATTGCCACAACGCCAATATACGTGCCACAATACTTGTTTGGGTATTCAAATCTTATCTTTAAACCTTATGGCATTGTGCACTTTTTATGGGTTGCTGTTGTGATTGGTTTATGCGTGGGACTTTATTATGCATTTAAGAAAAAAGACACAGAAACA
Source organism: uncultured Clostridia bacterium (assembly GCA_934793215.1). Lineage (GTDB taxonomy): Bacteria > Bacillota > Clostridia > Christensenellales > UBA1242 > Caccovivens. The sequence continues at coordinate 42,773 of CAKVOP010000001.1, read as the reverse complement.
AAATGGGTGCTACTTTTCATATTGTCTATTTCGCTTTTGATGCAATATTTGCAAATGTTTTCAGCCATTTCACTAAATATTAAGCGTCTACCCCTACAACTATGCAATATTGGTGCATTTTTCATACTTATTTCGTTAATCACCAAAAACCGCACAATTTTCAATTTTACTGTGATAATTAATGTGGTCGGCGTGCTGTTTGCACTTGCAAGCCCAGACCTCGACCGAGAAGGGCTGTTCTATCTATACAACATGCACTTTATATTTGAACATACAAATGTTTTAGTTGTTCCAGTGCTCGCACTAGCATTTGGACTGTTCCCTCGTCTTGGCAAAAAAGCACTTAAAGACTGCGTAGTACTTTTCACAATTTATTTCTTATCCGTCTGGGCATTAGGCACGATGTTTAACGCGATTGCCTTATCAACTGGAAAATCAATTTTTGAGGCAAACTGGATGTTTATGTTTTCGCGAAGTGTCGCAGACAAAGCAATCCCTGGCATAGGTAAACTTTTTGATATCAACTTTAAAATTGGTTATGCAACTTTTTATCCAGTTTTACAACTGCTCGTTTATATCATTTTTACTGCCGTCGTTGTATTAATGTATTACGCAATTCAATTAATTTATAAAATAAAAGATAAAATCTCAAATAAGCACGCTTTACCAAACGAAGATTTGTCACTGCAGCCCACGAGCATAATTGACGATTCTGTTCAAAAACAAGAATTTGATGAACCGAAAATAAAATTAGAAAATAGTTTAACCCAAAACATTGAAAATGAAGAATTCGAAAACCATTAAAATTAATAATGCTTATTTTTACATTGTTCCTTATTTGTAGAAATTCCATTAACATGAATTATCTTCACTATTAAATTATTTGCACAAAAAAGACTTGTAAATTTTCCATTAGATTTTTACAAGTCTTTTTAATCTTTAAACAAAATCGTCGAGGCACATATCCATGCAATTTAGATACACTCTAACGTATAATTCTATTACTCGCTACTGCACTTGTTTTAATTTTTGTATCCACAATAAGGGCAACCATTTTCAGTGCCAGTTTCCATTAATGCACCACAATTTGGACATTTAACCCTTCTACCTGCTTTTTGATTATTGTTTGCCTCCAAATGGTCTTTGTTTTTAAATAAGAATCCAACAAGACATCTTTTTTCGATAAGTTTGTTGATTTCCCCAACAACAGTGGCGTTATTTTTGCTGGTTTGTTCACAAATGGCACTAACTGTATAGATATTGTCATTTTCAATCGCACCCAATGTCGACTTCATAGATTTGTACTCGCCAAACTTAATCCAAAGCATTGGTGCTCCATAGAATCCTATCACAACTAATGCAATGCCTACACCTAAAAGCCAGGGCATTCCTTTTGACGCTCCCATAATTATACCAACCACTCCACAAGGAAATCCCACAGTCAGCACAATTGACCATAGCAAATATTTATTTATTATAGCATCTAATTTCTTCATTTTGCCTCCAAGAAACTTTAATCTGTATTATTTTAGCATATTTGTGCTTTAAAATCACCTAATTAAATACAAAATTGTGGCAAAGTTAAAAATTTTTTTGAAAAATATAAGATCAAGGTTGACAAAACAATTAATTATGGATATAATTATTTCATACCAAATTGGTATGATTTAATCAAAGAGAGGCATTATGAAAATTTCTTCCAAAGGCAGATATGCTGTAAGAGTTATGGCAGAACTTGCAAGGCATGAAAATGAAACCTTATCGGTCACATATCTTTCAGCAAACCAAGGAATTACCATCAAGTACCTAGAAAAAATTTTAGCCCTTTTAACAAAGGCAAAACTTGTTGAAAGCTCAAGAGGGGCACAAGGTGGGTACAAATTAACAAAATCACCCGAAAATTATTCGGTAGCTGACATTTTGAAAGTCACTGATGACTTGCCAGAACTTGCACCCTGCTTATGCAGTGATTCACGTTGCCCACGGGCAGATAATTGCGATAGTTTAGGGTGCTGGGATAAACTTTCTATGCTTATAACCGACTATCTTAAAAGCGTAAGTTTAAAAGACTTATTGAATAAAAGCTTTTAAATATAAGAAAATCGAGCAAAATCAACAAATAGTAGATGCGACTCACAAAGAATAGCGTCAATACAAAAATGGCAAAAAAATTTTTGCCTTTTTAATTAAAATTAAATCATACCAAAACAGTGGGATATGTTAAAGGAGAAAAAAATGATTTATCTTGACAATGCCGGCACAACAAAGGTTTCACCTGAAGCCAAAAATGCAATGCTTCCATTTTTAGATGAAATATATGGCAACGCAAGCAGTTTGCACTCTGCCGGACAAAAAGCAAAGGAGTATCTTGAAGAAGCAAGAGAAAGAATTGCCAAATGTTTAAATGCCGAAGCGAGTGAAATTTACTTTACTTCAGGTGGGAGCGAAAGCGACAACTGGGCGATTGAGACTGCTTGCAAAATAGGCAAAATGAAAGGCAAAATGCACATAATCACATCGGCTTTTGAGCACCATGCCATTTTGCATACTTTGGAAGAGAAGAAAAAGGAAGGTTTTATTGTCACATACCTCCCTGTTTATGAAAATGGGATTGTTCACCCTGAAGACCTAGAAAAGGCAATCACGAATGAGACTTGCCTTGTTACAATAATGTTTGCGAACAACGAGATAGGGACAATTCAACCTATCGAAGAACTTGGAAAAATTTGCAAGGAAAAGGGTGTTACTTTTCACACTGATGCAGTACAAGCAGTGGGGCATATTAAAATTGACACAAAAGCGATGAATATAGATATGCTTTCTCTTTCAGGACATAAATTTCATGCACCAAAAGGCGTTGGTGCCTTATATTGCAGAAAGGGCGTGCCTCTTTTTAAATTTATTCAAGGTGGAGCCCAAGAAAAAAATAGACGTGCTGGGACAGAAAATGTTGCTGGAATTGTTGCAATGGCCGCAGCACTTGAAAACGCATGCAAAGAAATAGAAGAGGTTTCGGCGAGAGAGACAATTTTGCGTGATAGGCTTTTTGAAGGGCTTTCACAAATTCCCCATTCAAAAATCAATGGAGACATAGAAAAACGCTTGCCAAACAATTTTAATATGTCTTTTGAAGGAATTGAAGGTGAAAGCCTTTTACTGCTTCTAGATGATGAAGGCATATGTGCGTCAAGTGGCTCTGCCTGCACGAGCGGTTCGCTCGACCCAAGCCATGTACTTCTTGCGATTGGGCTTATTCATGAAATAGCACACGGCAGTTTAAGATTAACCCTCAGCAAATACACTACAGCAGAAGAAATTGAAAAAACAATATCGGCAACAAAGAAAGTAGTCAAATATTTAAGAGAAATAAGCCCAGTTTGGGATAAATTAGAAAAAGGAGAACAAAAACATGCTATATAGTGAAAAAGTTATGGATCACTTTCGCCACCCTCGCAATGTGGGTGAAATGGAAAACCCAGATGGAATTGGAGAAGTGGGAAACGCAAAATGTGGAGACATTATGCGTATGTATATAAAGGTTGAAAACAATATTATCACCGATGTGAAATTTATGACATTCGGTTGTGGAAGTGCAATCGCAACAAGTTCAATGGCAACGGAACTTATCAAAGGGCAACCTATAGATAAGGCACTTGAACTTTCAAATAAAGCAGTAGTTGAAGCTTTGGACGGACTTCCAGCACACAAACTTCATTGCTCGGTTCTTGCCGAAGAAGCGGTAAAGGCTGCGGTTAAAGACTATTATGACAAACACAACATATCTTACGATAAAGACAAGTTTTGCCCAAATGGCACTTGCTGTTGCCATAAAAACTAAAATACAATCATCAAATATACATTTTTGCCATTGCAATTTAGTGATAACAAAAACACCAATTACATATTATGAACCTAAAATAAGTTCACTTGATAATTGGTGTTTTTATTTATTATATTAAGAAAAATGTTTTATTAAACCTTTTCAAACTCTGGGATACTTGCGTGCGTATTTTCATATATGTTTTTGCAAACTAGCGTGTCATAACCGTCTTTTTCGATGGAATATCCTGCTTTATCATAAAGTTGTTTCGCAAATTGATTTTCAGGGTAAAACTTTCCTTCAATTCTACAAACCCCATTATCAAAAACATACTTTTCAAACACCGCCAAAAGTGCAAGCCCCACTCCCCTATGTCGATATTGTGGGTGAGTACTAACATAATACAGCCAAGCATTTGCCTCATTTATTTGAAAAGTCAAAAATCCCATTTCTTGATTTTTGTTTAAGCATCGCAAGGTGTAATAATCTTTGGCTGGAGTATAGAACAACTCAAATCTTACATCTTCGTCCGTATTAAATTTTGCTTTTAAAAATGATTTCATAATTTTATTATACCACAAAGCACAAAATTTGCAATAATTTATAATAAATTGCCTAAAAATTAGTAAAATTCCCCCCTAATTATTACTATTTTTGAAATTTTGAATCAATAGTTTCATTTTCTCCAAAAAAATAAAACCATTAATTTAATGTAATATTTTTAAGAATTTATGGATTTAACACAAACAATTCCTCCACAATATAATGCATTAGAAAGTTTTGGAGATTTTATGCAAAAAAATAAAAATATATTTTATTCACCAAATTCACACAAATGTGTTTATCCTAGAAACATAATTCTACCTCAACCAATCATTGGCACTACAGGACCTCGTGGCCATACAGGTGCCACCGGCAAATCAGGTGATAGAGGCCCAACTGGCGCTGATGGCTTAAAAGGTGATACTGGTGTAGCGGGACCAATGGGACCAACTGGACCTATTGGCAAAACTGGGCCAACCGGTGCAACGGGTGCAACTGGTGAAAGAGGTCCAAGTGGAGAGAATTTGGAGGCACGTTCTACGACTACCATTGATTGTCACGAGCCTGCCAAAGTTACAGCGTATCATGACGGAAACACAACATTCCTTGATTTCTTTATTCCCCGCGGAGAAACAGGGAAAAGTGAAACACTCCTAGCGGGCAAGACAATCCAGACAAGTCCCGACCAAGAAGCCAGGGTTATTGACAGATTTGAAAATGATCAACATTTTTTAGATTTCATTATTCCGCAAGGACAAAAAGGCGAGTCCGGTGAAAAAGGCGAAACTGGTGAGCGTGGGCCCCAAGGTGTTCAAGGTGAAAAGGGAGATAAGGGCGATACTGGTCCTCGCGGGTTTCCAGGAGAAGTCGGGCTCAGCGAACATATTAGCATTGACGCCACCGAAACCATAGAGCCTCAAGAAGATGCACAAGTTCATGATGATTTTGAAAGCCAAATACACCACTTAACCTTTTATATACCTCGTGGGGCAACCGGTGCGATAGGTCCTACTGGTGAAAAAGGCGAAACTGGTGAGCGTGGGCCTCAAGGCATTCAGGGTGAAAAAGGTGATCAAGGTGAACCTGGCCCCCGTGGACTCCCGGGAGAAATTGGAATTAGCGAACATATTAGTATTGATGGCACCGAAACCATAGAGCCTCAAGAAGATGCACAAGTTCATGATGATTTTGAAAGCAAAATACACCACCTAACCTTTTATATACCTCGTGGGGCAACCGGTGCAATAGGCCCTACTGGCGAAAAGGGCGAAACTGGTGAGCGTGGTCCGCAAGGCGTTCAGGGTGAAAAAGGTAAACAGGGTGAAAAAGGCGAAAAGGGCGATACCGGGCCTCGCGGTGCCACTGTCGAAATAGCAACAAATGCAACTTTTTATAATCCAGATAGTCAATCAATTTCAAATGGCAATAGAATCGCTCTTTCCAACGAACTGGTAAACAATGGAATCACATTACAAAACAATCAAGTTTTAGTCCCTGCCAACGGAACTTATTTAGTTTTATACTCATTCAACAACGCGACATATGCTACGACTGGCGAAAATATAAGTATTGCGATAAACTCTGTAATTCAAGAATCAACAAGAAGACCTTTGACGCGAGCCACTAGTACATTTTCAGCCACATTGCTTAACCTCAGAGCAAACGACATGCTTTCACTTGTGCCAACTGTAAGTTCCTCACAAACACTGACAAATTCAAGTTCTCCAAGCGTTTCGCTTACAATTATAAGATTAACTTAAATGCTACCACTTCTAAAACTTCGCTTCCACCCCTCTTCTTTATTTTTCATCACTGTTTTTTACACTATTATAAAGGCATTTCCATTTTGAAATGTCTTCTTTCTTTCATTTATTAATTACACTTGCATTGCCACAAGATAAAGTGAATTTTAGAATTTCAAACCCACGGCCCCCAATTTTGCAAAAAACATTTTTCAATAATTTAGTGCACTATTTTTTTTAAATTCACCACAAATTGGTTGATATTCGTCCTCGCATTTTATATAATAAAGTAGGAAAAGTAAGAAATGTAAAACTTGGAGGCTTTATGGACGAAAAAGAAAAATGTAAATATATTTGGACTAGCAAAGTGAGCGGTAAAGGACAAATGGTTATTCCAAAAGAAGCACGCGAAGTCTTTGGGATAAAAGAAGGAGACACGCTAATACTTTTTGGCGATAAAGAAAAAGGCATTGCCATTGCCAAATATGACGATTATGTTAAATTTGCAGAGACTATCTTAAATGCAAAAGGCGGAAATAAAAATGATTGAAATTAATTCGCTTACAAAAAAGTTTGGTTCGCTTACCGCTGTCGACGGAGTGAGCTTATCCATTGCAGACAACGAATGTTTTGCACTTTTAGGGCTAAATGGAGCAGGAAAATCCACGCTTATTAATATGCTTACCACTCAAATAAAGCCTACTAGTGGAGATGCCCAAATAAATGGATTAAATCTCGTTAAAGACAAAAACAAGATTAGAAAAATAATCAATATCTCCCCCCAAGAGAGTGCAGTTGCGAAAAATCTAACTGTCAGGGAAAATTTAGACTTAATAGCCTCACTTTACGAAGTTGAGGGCAAAGACAAGATAATTTCTTCAATAATTGACAGTTTTGGCCTGCGTGAAAAAGAAAATGTCTTATGTAAAAAATTAAGCGGAGGGCAACTACGCAGGTTAAGCATTGCACTTGCAATCATAACTTCGCCTAAAATATTATTTCTTGACGAACCAACCTTGGGGCTTGACGTCAAAGCAAGAAAACTTTTATGGTCAATCGTTGAAAATCTTAAAAAATCCATGACTATCGTTTTAACAACTCATTATCTCGAAGAGGTGGAATTTTTAGCAGACAAAATCGCCATTATAAGCAAGGGAAAGATTAAAGCTTATGGGCTGCCGCAAGATATTATTGCTCAAAACGGCAAACAGACTTTGGAACAAGCATTTTTAGACTTGACGGAGGAGGAACAATGAAAAAAATTTTTTCTTTGACAAAACGCAATATGAAAGAAATGCTACGCGACCCATTAAGTCTGGTGTTTTGTCTTATATTTCCACTTGTCATGCTGATTTTGATGCAAATAATTTTTGCAAATTTTGAAAATACGCCTATTAATTTCAATATACAATCATATGCAAGTGGCATTTGTGTATTTGGCTACACTTTTATCGGCATGTTTGTATCCCTTCAAATAGCAGGTGATAAAAATACTTCTTTCATTAAAAGACTTAATATCGCTCCAATAAATAAATTCACTTATTATTCAAGTTTTGTTTGCTCTGCCCTTCCACTTGCAGTGGCACAAACCACCCTTTTCATGCTTGTCGCACTTATATTCAAATTCCCTTTTAATATCAATTTTTTACTGACGATTTTGTACCTTATGCCATCAGCACTATTATACATTTGTCTTGGCATAATGATTGGAATTATTGGCAAAAACGAGAAACAAACTGGTCCAATTTCTTCTATTTTTATCTCTTTAGTAGGAATTTTAGGTGGAGTGTTTATGCCTTTAAGTGGACTTTCAAAAGGATTTTTAACTTTTGTTAACATTCTTCCATTCGCTCATAGTGTGAGCATAGCAAGTGACCTTCAAACGCTGGGAGCAAAAGCAATTTATCCACACGTTTTGTATTTGCTTCTTTATACATTCATTTTTGTAGCAATTTCCTATATAATAGAAAAAATAAGAGCAAAAAGATAACTCTTTTGATATAAAAATAACCAATGAAAAAGAAAGAACATGTAACTCATCAAGAAATGTTCTTTCTTTTTTAAAGGCATTTTTTATCTTTGGGGCGTTCCGCAAATTTTTAACAAATAAATGTTTTTAAAATATAATGTTATTAGCGAAATTCTCGCGAGATTTAGGTCGCTAACATTAGAAAAATAACTGTTAGCCGAAAACACTACGATAAAAATTTTTGAGGTATCATGATATGAAAAAAGAATGCAACTATTCTAAACAATTTTCGAAAAATGTTTGTGGCGTGTACCCACAACAAATCAATGAACCACTTTGTTTGAGAGGTTCTACCGGCGTGACAGGCGCAACTGGCCCCACCGGTGCTACTGGTGCTACGGGTGAACAAGGCCTTATTGGAGCAACGGGGGCAACAGGTGCGACTGGCAATACTGGTGCTACTGGACCAAGTGGGGAAAACATTGTTATTCGTTCCACTCGAACACTCCCCGCGGGAGAAATGGCACAAGTGGAATCGCTACATGAGGGAAACACCGTTTATCTAGATTTTGCATTGCCAAGGGGGTTTGACGGTTTGACTGAAACAATATTAGCGGGCAACGCGACCTCCATAGAGGAAAACAAGCAGCCTAGGGTTGAGGACAGATATGAAGGGGAACAACATTACTTCGATTTTTTCCTGCCAAAAGGCAAAACGGGAGATAAAGGTGATACGGGAGCTAGTGAAATTATCACAATTGATGGAGTAGAAACAGTAGACCCGGGTGAAGAAGCGGCAGTGCTTGACGATTTTGAAAACAATACACATCACTTAACCTTCCGTATTCCACGGGGACAACAAGGCGAAAAGGGCAAGCAAGGCGTGGCCGGACCTCCCGGATTAACCCCCAATATAAATGCAACAATATATAACCCAAATGCCCAAACCGCAAAGAGTGGGGGAACTTTACTTTTAAATGAAATTGAACTTAACAAAAGTTTTAAAATTGAAGATAGTGCTCTTATCTCACCCGCAACTGGCACATTTCTTATAACTTTTTCGGTTAATAATGCAGAGCAGGCTATGCCCGGAGACTTTGTCGGTGTTGCTATAAATGGAGTCCTTGTTACTTCAAGTAAACGACCAATAACCACAACTAACAACACTACTGCCGTCTTTGTGACGTTAATAAATAAAGACGACAAAATTACATTAGTTGCAAATGTGGCACAGGACCGCACCATCACCGCATCTGGTGCACCAAGCGCGTCTCTTTCAGTGATGATGATCGCAAATTAATCGACTATTTTAAGTATTTTTAACTTAAAAATGAGAAAGATTCCACAATCCTATACTAGCAAATGCCCCTTTTATCAAGAGTTCGAGTCTTCGCAATTATAAATATTTCTCCGATTTTTTTAACAAAAAAGAGGCAAATGTTAAGTCACTTCCACGAGCGACTTAATCTTTTCCTCTTTTCACATTTATGGCTATAAAAGTCACGTTACTTTTCTATTTGTTTTTTGCACGCCTTCAATCTTTAATCCTTTGCTTGTTAAAAACGCAATGAGTTCGCCAGCAGTTCCGTGAGTCATGCCTCTTTGATCAAGAATGTTGGCTTGCCCTGCACGCTGAATATAAATTTCCACATCGTTAACAATAACTTTCAATATGTCTTGATAAGAAAATTCTTCTTCTCCAGAAAATGAGTATTTATTTGATCCATCACTTGCTTCTTCCGCCCTTATAGAGACTTTGTCATCATAGAAATCAAAATTTACAAGATATTTCTTCCTGCCAAGCAATTTTTCAGCATCTTTTTTCATTGCGTCTTTTATTAGATAAACTGCAAGCGGACAACCTATAAGCGCACCAACACCTATAACCGCAATGCCTAGAAATAAATTTACGAGGCAAAGCAAGCCCCCCACGACTCCACAAAATACCATAACAAGCAATATAGCATATCCGGAAAGTTTTTTCCCTATTAGTTTGTTAAATTTTTCAACAGATTGCTTGTCAAGCGAACTTTTATTGCTAAAAAGCGCTTCCATTTTTACCCCCTATATTCTCTCGCACAAGCAATTGCAATTGCCCCATCACCAATATGACAAGCAATTTGAAGCGAAAGAGAATCTATTGCAGAAATTTCCAAGTCTGGAATTTCTTTCTTTATCTGCTCCGCAAAATCTTTCGCTTTGTCTAGACAATTTGTGTAGGCAACATAAAGCTTCATGCTTTTGTCACTAACATATTGAGCAAATCTTGTTTCTAAATCTTTTTTCATCGCATCAATCATCTTTTGTCTTGCAACGCGTTCATTAAGAGTCTTTGCGTAATTGTCGAGTTTCCCGCCTTGAATTTGAAGAACTGGTTTGAGTTTTAAAAGAGTACCAATCATTGCTGCGGCAGGAGTTATACGCCCGCCCTTTTTCAAGTATTTAAGGGTGTCAACCATTATGTATATTGAAGAATCCTTTTTGGTGCTTTCAAGGTAATCTTTGATTTCTTGACCGTTTTTACCCTCTTGTGCCATTTTAAGTGCATCAAAAACAGATTGTCTTTGAGTTACAGATATACGTTGGTTATCTGCGACAAAAACCTTACCCTCATAATCACGGGCAAAATTTATGGCGGTTTGACACGACATTGAAAGAGAACTTGACATAGGAATATAAACAACTTGGTCATACTCCTTTAAAAGTTCTTCCCATTTATCCACAACTTCGCCTATCGCCGGCATAGAAGTAAAGATTTCTGCATCACCTTTTAACTTTTCATAGAATTGTTGATGAGTAAGATTGATGCCTTCATAATAGTTTTCTCCATCTATCATAAAGGGCATAGACATTATATATAGTCCATTATATTTTTTTTCGTCCTCGGCAAATAGCCCTGTATTGCTGTCTGTCAATATTGCGACTTTCATATTCCCTCCATAACACTTGTCACCAAGTGATAAATTTACGATTTTATCTTATCATAGTTCGCCAAAAAACGCAAGCACTGTAAACAACAAAGCAAAAATTTGCAGATAATTATTAACGCTCTTTCCCTTGACAAAAAAAAATTTATGATAAATAATTAAAGCATGAAAAGTTTGTTATGTATTGCAATAATTGTTTTGAGTGCTTTCGCTCCTAACAGCACAGCCTTTGTTTTGGCTTCTAGATGTCCTCTTTACTCTACTCCTGATTTTACGTCTAGCATAGTTCAATATGAAGAAACCGACTATTTTCTGTCTCAAAACGACCAAGTTGAGGTGCTAGGCACAGAAGGCGATTTTGTGCTTGTTAAAACAAGTGAAAATGTTGAAGGCTATGTTTATAAATATTATTTAACGCAAAACACCTCACAAGAAACTTATCCGGTTTTTAACTGCTCTGTAAGAGAAAACTGCCTTGTTTATGACCTTGAAAAAAATTCTACAACTTATGTTGCTGAAAAAAATCAACGAGTGTTTATATACAACGGTTTTGACAATGTCGAAGGCGGTTATACCGAAGTTCAACTCGTTCTAGCGGACGGTTCGCTTTACAATGGTCTAATAAAATCATCTTCTTTAAGGCCTGACGGCGTAAATCGCAACGCTATAATCGCAATCCCAATTATTCTTGCGGGAATAACAGTTGTGCTTTCTATTGTATTTATCGGCAAAAAGAAGAAAAAACGCAAAAAACTGGCAGTAAAAATTGAAAAATAACAATTCTCCTTGCTAAAATGCTGGCAAGGAGAATTTTTATGGAAACAATATTTTTAAATATAGAAAAACTTAAAAAAGAGGTTTGGGCAATTTCAAAAAAGAAAATTCCCGCTCTGGAGGCACAAATTGAGGGGCTTGGCGGAGTTGATGTCAGTGAACTAACTGCCACTTTACAGGCTCAACAAACTGCATTAAACAACCTGTCAAGCAGTCTTGACACTCTTTCGGCGTCGCAAAGCGAAAGTCAAACAAAAATTACCGCTTTGGAAGGAAAAACGGAAAAACACGACACAGATATCGCGACCTTAACTAGTTCACTAAAAGAAACAAATAAAACACTTGATGAACTTTCAGCGGTTATCGCATCACACACTAGTTCAATCAATACTCTCTCTACTAGCGTCGCCAACAACACCTCTGCTATTTCATCAAACGCCACAAATATTTCAGCAAACGCCACAAATATTTCATCAAACGCCACAAATATTTCAGCAAACACCGACGCGATTTCTTCGTTGCAAACCACCCTCAACAGTCAATCCACTACACTTACCACTTTTCAAGACCAACTTGACACTCTTTCTTCCAATGTGTCCTCAAATACTTCAAGTCTTGTCACGCTTACAGAGAGCCTAACTGCCCTTACCACCCGTGTCGACAATTTAGAAAACCAAACAAATAGTTTGACAGATTCAATAACAACCATAAATGGGGAAATAACAACTCTTGAAACAGATGTGAACGCCGCTTCCGCCACCGCCAACAACGCATTGTCGCTCGCACAAAATCTTAAAACCAGAGTTGACAACCTCAACGTCTCTGGTGGAACGGGTGGCGAATCCTCTACCGCATGTTTAAGTGGCGTTGTACTTTATGACATGCGTTCAACTGATGCAAGTGTAAATCGTGGATATACCACAGGAATACAAAATCGTCAAAAGGTGACAATAGATTTCACCCCTTATCGATATCTCAAAATCTTTACCGTTTTCGGCAACGCCTATGAGGACCAGTTGTTTATAGACATACGAAATAAAAAGGCATTTACTTTCACTTCACACGCATGGATGAGCAATTACTTCTTGGCGTTTATGAGAATAAGAATTCCAACCGCACTAAACTTTATCATGATGGAAAACTACGGCAAGGTTGCTTTTGACGGCTCGGGATTGCCAATCACCCTTGCTGACGAAACCGAAGTTTCAAAATTCATAATTTTTAGAATAGAAGGCATTGCTTAACCACAATTGCTTGTCAATTTTAGCGAATTAATTTATAAACGCCTGTCCATAGCCTATCCCTTAAATTTAAAAATCAAAAGTCTTAAAGCCTCAAATATAGAATTCCCCAAAACTATATTGTGAGGCTTTTTTGTTGTCACTAATAAATTAAAACCTTTGAAGTTGTTTTATAACCATTGTTACCAGAGGAGTAATCATGTATGACGAAGTCATTGTTTGCTCTTTTCTTCCCGCGAGCAAAAACAGCGGACGAACATGTAAATTCACAAGTTCGTAAGACTTTGTAGTATCATCAACCCTAACAAGTCCATGCCCTGACATATTGTGTGGAACCTCATTAAAACTCCAATCATTAACCCCCACCAAAACATTGTCGCTATCAACTTGTCTAAACCCAACCGCCACAAAATCTGCATTCAAATCAAACTCGTCTTGTGCTATCTTGGTATGTCCATTAAAAGTAAAGCCCACCTCATAAACACCAGCTTCATTAAAACGAATCGTGCTATTGGTTTTGTCAAGTTCAACTGGGCTTTCAACTGAAAATTCATGTTCTTCTAATATCGGTAGCCTTCCCCTACTTGGCACCTCAAACCCGCCATTATAAATCACAAAATTCGGGTTTCTTAAAGTAACTAGATACACACCTCTTGTTTCGCCATCTCCACGGTCACCTTTGTCTCCCTTATTTCCTTTCTCGCCTTTTTCACCTTGCAAATAACCTTGGTCAACCCACGCACTACTCTTCTCGTCGTAAACAAACATCTTTCGAGGTGTATCATTTCCAACCAGAAAAAGAGTCCCATTTCGTGGTGATTTAGGCAATAATTGTTCGCTTGCAACGGTGCCATCTATTTGCAGACCTCTGCCTGTCGCACCAGCGGGGCCTGCTGGCCCAGTTGATCCCATTATATATCTAATTTCTTCGTGTTGACGATTCTTAAATTTTTTAGTACAGCAAAAATTTCTCAAGCATTTCATTTCATCCTCCGCATAATTGCTTTGCCTCTATGCAAAGCGCTTTCACTTCATTTTATTTTAAATTCCCCCTAAAAGTGATTTTTTTATTTTCTTAAAGGTGAAAAAAGCTTTTCTAATGGGTGGTTTGTTCTATTTAAAATATTCTCAACAATTTCAATTCCAAACATTGAATTTATAATTCCATTAGCACCACAACTGAAAAAGTTGATAACACCGTTTTGGTCTCGGCCAATTATACCCAAGTTATTTTTTGTAGTTCCAAACGCCCCGCAAAACTTGTACTCAATGCAAATATCAGTTTTATAGATAGGGAACATTTTTTGAAGAGAGGTATAAAGTTTGCGGTAAGCTTTCTCTGCTTTCTTTGAAGAAATTGAGCCTTTCATCAAAGTATCCTCACCACCATATATAATCTTTTCATCTGGGAGAAATCTCATGTAGTGGTAAGGCTCTAAACAATCTTGAACAAGTGCATTATTCCTGTCAGCCATATCCCACAAAGGACTTACCACAATCGAATAAGAAACATATCTCGTGCAAAGCCTATCAGCATCTGGTGCTAAATCAAAATTAAAGCCAGTCGCCAAAATGACTTCTTTGCAGTAAATCTTGTTCCCAAATGCAGTTTGGCATTCAAACTTGTCTCCGCACTTTTTAATTTCATTTATTTTTGTATTCTCAAAAATTCTGTCTTGGTTTGACGAATTCAAAATCAACGCTTTCTCAAAAAGATATGGGTCAATTTCCGCCCCGCCATTAGGACATAAGATTCCCATATCGACATTAAAACTAAATGGTGAGTTTGTTTGCGTAATAAGATCGCAAGGAAAACCATTTTTGATTCTAAAATCAAATTCTTTTTTTATTGCGCTTCTATCTAGAAAACAATTTGAATATAGAAAACTTGCTTTGCGTTTAAAATGACAGTTGATCTTTAACGCTTTTACCAATCGCTCCATTTTGTCAATGCCATAAATCCCCGCCTCATACACGCGGACAATCTCCTCTTGTGACAAATAAGATTTAAGTTCATCTGCGAAATCATCAAGTTGATATTCAAGCAAACTTGTCGCCAGCGATGTAGCTCCAAACCCCAAGCGCGAACTCTCCACAAGCACGACATCATATTGGGGTGATAAAAAATAATTTGCCACAGCCCCGTCAACGCCTCCGCCTATTATGAGAATTTCACACGAAACATCAGCGTCAAGATAAGGATACGCTTTTATTTTCTCATTTTCAGCCACAAAATATGGCACACCTTTAACATATTCCATACATAATTATCTCATTTTAATCCAATTTTTAAACTTTTTTCCTCATTTTTTAGTGTTGTGACAATAATTACCTTTTTTGCATAAATTGTGTGAGGAGGAAATATGACTTGCTTTAAAAATAGATGTCTTCGACCATGCAACAGAAACGATTTTTTCGTCAGCACAACTTTAAAAGGCGAAAAGGGCGACACAGGTCCAGCGGGCCCTGCTGGGCAAAACGGACGAGGTCTGCAAATAGACGGAGTCGTGTCTAAAATAGAAGATTTACCACAATCACCACGAAACGGAACTGCATTTCTTGTTGGAGAAGACAATCCAAAAACTTTATATGTTTATGATGAAACGACCAAGATGTGGCAAAGCGTTGGTTCTCTTCAAGGCGACAAGGGTGACAAGGGTGACCCGGGTGAAAAGGGAGATAAAGGAGACCCTGGAACACCAGCAAAAAACATCATAAACTCCACTTATCTTGTCTCGCTACGCGACCCCTCGTTTGTTATTCCCGATGAAGGACTTGAAGTCGCTTCTGGTGGACGCCTCCCAATAAAAAGCATACACGGCAGAAGCACTCTCGAAGGAGTTGTTAACCTAAACGCTGATGATAATACGATTACTTTTTTAGAAGTTGGCGTTTATGAGATAATTGTAACTATAAATGGTTATGTAAAATTTACTGGGCAAGACTACAACGTCAAAACCGACTTTGTATCAATTGGATTTAGAGAGGTTGACTCAAATAATGTTTATATTGGTGCAAATGATTATAGTCCACTGCAAACCCCTCATAACATCACCATGATTGGACTTCTACAAGTCGCAGACAATGCCATACCATACGAAATTGTAAATTTGCAAAAGAAACCACTTTTTATTATTGGTGGAGAAAAAGCTCAAACCTTAACCAATTCTTACTTTACCACCCCAATTTTGACCATGCTTATAAAAAAATTATATTAATCGTCCTTACTTGCTCACTCATCAAATACTTTGTAACCAAAAAACCAGTTTTCATAAAACTGGCTTTTGTTTATTCAAATCTCTACACATTTTAAAATTTGATATTAAAACTCCTATTGTTTTTCTATTTAATAAGTTGTCCAACTATGCTTGCAAAAAACTCATTAAAAAGCATGAAGAAATTTCTTGCCATCTCTTACTTTTCAAAGATTTTTGTTTCAACGCAAAGCTCTTTTATTTGGTGCGGGAGATGGGAGTCGAACCCACATGACTTTTTTGTTTGTCATTAGAACCTGAATCTAACGCGTCTGCCATTCCGCCACTCCCGCACATATTTTTGTGTGTTTTACATCACAAAATGAATGACTTGCAACGGCACTTGAAGCATGACACCATTTCATAAGAATTATTATATCATATTTGATTTGAAAATTAAAGGAATTTTTATGACAAAAAATTGGGAAAGATTACCAAAATCTTATAAAATGCAAAGTTTACAAACAAAAATATCGCTAATTTTGAAAAACAAATTCAATTTAGCGATATTTTTTATTCCATTAACTAAACAAAACTTTTAAGATAGCTTTACATCTATCAATATTGCTGTTGGAACATCTCCCACTTTAACCTTGTCAGAAATTTCATATCCAGCAACCGCATATATTTCATTCCCAGAGGCTAAAACAGGAATAAAATCTCGTTTGCGTTGTGGAATTTTTTTATCTATCATATACGATTTGAGTTTTTTCGTTCCTCCACCAAACTTCGTGAAAACGTCCCCTTCTTGCCTAAATCTCCAAACAACATCTTTTGGAAGAAGTCTATAATCAAGAAGTAGTTGACCTTCACCACAAGTCATATCTTTAACTCTTTTTACAATAATTTTGCCAAATCCCGGAACATCAAACTCCCCACATTTAAACTCTCTCTCAAAGCTTGGTTTATCTTCATGTTTATTATAAATGGTAAGATAGTCATATTCTTTGACTGCCACAGCCTCGTAAGGAAGAGTTAATCTTTTCCCGTTTTCGCCTTTAAGCGCAAGTTCTTTTATGAGTAAAATATGTTTTCTTTCAATATCTTGATTAATTCCAATAGATTTAAACGCTTTAAAAATTATTCTGCTGATTAAAGCGTTGTCAAAGAGAAAATAAGAAGAAGGAATTTTTACTGCCTTATCCTCTTGAATAAGTGCATCTTCAAAAATTTGTTTATTGATAAACTCGTCATCTTCTCTAACTGAATCTGCAAAGCCCACAATCGCACTTTCAGCATTTGGCCATCTTGATTTTATTTCTTTCATAATAACATGACGAACAAAATTTCGATTATAGCTTGTGTCAATATTGGTTTGGTCTTCGCGGTAGTCAAGTCTATTTTCATCAAGATAACCAAGGATTTCTTCTTTTGAAACATTCAAGAATGGACGAACATAAATTTTTTCAGAAATAGGGCTCATTCCTTTTGCCCCAGCGACACCTGAGCCTCTAAAAATGTGCATTAGTATAGTTTCTGCTTGGTCGCTTATATGATGTGCAAGTGCAATCTTGTCAACAAGCCCCTTTTGGTAAAGAGACTTAAAAACTCCATATCTAGCCTCTCTTGCTGCAGTTTCTAGACTTATATTTTTCTCTCTTGCAATTTTAGGAGCATCAATTCTAAACTTGTAAAACCTTACGCCTAACTCTTTTGCTTTTTCGCGAACGAAGTCTGCATCAACATAACTATTTTCTCTAATCCCATGGTCGACATGGATAGCAACCACTTCAATATCAAATTTTTCTTGATTTGTTGCAAGAAAATGGAGAAGAGCCATTGAGTCGCTTCCACCACTGCAACCCACGCCCACAGTTTCCCCGCGTCTAAACAACTTGTTTTTCTTGATAAAGTCATCAATGTTAATCATATCATTTGCTCCCTTAAACTATTGTTGTTTTGAGTAATTGAAAGCAACTTTGGCAATCTATATTAATGAGGTTTTCATTTCACCAAGTCAACATTCTATTACCCAAAAAATGTTTTCTCATCAAAGAAAACATTTTCGTTTTGCCATATGATTATACATTAAATGTTTTATTTTCGCAAGATGTTTTGATAAAAATGACAATTTTTTTGATAAAAAACGCAGATTTTTCGTGTATTTAGCTATTTTTTATCTCTTAAAATATTTTAACCACTATAACCGTCATGTCGTCAACTGCATATCCGTTATTATTTGCTATTGCTTTTGACAATATTTCGTCAGCGTATTCTTGCGGATTTGCGGTCTTGATAGTATAAAGGAAATCTCTCATATCCTCATCACTTCCAAAGGTGTCCACCACGCCATCTGAAGCCATTACCACAAATTGTTTATCACTCAAAACGACTTTTTTAGTCAGTGGGCTTACATCTGGTAAAACCCCAACTGGCAACGCTCCACTCTCAATAATTTTGCAATCCTCTTTGCCACGAATAAAAGAGGAAGAACTCCCCATTTTGACGAAATCAGCAATTCCATTTGTAAGGTCAACTACACAAATATCAATTGTCGAAAAAATGTCATCTTTTTCAAGGTTTAGGAGTTTATTTACAGATGAAAGAATTATTTCATTGTCAAAGCCCGCTTTGTAAAAGTTTTCAACTAAACTTATTGCCCGTTCAGATTTTTGTCCTGCTTTGTCACCATTCCCCATGCCGTCGCAAATTGCAAAAATAAATTTATCGCCATCAAGCCTTTCTATACAATGACAATCCCCCGAAGTCGTATTTCCAGTTTTTGGCGAAGAAGCAAGCCCAAAAATGCAATCAAATTTAGGGCTTGTTTTCATAAGAACATTCACGAGACCAAGTCTAGGCGAAGGGTATGATTCGAAGATTGCCATTTTACCACCGCAAATTTTCGAAGTGACTTCTTGCAATTTTAGTTTGTTTACATCTTCCTCTCTTACAACTAAACTCGCCATTGAATAGCGTGAGTCTTTTTCATATATAAGTGCGTCTGTGCAAATTATGTTTGAAGCGGACAACTCTTCAATCAACCTATCTTCACGCTTGGAATCAAATGATATTTCGGTTTCAACCTCGCTAGCAAGGTCTCTCATTATACCAGCCATTCCTTCAAGTTGGTCTGAAATCAGCAACTTGCTTGTATCGACATTGCCAACAAGAAGTGAGTAAGATTTGTATTGGGCAGTGAGAGTATTGATTTGCCCTATTAAATTGTTTACCCGTCCGCAACGCGAAGACAGATAACTAGGAAAGTCAAGGATAGTAACCTTCCCTCTTTCAAATGCAATAGTCAAAAGATCTTTAAAAATCTTTTCGCTATCCTCACTGAAGGTTCGATGACAATGCTTCGCTTCAGGACACCCCTTACAAACCCCACTTTTAAGTTCCTCAAAGAGCATGGTTTTAACCTCTTCTTCACTTGACGCGCGCTTAATAAGCCCCTTAAAAACATGGTTCATTTCGTTGAACACTTCACTGAGCCTTCCTAGCCGTTTATGCAAAATCTCACGATTTCTATTAACCACATTTTTAACGGCAAGCCTGTCCCCATTTTCTCCCATAAGGACCTCGACTCCCTGAAATACACTTTTAGGCAACACAATAAATATAAGACTTGCAACAATTACTGGAATAAATTCAAGAAAATAAGTTGAATAATAAAGTTTAAAATAGTAAACGCACAAAATTTCCCCTGCTATAATTGCTAGTGCAGGCAAAAATTTGTTTTTCACCCTGAACATATCAAGACATACTGCCCACAAAATTATAGGTGCAACATAAACTGGATTTCCCGCACGAAGAAGAGTTCCCAGTGCGATAATAATTGCAAAAATATTTGATTTGGCCATGCTAGATGAATAACTTATCACCAAGAGCAAAAGTGCCACAGCTAGTTTTAAAACAGAAAAACCATATATGTCACACGAAACCAGTCCGTCACTTATCGCCATAAGGACTATTCCTGCCGATACCTTTTCAAAAACGGCAAGAGAATATCTTCTTCCCTTTAAAATGAGCGGCTCAAAAATCTCAATCGCGAAATAAAGAAAACAAAGTCCCAGCAATATAGTCGCTACAATTATGACTGGACTAATATGCCCCACAACCGAGAATGCAACATATGCGGATTGACTTAATGCACAAAATAAGAATATCTCCCATTTGTTCATAGGCTTTTTTAGTGCGTAATGTATATAATATGGGATAGCAAGCAACGCCACCGTGCACAACATTTGCACAGTCCCTTGCCAAGAAAGATTATTAAGCACAAAACCAATAGAATAAGCTGGCAAGATTATGTAAGGTTTTTGGTTCGCCCATGCAAGAGCAAACATCATGGAAAAGGCAAACGGAAAGATTTGTCCATAAATGCAGGCTCTAGAAAGCACAAAGAATACCGCTGTATACCCAGCGAAACTCACCAGCAAACCCATTTTCCCTCTCATAAACACCTCTTTGCAAAACAATTTTATTACTTTTCAAACAAAAAAGACGAAACAAATTTTAAATCATTTCGTCTTTTTTTTATTATTTTTGTGTTTTTATAGCGAATTTCTTTTATTTTCAATAAATTTCAAAATTTTATCAACAGTATCGTCAATATCTTTATTGTCAATAACGATGTCATAATCTTTTTTAAATTCTCGTTCTAATTCACTTCTTGCTAGTCTTACCTTAATACGCTCGTCCTCCTCCCCTCTATTCTTTAAACGCTTAAAAAGTTCCTCGTTAGAAGCATCAAGAAAAACGGTAATAACAGGGCATTTCCCTTTAAAATGCTTAACAATTTTTTCTCTTCCATGAACATCTATGTCGCGCATATAATCAATATCCTGATTAGTTATAACACGATCAAGAGCGCTATTCAAAATACCATAATAATAACCGTGAACATTCTCATGTTCAAAAAAATCACCATTTTTAATGCCTGCTTCAAATTCTTCTTTGCTCATGAAAATGTATGTGTTATTGTCTTTATCACTCTCTCTTGGTGGTCGAGTTGTTCCCGAAGACATATCTAATATTTTGATACGAGCGTCACGCTTTGCAAGTTCCTGCATAATCGTATTCTTTCCGCTAGCAGATACACCTGAAAATATTATAAACATAATTTTGCCCCTTAATATTGTTTGAGACAAATATACCAAATCTCAAAAAAATTGTCAAATTAAAAAAGAAAAAACAAAGATTCTTTGAAAAATGTGGATAAGTGGATAATTCTTAATAAAAGTATTTATTACTCAACAACACTATAACAAGCAATTTATTGAAAAAACGCCATAACCCCCGCCAAAATATTATAACACATGTTTTCGCGATATGCATCACTCACAAGATTCTGTTCTTCCTCTGGGCAAGACAAAAAACCACATTCTATTAAGACAGCAGGCATTGTGGAATAGTTTAAAACAAAATAGTCGCCCACTGACACATATTTTCTTGCAGATGGCAGACTTTTACAAAGCGATGTTTGAATAGACTTTGCAAGTTCAAATCCACTTTCACTGCCTTTTGCGTAAAACACATGTGCTCCTTGTGAAGAAGGAAGAGGAAAGCTATTCATATGAATGCTAATCATAAGGTCAGCACCCGAGCCGTTGATTATTTGTTTCCGCTTTTCCATTTCGCTTTTCTTTTTATTTGGTGCACTTTCATCATACAAACCGTTCATATCGCTTCGCGTCATAACAACCCGCATTCCAAATTCTTCACACAACCCTTTAAGAGTCTCGGCATACTTCAAATTGAGTTCGCTTTCAGTAACCCCAGTTTTTACACCGCAGGCTCCTCCATCACGACCACCATGCCCAGCATCAATCACAATAGTGTGAACAGGCTTGGGAGAATTGATTGAAATCGCCCTCGGCAAGAAACAGGCAGTTATTGCTACTATTAGGGAGAAAATCAAGCCAATAAGCATCTTTTTACGCAACACTATACTTTTAAAATGTATTTTTCTCATAAAATAATATATTTTGCAGTATTGCAAATATAACTTAAAGTCCGCCTCCACCAAACAAAAGTCTCTGCCAAGCGCCCGCTATCAACCCAAAAACGCTCCTAAAATATCCAGCCTGACAAAATCACTTCAAAAACGCCAATCGCTCCTGCCACACAACACAGCCTGCCTTTGTCCACCTCGAGTACAATCTGCCACAACACAGTCCTGCCAACACACACCGCAAAGCATCGCCCGCCAACACAGCCCAAGCGACTAAATAAGTGCAAAAAAGACTGGAAAAACTTTTTCCCAGTCTTTTTTGTGTCAAATTTGTTCTCTTCGCCCTACAATAATGTTTGGCGGAATTATGATCTAGTCCAGTCTTGGGTAGAGTACAGTCCACCATGCTTAATCCATGTAGCATTTTGTGCCGCATTGGTTACGCTGATCGAACCCACGCCATCTACGCGCCAACCAGATTTGTTCTTAAATGTAACAGACGATAATTGAGTGCAACCCGCAAATACCTGTCCTTGAATAAATGTTACATTTGAAGGAATTGTGATTGAAGTAAGTGCGCTCCAACCGAATGCTGCTTTTTCAATTCTAGTTACAGTTGATGGCAATGTAATAGATGTTAAGGTGTGTTTCCCCGAGAATGCCCATGCACCTATAATTTTGACTCCGTATGGAATTTGAGAGTTATAGCACCCTCCAACCACTTTCATATTAGATTTTTCAATTATACAGTTTCCAGAACTATAATAAGTAGTATTAGCCCCATCTACTTCCATTTTAGATAATTGTGGGTTATCCACAAAAGCCGTTATGATCGATGTGACAGTTGAAGGAATATAAAGTGATTCAATATTTGTTGCTTTTAACGCGTCATCATTAATAATTTTCAATCCTTCAATAAGTGTTAACGAAGACATCTTGCAATTCTGGAATGACCTAACGCCAAGTTCAGTAATGGTTGATGGAATGATGACAGATGTCACATTTGCACAATCCTTAAATCCCTCAACATCAATTTTTGTCACGGTGTAAGCTGAAGTTAAATAATAAACTTTGTTTGGAATGACAATTTGTCCAGAAATTGATGTGCTCTTTGCTTTGACTGAAGCAGTGCCATCTGTGTTAAATGTAAATGTTAATGTCGAATTATAACTATAATAACTTATTACCCACTCTTCTGAATTATGGGTCAACAATAAGTTGTCAGTATCCATGGTTACATTATAAGAACCCGCTTTCCAACTTCCAGTACCTTCATAAGTAACTCGATTAAAGTTACTATTCGTGAAAGCATTTGCCCCAATGTTTGCAATATTTGCAGGGATTGTAATACTGTTTGAACTTTGTTTATTAGTACCGTTCATGAACGCTCTTTCTTCTATCACAACCAATGTTGAAGGTAGAGAGATGGATTGAATAGCTGATTCGGCAAATGCACCATATTTGATTTCAACTGCCCCTAAAACATTTACATAATCCAATTGTTTTGTCTGATAGAATGCCCACTCATCAATAATCTTAACATTTTCAGGAATGGTTATATTCTCGACAAGTTGTCCTCTAAATGCACCATAACCAATCTTTATAACACTTGTATCAATAGTTGTATTTTTGCAACCAAGAACAAGGGTGTTTGTAGATTTTTCAATTATAGAGTTTGTCTCTGTGCCAGAAGTTCCCACACTCTTATAAGTGCTATTTTCTAAAGCGACCTCGATAGTTTCAAGGCTTGTGCCTGAAAATGCATAATTTCCAATACTCTTTATTGTCCATGGGATATATAATCCAGTAACATTTGAACAATCTTTAAATCCTAGAGCCACAACATCTGTTACTTTGTAAACTACACTATTATAGAGAACAAGACCAGGAATTCTAATATTACCAGAGATTGATGTACCGCTAGCCGCAACACTACATGTCTTTGTACTGCTGTTATAGTTAGAGAATGTAAAGTCTGTATGCAGAGACGCCGTTGAAGCTCTTTCCCATGGATATGAAGTTTTATCGGTTTTCAAATTAGTAGCGTTTGTTGATGCATTAGTAACTATAATAGAAGAACCATTGTAATACCAATAACCTGTATTTTTAAATGTTGCACTCGTCAGTTTTGAACCTTCAAATGCCAGAATATCAATTCCTATAACATTGCTTGGAATTGTAACTGATGTTAATGCCGTGTTTCTAAAGCAAGATTCAGGAATATATTTCAAACCTGTACCAATAGTCACGCTATTAAGATTTTCGCATTTATAGAATGCTGCACTACCAATAGAAGTTACCGAATTTGGAATTGTGATTGAAGTCAATCCGCTACCGTAAAAAGCAGCTTGTCCAATTGTTTTAACCGTGGATGGAATAGTAAATTCTGTTAAGCTTGTACAGTAATAAAATGCACCTTTTCCAATCGAAGTAACCGATGATGGAAGAATAATATCTGTTAAACTTGTACAATATCCAAACACCAATTCTGGTATTTCAGTAAGATTTATACCTGAAGCAAATGTTACTTGTTTAAGTGAACTATTATCATAAAATGCTTTTTCACACATTGATGTAACAGTTTTTGGAATAGTTATTTCTTGGAGAGTTTTAGATACTACAGACGAATATTCCTCCCCAATAGTCGTTACAGTATAATTTGTTCCGTTATACGCAGTAAGTTCAGGAACATACGCGCCTACAACTGTTGAATTAACTGAATATAAAGTAGCCTCATTCGTAGAGTTATTATATGAGAAATTTAAATATTTTGAAGTAGCACTGCTATCTCTAGTCCAAACCCCAGCCACATCCCATGAGGATGTTAGGTACGTTGCATTTTGACTTGGAACAGTGACATCAATGGCTGTACCTTGCCCCACAGTCCACCCATTTGTGCTTTCAAATGTTACAGATGTAAGACTTGAGCAGCTTTCAAATGCATAATTACCAATGCTAGTCACACTGCTTGGAATTGTGATTGAGGTAAGTCCAGAAGAGTTAAAAGCTTTTGCTCCAATACTTGTCACACTTCTTGGAATTGTGATTGAGGTAAGGGAAGTACAGCTAGCGAAACCGTAGTGTGGAATTTCTGCTATTCCTGTACCCAACATCACGCTTGCAAGACTTGAGCAGCCGTCGAATGCCAGCTCACCAATACTTGTCACGCTATCTGGAATTGTGATTAAGGCGAGTCTTGAACAGCTACTAAATGCAGATTCCCCAATGCTTGTCACACTGTTTGGAATGGTAATCCCTGTAAGTTTTGTCGCTTTCCAAAATCCGTTATCATCAATCGAGGTCACTGTGAATATTGTACCATTATTTAATGCTAATCCAGGTATTGCAATTTTCCCTGAGATCGTGCTTGCATCTCTTGCTTTCACTGACGCAGTCTTGTCAGCCGAGTTAAAAGTGAAGGTGAACAATTCGTCCGCTTCACTGCGCGTCCATGTAACGTCAAGATAATCTTTTACAAGATATTGAGCGTTTTGACTTGGAACACCGAGGTAAATACTATAATCGCCCGCTTTCCAACCAACAGGATTTGCAAAAGTCGCAGATGTGAGTACTGTCACATGAAAAGCCCCTGAACCGATCGACACAACATTAGATGGAATCGTAATTGATTTTAATTTTGGTGAAGCAAGGAAACAACTTTCAGGGATTTGAGTAATTCCTGTGCCAAGCGTTATATTTTCCAAGTTCGTATTACGGAATGCTGAAGGTTCAAGTGTTTCAACATTATTTGGAATTACAATATTCTTAATTGCTGTTCCACTTATGATGCCTTCTTCTATTCTCTTGACACTTGAAGAAATTGTTAAAGATGATAGTAATGAACAATCACCAAAACAAGCCCAAGGAATTGTCTCAATACCATTTCCTAATGATACACTAGTTAACTTTGTGCATTCTAGGAATGCTCCTGCCCCTATAGAAGATACGGAGTCAGGCACAGTAATCGAAGTTAATCCCGAAGCATTAAACGCTGTCTCGCCTACCGTTATAATACTATCTGGAATTATTATTTTGGTAAGATTTGAGGCACTTGCAAACCCATTATCGTCTATAGCTGTCACAGTGTAGAATGTTGTCGTTCCATTTTTAACTACTGTGCTTGGAATAACTTTATTGCCTGATATTGTGCTTGTATCCCTTGCTTTAACCGATGCAGTCTTGTTTGTATCATTAAATGTAAAGATAAAATCACTATAAAAATCTTCATTTGGGAGTGATTGTGTCCAAATTTCTCCCGCATAAGTATCAGCAAGCCAAGTTGCGTTTTGTGCTGTGTCAGCAGAAACATCTACAATGGTGTCACCTGCTTTCCAGCCATAGGCTTTGCTGAAGGTGGCAGATGTCAGTCCTGAATATTGAAATGCTGAAGAGCCAATAGTCGTAACATTTTCTGGAATAGTTATGTTTGTAAGATTTGCACAAGCAAAGAATGCTCCTGCTTTAATCTCCGTAACAGAATTTGGTATTACGAAATTGTTAATCGCTGTTTCTTGGAACACATTATCACTAATTGTTGTGAGTGCTGAACTTGGAGCTATTGTAACAGATGCAAGGTTAGTGCATTGATAGAATGCTTCTGCTTGTAGACTTGTCACCGAAGCTGGGATATAAATAGATGTGCTACCAGATTGGTAGAACGCTTGATAAGAAATAGTCTCAAGCCCTTCATTGAGGATAATTTCTCCCAAACCAGTGCTAGCAAAAGCAGATTCTCCAACTACTCTTATTGAATCTGTGAAAATTACAGAATCCAAACCACTTTGATAAGCAAATCCGTTATCTTCCACCTTGTTTACTGTGCATGTTGAACCATTGCTATCCATGGCAAGAGTAGGAATAATAATGCCACCATTAATAGTTGCATTGTCATACGCTTTAACTGACGCAGTGCTATCTGCGTTAAATGTAAAGTCGAAGATTTGGCTATCACCACGCGTCCATGCACCATAAGTATAATTTTCATTCGCAAAATACTGTGCATTTTGACTTGGAACGCCAAGATAAATATAGACATTATCCGCTTTCCATCCAATTGGATTCTCGAAAATTACCGAAGATAAACTCCCGCAATCACTAAATGGCCAAGAATTTGCGCTAGTACTACCTCCAATTCTTGTAACACTTGCAGGAATTGTGATAGATGTCAAACCAGTATATGCAAATGCTCCCACTTCAATAGTTTCAAGGCTAGAACTTAAATTTATATTGATTAATTTTTCGCAGCCCACAAAAGCCGAATCTCCAATAGTTTTGACCGAATTTGGCATATCAACAGTTGTAAGTTTTGAACATCCAGCAAATATTGAGTTCGCTATCTCTGTTATTTGCCCTAAAATGTTGACTGTTTGCAAATTGGTGCAGCCATAAAATGCTTCGGCTTCCATGCTGGTTACCGTGCTTGGTATTGTGATTGAAGTAAGCCCAGATGTATGGAATGCTGCATATCCGATTGTTTCAAGCCCGTCGTTGAGAGTAATTGTTTGCAATGACGTAGTAGTAGCCACACTGCCGAACGCACCACTGCCGAAGGCTTGTTCACCAAGTCTTTTAACCGAACCTGGAACCACGACCGATGTCAATCCACTTCCAGCAAAACCATAGTCTTCAATTTCAATGATTGTGCTTGGAATTTCGATTGAGGTGAGGTTTGTTGCGTATTGGAAGCCGTTTGCTTCAATTTTGTTTACTACATAGTCAGTTCCGCCGGCAGTCTTCGCAACAAGAGTTGGAATACGCTTTGCACCTGAAATTGTGTTTGTATCTTTTGCTCTAACCGATGCTGTATGTGTGCCGTCTGCATTGTCAAAGAAAGTAAACGCAAAGTCTGTGTATTCCTCGGCGGTTGGAGTAGCTTGAACCCATGTTTTTGAAACATGAGTAGTCTTTAAATTAGTAGCATTTGTGGATGTGCTTGAAGCGACATCAATTGCCGTTCCA
Organism: uncultured Clostridia bacterium; assembly: GCA_934793215.1. Lineage (GTDB taxonomy): Bacteria > Bacillota > Clostridia > Christensenellales > UBA1242 > Caccovivens. The sequence continues at coordinate 14,649 of CAKVOP010000001.1, read as the reverse complement.
TCAACTTTCCACCCAAAATCCGTTTTAAATGTTGCAGATGTAAGTTTTGAGCAACTCATAAATGCATACGGATCAATTATTGTGGTGCTTGCTGGAATTGTTACACTTGTGATAGGATGCCCTTGGAAAGCATAACTTCCAATTTCTTTAACATAACTTGGAATCACTGTGTTTTTGCAACCTGCAATTAATTTTTCAGTTGCCTTTTCAATTATGGCATTGCCTTCACCCTTATATTTTGTGTTTGCACTATCAACGCTTATTGTCCCCAGCGAAGTAGAACATGCAAAAGTGTTGCCCTCAATGCTTGTTGTTCCAGCAGGAATTGCAATACTTGAAAGACCAGAAAATGCGAATGCACTTGATCCCAAAGATTTAACCGAAGTTGGAATTGTGATTGATGTTAATGTCGAAATCTTACGGAATGCTCTATCCCCGATTGCAGTAACATCGTTTGGAATAGTAGTGTTTTTGCAACCTGCAACAAGGGTTTTGTTCGCCTTGGTGATGATTGCGTTATTGCTACTATAATATTTTGTATTTCCACTGGCAACAGTCATGGTTGCAAGAGCGGTACACCCATTGAATGCACCTGTCACGATTGACTGAATACCACTTGGAATTGTGATTGATTGAAGATTAGTGCAGTTTTCAAACGTGTTTACGGTGTCAGTGACGCCCGCACCCGTGCTTGAAGAATAAATGGAGGAATTTATTATTGATGCACTATCAGGAATTGTGATTGATTGAAGGTTAGAACAACCAGAAAAAGAACCTACAATCTTTATTGTATAGGTTTTGCCACTAACTCTAATTTTGTTTGGGATTGTGACTGTTGAAGGATAGTCACTATTTGATTTTGTCGATGGGTCTGCACAAACCGAAATAGTTGATGCAGTCGAGTCAGGATCATAAAATTTTAAAATGCCAGTGTAGGCAGATTCGTCCTCCACTGGCACAATAAAATTAAATTTCCCGCCCGCATTTATAGTTGCGAGCGAAAGTGCTGAAGTTACACTTAAAACCAATCCGCTCGCCAAAAACAAAATCGAAAATAGGTATCCACAAAAGAGTCCCCAAAATCTTTTTTTGTTTTTAGTTTTCAAGGTTTACTCCTAAAAATTTGATTAAGCTCTAGCAGCTTGTTCAAGAGTGATAGGTACATTCCAGCCAGTAATCTTAGCGTCTTGATCAGCGCTAGTTACTGTAAGAGTGATTGTAACTTTTAAAGATGCACTAGCTTCAACATTGTAGTCTGCACTTGCAGTGTGAGCTTGTTCACCAACTTTAACTGCGATTGTAGCGTTGTCTTCTGTTCCTTTAACGATTTCACCAACTGTAACTTTCATTGCTTGTTTAGCGTTTGTGTTAGTGATTGCGAAAGTGATAACTGCTACAGGTGCGTCAGCATCTGTCCAAACCAAGTCAAGGTCTTTCCATGAAGCTACTGCTGCATTAACAGTTGTGTCATCAGTTTTTGTAGTTTTTACAAATGTGATATCTTGGAATTTTCCAGTATAGCTATCTGCTTCTGCTCCAGTTACGCTGTCAAGTTTAACAGTTGCTTGAACGTCGGTAGAAGTAAAGCTAATATTACCACCTACATTAACGTTAGCTGCTTTTAATGCGAGTGCAACGCCAAGTACAGCCCATGATGAAATGAACATGAATGTAAGCAAAAAGCTTGTTAAAGTTCCCCAAAACTTTCTTTTGTTCTTCTTTTCCATAATCTTCCTCCTTTATAATTATGAGCGAAACAGAGTAGTTTTATGTATCATCGTCTTGCTGAGCTGGCTGCCTGCACTTTGCAAACCATTGAGCAAAGATTTGTTACACTCTTCTCTCAATCACTCATTCTAGTGTTAGTATACCCAAATATACAATTTAAGTCAAATTTTTTTCGACAATTTTTTAACTTTTTTAAACATATTTTTTTGATATTCGCTTGACAAATTTAAAAAAGGCTGATATTGAATAATTCGTAAAAATTTTTCAAATCTAGCCGTCTCAAATTCTATTAAAATATAGCCTATCAACTGCCACCAGTTCCATTTTCACGCAAGAAATCGGCTTTTTAAAAAACTTTTAGATTGAGGAGATATAAAAAAATAATATTTTTATAAGTCAAGAAAGCGTCCTCCATCTCCACGCGGAAATAAAAAGCGGGGGTTTACCCCCACGCTTTTTAAGCCAAATTTATTTAGACATTGTGATTGGAACTGCAAATGAAGCAATTTCTGCTTTCATATTATGGTTTGTAACTTTAAATGTAAGAGTCACTGTGATAGTTTTTGTCGCTGCAAGAGTGAATTCTTTACCAGAAGCGGTCAAATTTTCAGCATTCGCAGTGTCATTTTTAACAGAGACGGTCATGGTTGAGTTTGTGCCTGAAAGCCCTGTGATTGCACCAAATTTAACTTTAATTGAATCACTGCCAGCATCGTTGTTTTTGATTGTATAAGTGATTGTCGCATCTGCACCTGTGCTTTGCCAAGCAAGGTCAAGCCCAGCCCAAGAAGTAATGTCTGGTTGAGCGGTCGTGCTTGCGTCTGTTGTAAAGCCAATGCATTTTGAGCCGTTTGGATTTGTCTTGAATCCTGCAAACGTTGCATTTGAAACTGTAACCTGAACATCTGTTGCTTGGAATGTGATTTTACCACCGATATCCACCTTTGCCGAAGAAATGGCAAGAGCGACTCCAAGAACTGCCCACGATGAAACAAACAAGAATGCAAAGAATATTCTTGCGAATGAACTCATAACTTTTTTCTTATCTTTTCTTTCCATATTTATCCCCTTTAGAGTGAATGAGCAGTTCGTTTATAACAAAACTGTCCATGCCTTAATCATTCTAAATTTAGTATAACCAAATAAACAATTTAAGTCAAATTTTTTCGACAAAATTTTTAAGAAACTTTGCGTGAAATTTAAAATCAAATCAAACTGAAATTCGCATTTATATATGATATTATTAAGTAAACATATAGATATATTATATATAGGTTCTTGCTTAACCGCCTCACCGCAAGCCCACTTCAAAAAAAACACGCTCAAAAACGGGCGTGATTTTAAAATTTTTACATCGAATTAAATTGTCTTTTAGTTGGAACTGACGCTGGTTGAAATTTTTCAGTTGGGCAATTAAATACGTAGCCCTTATACCAACTACGTGAACACTTCTTGTTAAAACAATAAAATCTATATAGAGGCACACCAACTATTCTCGCCCCTACCAGCAAAGGGAACCAGTCAAAAATTCTGTAACTCATAAAAATACTTTTTGCGTGACAAATTGGGCATGGGAGCATTTCAACACGAGGGGAACAACCATGAATAATTGCTTCTTTTTTCATGGTCGCTAGTCCCATTTTTGAAAATGGGGATATAATTTTCTTTTCCTCAACAGCCTCGGGCTCTTCTGCTTGTGCTTCTATCTCCCCTTCGTCTAGGTCTTCCTCGGTGTAAGGCGCTTCGTCTTCACCATAGCCACTAGGGTTGGAGCTATCATCACCATAGCCAGATGGGTTGTCATCTTCTTCTGCGTCGTCGTTTGTTTCGTCGTCAACGCCATAATCATCATCATCATAATCTTCTTCATTTCCGCCATAAAAATTATTTACAGCACTTTTGATTCTGCCCCAAACGCCCATTCTGACCTCCTTTTTATATGTTCATATTTAGTATAACAATATTTTATCAAAAAAACAACAATTAGGTCGAAAAAAATCACAATCTCTTAAACAACATGCACGCACCTAAAAATAATTAAAAATGTTGATTTTTTACTTAAAAATGAGCAATTTTACGATTCTTTTAGATAAAAAACATATAAATTTAAAATTTTTATAAAACCCGCAGTTAAAAAATCAATATTCCCAGCAGAATAAATAAACGCTTTGTTGACACAAAACCAGCAAAATGATATAATAAAACCATGTTAGAAATTAAAAATTTATCGTACTCGACCCTTAATAATGATCGAGAAAAACAAATACTTACAGATATTTCCCTCAATCTTAAAGAGGGAAAGATTTATGTTATCACGGGGCCAAATGGAAGCGGGAAAAGCACGCTCGTGAAACTTTTAATGGGCATTTTGTCCCCTTCAAGTGGCCATATTTTGTTAGGCGGTAAAGATATAACAAATACCCCTATAACAGAAAGAGCCAACCTTGGACTTACATACGCATTTCAAACACCCGTAACTTTTAAAGGCTTAAAAGTAAAAGACCTTTTAAAAATCGCTGTCGGCGATGGTGCAACAGCGGGACAAATGGGAGCATATCTTTTACAAGTGGGGCTTTGTGCAAAAGATTATTTAGATCGTCCACTTGACGACAAGCTTTCTGGTGGAGAACTTAAAAGAATAGAGCTTGCAATGGCTCTTGCCCGCAAAGGCAAGGTCAACATTTTTGACGAGCCAGAGGCGGGAATAGACCTATGGAGTTTTGAAAACCTAACCAATATTTTTGCTTCTCTCAAAGGTGCAACAAACATTATAGTAAGTCACCAAAAGAAAATTCTTGAAATCGCAGATGAAGTGATTTTACTTCAAAGTGGAAGAATTAAAAAAATTGGCACTTATAATGAGATTTTGCCATTGATAGAGCGAAAAGGAGGAAAAGATGAATAGTATAGAACTTAAACTCCTTGAAAAAATTGCAGATTTACACAAAACACCTTCTGGGGCTTTCAATATTCGCAGAAATGGCGCTCCCCTTGAAAGAAATTCAACAAAAGAAATTGAAATTAATCCTAAAACCGATAAAAGCGGAATCGATATTATCGTACACGCTGGCGTTCAAGGCAAAAGTGTACACATTCCCGTTATAATCACAGTCGGCGGAATTAACGACATGGTCTACAATGATTTTTATATTGGCAAAGACGCCGATGTTCTTATTGTTGCAGGTTGCGGAATACACAACGCCACCTGTAAAGATAGTCAACATGACGGAATTCACACATTTTATCTTGAAGAAGGTGCAAAAGTGAAATACATTGAGCGCCATTTAGGAGAAGGCGACGGAAGTGGCAAAAAAGTGTTAAATCCTGTAACTCGTGTTTTTATGAAGAAAAATAGCCGTATGATTATGGAAACAACACAACTTGGAGGAGTAACAAGCACGATAAGAAAAACTTTTGCTCAAATTGGCGAAAATGCAAGACTTGACATACAAGAAAACATCTTAACAACCGATAATCAATCGGCAAAAACGCAATTCAATGTTAAACTTTTAGGTAAACACTCCGCAGTCGATGTTGTAAGTCATAGCGTGGCAAAAGATAACTCTTATCAAGAATTTCGATCAAACCTTGTTGGCAAGAATGAATGTTTTGGACATGTTGAGTGCGACGGAATTCTTCTTCATAATGCACGAATTAAAAGCGTACCAGAGATTGACGCAGCTGATCCAAACTCTTCTCTTGAACATGAGGCCGTTATTGGCAAAATTGCCGGAGATGAACTTATCAAACTTATGACGCTAGGATTAACTCAACGCGAAGCAGAAGATTTTATCATTCAAGGGTTCTTACTTGGTTAATTTTTAAAAGATTCAAATATGAATAAATAATTAATTAACAATAATAATTATCCCATTTTTAATTTTTATTTAATTTAAATAATAAACTTAAACAAAAAATCAATAAAAAATTAATTTTTTATTGATTTTTTATCTTTTATTTTAAATTATCCAAATTGTTTTTATTTACTAAATTAAAAAATATATAATCTAATTATTCAAAAAGTTTCTAGTATTTAATTTCTTGTAATAATCACCTTTTTCATCGTTGGTAATGAGGTTTGGCAAAACTGTTACTCCCTCTTTTCCCCCTTTAACAGCTTCAATGACCACAAGCACAACACGACCTTTCCCATTTTCAGTAAAGAACATAGTTTTTGGTTGAAGATCATGTTCTATAAGAGACGATATAAGTCCCGCACTGCGAGAAGCCCCGTAAACAATGTAGGCTTTTCCTCCAAATCGCAAACTATCACTCATCACTTTTGTCAGTTCGTTCATTGGTAAATAACCCTCATGCCTTGCAATTTCGCGACAAATATTCTTGTTTTTGTTTGTACTGCTCGTCATATATGGCGGATTTGAGAAAACGACATCAAATTCTCCACACAAAAAGTGCTTTCTATATTCCTTCGCATCAACATTTTTTACACTGATCTTACTTTCAAGGTTATTAAGAGCAATGTTTTCTTGTGCAAGGCAGGCCATTTCTTTTTGAATTTCGAGTCCAACAATATTTTTAAATTTCTCTTTCGCGGAAAGTAGAATTGAAACAACCGCACTTCCCATGCCAATTTCCATGCATCTATCACTAGGCTTTGTTTTTATAAAGTTTGCCAGTATTACAGAATCCGAAGTAAAAGTATAAAGAGAAGGGTCTTGAATGATCTTCAAGTCCCCGCATCCTAAATCTTCAACACGGCGATTTTTATTTTCCTCCACTAAACAATCCCTTAAATCGAAATAAATAAAAATTTTTTATTTTAAAATTATTTTTTATAAATTATTTTTAAAAAAACTTATTTTTATAATAATTATTATTTTAATAATTTTTTATATTTTTTTAATTTATTTATTTTTCGCATTAATTTTATCAATCTTTTGGCTCATTTTTTGATTTATTAAACTTAATTTCGCTTAAATCATATGTTTTTATTTCACTAGTGTTTTCCGTTTGGAATTTTACAGAAACCATTTTTTTCATAAGGTCATTATACATAACCTTGCCTTCTCCATCTGGTGTTTTTACAGACGCACCAACTTTCGGCATTTCTTTCATTACCTCAACATAGTAAGGATTTTCATATGCGAGGCAACACAAAAGTTTCCCGCATGTTCCGCTGATGCCACTTGGGTTTAAACTTAAACCTTGATTTTTTGCCATTTTTATAGATACATGGTCATTAATCCCAAATCCCTGTGCGCAACAGCACTCTTTTCCACAAGGACCAAGCCCCCCTATAATGCGAGCCCTATCTCGAGGACCAATTTGACGAAGCTCAATTCGAGTTTTATATGTCTCGGCCAATTTCTTTACCAACTCTCGAAAATCAACCCTTTCTTCCGCCATGAAATTGATAGTCAATCTGGAAAGGTTGTATGTGCATTCCACAGAAATAACATTCATATCAAGTTTTTCTTTCTTTGCAAGTTCTTTTATTTTTGGCAAATAAGATTGCACCTTTTCACGATTTGCTTTCGCCATAGCAATTTCGTCAGCATCAGCCATTTTAACTACATTTTTAAGTGGCTCATCAATATTCTCATTATCTACAAAATGTTTTTCTTTTGTTATTTTGACAATATCTTTCCCCTTCTCCGTTTCAACAATAACAAGGTCTCCCTTTTTAAGGTCAAATCCATTTGGACTGAAAGAATATCCATGAGCCCCTCCGTTGAATTTGGCAGTTACTACTTCTATTTGCATATATATTTTACCTCCAAGACACTTAACAGCAAGTTTTCAACTATAAGCGTCATATTCCCATTAAAAGTTATTTCTTTAAGAGCGTTGTCAACAAGTTTTCTAATTTCACATATACAACGCACAGAATACTCATCTATAACTCTCAAAAGTGCATCTTTTGCAAGCAAAAAACGCATATCTTTCACGTTGCCCACTTTAAGATATAATAAGTCTTCAAGCAAAAATGTGAAAATTTTGAGAACTTTCAACGCATCATCTTTGAATCCCAGTACCTTTTTAGAATACGTGAGAAGCGTTTTTGACGATGTCATTTGAGTCACAAGCGATAGTGCAGTGTCAAAAATTTCTTTACCGTCACCCTTTTTAGCGAGTCCAATCGCTTCACCAACATTCCCATCACACATAAGTGCTAGAAGGTCGCCATTTTCATAAGCCATCATTACTTTTGCTATCGTTTGCGAAGAAAGTTTTTTAAGTTCCACCTTATTACACCTTGATTTGATTGTCGGCAAAACTAAATTTTGATTATCCGCCGTCAAAATGAAGTAAACACCTGCTGGTGGCTCCTCTAAAACTTTTAAAAGTTTGTTTTGACTGATTTCCATTGCATCATCAATATCATTTATAACAAAAATCTTCTTATCTGCAAAAATTGGCTTTATAAAACATTCATCAACTATATCTTGGCTGTCAGCGACGACAAATTTATCCCCTTTGGGATAAATTTTTACATCTGGGTGGGCATTAAGCCCTACTTTTTGTGCATGAATTCCATCATGATCCCCACCCTCCAAAATTGCCGATGCAAGACAAAGAGCAAATTGCCGAGAATAAACCCTATCGCTTGAAAAAATAAGCGTACTTTTGCCTAGCGCTTTTTTCTCAACCTCTTTAACAAGATTTTTATAATCATCTTGTGATTTAACCAGCATATTAAAATTCATACCTACATTTTAACACAATACAATTTTTTTGTAAATAAATATTTATTTGTTGTGAAAATTAAAGCATTTTTTCTTTTTGGCGGTCAAAAACTTAAAAATAAAACCAATACAAACGAGGCATGAGGTTGAAAGAAATTTCCGTTATGACAGTTTTGTCTTTCTAAAAAAAGAAAACATCAGCATTTTGATGTTTTCTTTTTCCTATATTGTTTAAAATTTTTTAAGAATTATTTGTTTTTTTCTTTTCTATTTTCCTTTCAATGAATTTATAAATTTCTGCAACTAATATCATTGCAACAGAAAGTGCAAAAATAACTAGCCATTGAGACAAATTCAGTTTTTCAAGATTTAACACAGAACGCAATGGTGTAAATGCGAACACTCCAATAAGTGCGAAACAGAAACCAACAGCGAGAAGGAAGAATTTGTTTTGCCAAGGCTTGCTTTTGTAAAACGGCTTTTCCGTTCTAATAGAAGCAAGGTAAAACATTTGCAAGATGTTTAAAGTATAAAATCCCATTGTCATCGCCACACCTTGACAGTAATAGATTGCCCCAAAAGCATAGGCAAGAACCACAAACAAGGTTTGGAACATACCTAAAATAACTATGCTATATCCAACGCCATGAGAAAATAGTCCTTCTTTGGGCGACCGTGGTTTTTCAAGCATTATTTCTTTTTCCGTCTTTTCAACGCCCAATGCTATCGCTGGCAAAGAATCGGTTATTAAATTTACAAATAGGATTTGCACGGGAAGCAAGAAAACGCAGTTAGGAAATAGCAATGTGGTAACAAAAAGACTCATAAGTTCAGCAAAATTAGCAGAAAACAAGAATTTTACCGTTTTTTGTATGTTTTTATATATCTTACGCCCCTCTTCGACCGCCACTATAATTGTCGCGAAATTATCGTCAGTTATGATAAGGTCGGCAACTTCTTTTGCAACATCAGTCCCACTTTTCCCCATGCCAATACCTATATTAGCCTTCTTTAAACTTGGAGCATCGTTTACTCCGTCACCCGTCATGCCTACAACATGTCCTCGCCTTTTTAAAGCCTCCACTATTCGCATTTTGTCACTTGGGCTAACACGAGCAAACACTGAAATATGTGCTATTTTTTGATTCAACTCTTCATCGCTTAATTTTGCCAGCTCTCCCCCTGACAACACCTCTTTTTCGCTTTTAGCAAGACCAATCTCTTTTGCTATCGCAAGTGCAGTCTGTGGGTAATCTCCTGTTATCATAATAGGTCTCATGCCCGCTTTTCTACACTTTTTGAGGGCCTCTTTTGCCTCTTTTCTAGGCGGATCAATCATGCCTACAAGTCCGATAAACACAAGTTTGTCTTCTTTAAATTCATTTCGGTCGACATTCTCTTTTACTGCAAGTGCAATCACCCTCATTGCCTGCACGCAGAATTTTTCATTGGCCTCCAATATACATTCTTTATCACGAGGCGTGAGAGGACGTACTCGCCCACTGTCATATATTTTGTCACACTTATCAATAAGCCTGTCCACTCCACCTTTTGTAAACATTGTTTTGGTTATTCCGTCGTCAATCAAAACGCTCATGAGTTTGCGATCACTATCGAATGGTTTCTCGTCTACCCTTTTCCCATTGAGTTGTACTCCTTGAATCACAGAAAATTCAAGCAATGCATTTTCCGTTCCCTCGCCTTGCAATTTGCCGTCAACAAATTTAGAATCATTACAAATCCCAACTCCATATGCAAGAGGAAAAAGGTCGTCATTTTTCTTTTCACAATCGTAAATTTTGCCTGAAATAAAACATTTTTTGCTTGTCATGCGGTTTTGAGTAAGGGTCCCCGTTTTGTCCGAACAAATAACATCGCACGCACCAAGAGTTTCAACCGAATGAAGGCGTTTAATTATCGCTTTTTGCCTTGCCAGTTTGCTCACTCCCATGCTCATAATTATAGTTATCACCGCGGGCATACTTTCTGGTATTGCAGCAACAGAGATTGCCACCGCTGTCAAAAATGCATCTAACACACTTAAATGGGATACAAATACTTCAATGATAAAAGTTACAAGTGCAACAGCGAGAACAAGCCATGTCAAAATTTTACTAACACTTTTTATACTTTTTTCAAGAGGGGTAAGTTCCTTCTTGCTGTCTTTGATGACAGAAGCAATCTTTCCAAATTCTGTTTCTTCACCAACGGCTACAACCATTCCCAGCCCTCGACCGCTCATAACTGTCGTCCCTTTAAACGCCATGTTTTTAAGTTCCCCAAGAGCACAATTCTCTTTATAAATTCCTTTTGGGTTTTTGTCCACCGCTTGACTTTCCCCTGTTAAAGCCGACTCATCTATTTTAAGCAAAACGCCATCGATAAGCCTTAAATCTGCAGGAACTATTACGCCCGCTTCAAGCACAACTATATCACCTTTAACCAAACTGTTCGCTGGAACTTTTATAGTAACCCCGCCACGAATCACGTGTGCCTCTTGCTGGGTCAGTTTATTTAATGCTTCGAGCGATTTTTCGGCTTTATATTCTTGCACTACTCCAAAAATAGCGTTCACTATAACAATAAACAAAATTATGCAACCATCAGCAATATCACCAGCCTTGCGGTCAATTATGCCAATAGTTATAGAAATGGCAGAAGCAATAAGCAAAATTATAATCATAAAATCAAAAAACTGTGCAAAAAATTTACTTACTATCCCCCCACTAGTCTTTTTACTTTCGGTCGGTGGATTTAACTTTATTCTTGCAACGGCTTCCTCTTGGGAAAGTCCATTTTTAGTTGTCCCCATTTCAATAAGTGACTGTTCTATGTTTTTACTGTAAAAATTTGACACAACTCCCACCTTTTAATTACATAACAATTTTAGCTAATATAGCAATCATGATAAGGTATCCACTTATCCACATAAAGTTTGCTTTTTCTGTAACCCTCATCATAAACTTTATCGAAAGTAGCCCACTCACAAATGCAATTACAAATCCTAACACAAGCCCAAGTGGACTAAACGAAAGAGTCTGCCCTGACTGACAAACCTCAAACATTTCACCCGCCATTGAAGCTAAAATGATTGGAATTGAAAGCAGAAAAGAGAATTTAGCACACTCACTCTTGTCTCCACCACTAATCAGTCCTGCTGATATGGTTGTCCCAGACCTCGACACTCCCGGAAATACCGCAAAACCTTGTGCGACGCCCATAATTAGAGCATTTTTTAAAGTAAATCCATGATTTTTATGCTTTTTTGTGTAAAAATGAACAAATAGAAGTAATATTGCACTAATTAAAAATGAAATATATAAAAATTGTCCATTAAAAGATTTCTTTACAAGCGGTAAAAGCACAAGAGCAATAATGCATGTAGGAATTGTAGCAAGGCACAAAGAAATGGTTTCTTTTGAAAAGGGGTGGCAAATCATATACCAGATTTCTTTTCTAAAAACAACCAAAATTGAAAGTAAAGTGGCGACATGCAAGAATATACTTACAAAGATTGAGTCCGTTATGCCGAAAATCTTACCCAAAAGCAATAAATGCCCGCTTGAAGAAATTGGCAAAAATTCACTGAGTCCTTGCACCAATCCTAAAATTAATAGCCCCCAAAATGCCACTACAGCCTCCTAATTAAATATATAAAAGGCCTGTCCTTAATATGACACATAGAGAAACATTTTGACTTCTGTTTTTAAGCATTTATGCCCTAGCGATTTTTGTTAAACAAAAAAACGCTCGATAATTCGAGCGTTAAAAACCATAAAAAAGACCTTTGCTTTGAAAATCAATTATAAGTCGCAATTCAAAGAATAAGGCCTTTAAATATTAACAATCACTTCTTTCATCACCGTCTTCATCATTCTCATATGATTCCCAATCAGTGCTAGTAAAATCTTCGTCCCACTCTCCATTTGCCATGGCTTCTGCAAGATCTTTATTAACTTGCCTAAAAAAGTTTTCCCTTTCAGCAAGCTCCATGAACGCATCTTGAATAGCTAGGGCAAAAATGTTCCAAATTGCATTTTTCCTTTTAATGGCAAGCGCTTTAATGTGGTCATAATTTGTCTTCTCAATAATGTCATAACAAGAACGCGTTGCCTCTACATAACAATCATATATAAAATCGATGTCTTTAAACTTTTCGACAGAAACGAATTTCAACATTTCAGGCTCTTTTGCGACCAATTTGATAAGCGACCCAGTTTCAAAAGTTTCAAGTTTTGCGTTTTGAGACGACTTTCTTGCCTTCATGTAACCTTTTTCGCCTACAAATAAATAAATGCCGTTTTTGATTTCAATATAATTCCAGCAAGTTAAATCAATCACCCCTCTTTGATTTGCAGGGATTTTGAATATCTCGTCATTTATTTGTGTGATAAACTCCCTGGGAAACACCTTTATAATATTGTTATCTTTTGCCATGTAATTATTATCCTTTAACCTAAATTTTCTCTTCCTTGATTTTCGTTTTCGCTATTTTTATAAGACTCAACAACATAATCTTTAACGATATTAACAATATCTTTATCAAGATACTTCATAATATTTCTGTTTGCGAGAACCGCTTTCGCCAAAAATGAAATGTCACTTTTAAGGTCAGCAGTAAGATTGCGAAATTCTTGTGGATAAAGTTTAAGGACTTCAATCATAAATTGTTGATTTCCCCTTACTTCTTCCCCAAAGTATTCAAGTCCTGGGTTTCTGCTTGCACAAAGAGCGAGGTGAGCAAGGTCAATACGATTTTGGTAACATTTGTCAGCAAATGCAATAATTTGTCCGTCTTTTTTGATTCCTTCTTCAACAACCTTTTCAAGGTTTCTAACATTTTCATTAGCAAACTTGTATACAAACAATGCCCAAGGCGTTTCCTTAATCGCACGCAAAATAAAATTTACATTTTGAGCAAAACTCGCATCAACATATTGAAGACTAGATAATGTACCTTTTAATGCACTTATAACAACATCTTCATCAAAGCGTAAATCGTCTTCAACTTCCTTTAATTTCATTCCATCTTTTGTTAAAATTTTTATAAGTTCTTCTTTATTTTGATATTTCATTTTCATTTCCTTTTATTAATTGTAATTTTGTTTATCCTTCCCATAGCCTAAAAAACACGGATTACGCACTAACCCCAATTTCAAAGATTAGTAATTTATTTTGCGTACTCTCGTGTTTTTTCTTTTGTTTACCAAGAAACGTTATCGTTAATAAGCTCTTCTTCAAAATAAGACAAGTTTTTGTCATCAAGAGCTCTGCCCAATGCTTCTCTTAAAAATGCTGGAAGATAAAGAGTAATTTGAGTGTTTGCTTGATAAGCCATTTTCAAAAATGTTGGACTTAAAAGTAATAAAGCATCAACATATTTTATTGCTTCAGGGTGGTTTTTAATCACTTTTAAAGTAAATTTTTCATCAACTCTTAATTGTTCGCCCGCATTTTTCAATTGAACGCTTCCCAATTTGTCGATGGCAGCAAGAACAATATTCTCAACATTTTTAATGTATTCAGGTGCAATTACAAGTGCATCTTCATTTCCATTGGCAATCAAACGCATAGTCTTGAGAAAAGCAAGTTTGTATTTAATCGCTCCCTTCGCATTTTTCATAGCCAATTTTCTTTTTGCCTCTTCAATCTTGCAAATTTTCTTATATATTTCCTTTGGTACATATTTAACATTGTCGGGATTGGTGGCAAGTGCCTTTCTTACAAACATAATGTCTTTAAGTTGGTCTCTGCTTGCCTTTGAAAGGTCGTAAAACTCTCTGCTGTCGCCAAAACTCATAATTTCTCTCCTTTGTATGTATAGCAATTTTACCACATAGTCTCCACCAAGTCAATAGGCAATTTGAAAAGGTCTTCCATATTTTGTCGATAGATTAACTTTTTCACATTTAAAAAAAATTACACTTCATGATTATGATAGCATAAAATGAAATTAAATTATAAAAGATGATTAAAATATCACCCAAACATGGTAAAAACAAAGATCTCTTTGAAAGTTTCTAAAAAGTGAAAAAATTTATATATACACCACCAAAAGCAATCAATATAATATCACAAAAAATAGCAAGTCAAGTATGATTTCTCATCAAGAACAGCATTCAAGTTCAACGACATTTAAATCCCAATATTCACAACCGAACGCTTCAAAACTAAACATTTTGGCGTCAATTTTTAACGGCGTAAATTGCACTAAAAAAGACTAGACTTTTCGTCTAGTCTTTTTTATCAATTAAAATAGTAAGTTATACCTTTA